>JAIYDJ010000082.1 GCA_027487575.1 Rhodobacter sp. | reverse complement strand
CTATGGGGACAGCCTTCTCGACAAGCCCGAACAGGATTGGCTGGCCGACATCCGCGCCCTTGCGTCCGAGATGATGATGACGGAAATCAAGGGCGACCTTGCCCTGCTGGGTGTGAGGATGGACGTCTATTCCTCGGAGAAGGCGCTGTACGGCACCGGGCAGATCGAGGCGGCCATCCAGACCTTGCGGGACATGGGCCTGATCTACGAGGGAACTCTGGAACCGCCGAAGGGCAAAGAGCCCGACGACTGGGAACCCCGCGTCCAGACCCTGTTCCGCAGCACAGCGCATGGCGATGACGTGGACCGTCCGGTGCAGAAATCCGACGGAAGCTGGACCTATTTCGCCCCCGACATCGCCTATCATTATGACAAGGTGCAGCGCGGCTTCGACGCCCTGATCGACATTTTCGGGGCCGACCATGGCGGCTACGTCAAACGGATGAAGGCGGCAGTCTCGGCCCTGTCGCAGGGCCGGGTGCCGTTGGACATCAAGCTGGTGCAACTGGTCAAACTCTACAAGAACGGCGAGCCGTTCAAGATGTCCAAACGGGCGGGAACGTTCGTCACCCTGCGCGACGTGGTCGAACAGGCGGGGGCCGATGTCACACGCTTCATGATGCTGACCCGCAAGAATGACGTCACGCTGGATTTCGACTTTGCCAAGGTCTTGGAACAGTCCAAGGACAACCCGGTCTTCTATGTGCAGTACGCCAACGCCCGGATCAACTCGATCCTGCGCAAGGCGCGCGAGGCGGGGCTGACGGTCGATGACGCCACGCTGGCACAGGCCGACCTGACGCAGCTTGACCACATGTCGGAACTGACGCTGGCGGGGAAAATCGCCGAGTGGCCGCGTCTGGTGGAAACCGCGGCGCGGGGCAACGAGCCGCACCGGATCGCCTTTTATCTTTATGAATTGGCGTCGGATTTCCACGGGCTGTGGAATCGGGGCAATGACGAGCCCGGCCTGCGCTTTCTGCAAGAGGGCAATGTGGCAACATCGACGGCGAAAATCGCCCTCGCACGTGCTACAAGCGTTGTCATCGGGACCGCATTGGGTATCTTGGGCGTGACACCGGTCGAGGAAATGCGCTGACCAATCGCGCCCCGCCGGATCACGAGCAGGCAATGGACACGGGGTGGCACGCATCGCCCCGCGCAGTGGGGCAAGAATGGCAGAACTCGATTTCGATCAATTCGACAGCGGGCGTTCCGGCACCCGGTCGGCGCAGATGACAGGCATTTTCAATATCGCAGGTGGGGTCTGCTCGATCGCGCTGGTGGTGGGGTTGGGGGTCTGGGGCTACAAGCTGGCAGTGCGGGACGTGAACGGCGTGCCGGTGATCCGCGCGATGGCCGGGCCGATGCGGGTGATGCCGCAGGCGCCGGGCGGCGACGTGGCGTCGTTTCAGGGGCTGTCGGTCAACGCGGTTGCCGCAGTCGGCACCGCCGCATCAATGCCCGATCAGGTTCTGCTGGCCCCCGCGCCGGTGGAACTGGCGTCCGAGGATGCGCCGGGTCTGGGCGTTCATGACCCTTCCCCCGTGGCAGGCGGGGCCACGATTGCCGCCGATCTGGGAATGGACGTGGGATCTGCCCCGATTGACCCCACCGCGCTGGAACCCCTGCCGCAGGACACACTGCCGGTCACGGTCACGTCGCCCCCCGCCGGGGCCGACATTGGCACCGGTTCTGCCACGGATGAAGCCATCGCGCGCGCGCTGGCAGATGCACTGGCGGATGGGGCAGTGCCCTTTACCGATCTTGCACCCGACGTTGCGGCCGACCTGACCGAAGACGCGCTAGCCCCGCAAAGCTCGCCCCGCCCGCGGGCGCGTCCGGTGGCAGGTGTCGAGTCCCCCGTGATCGCGGACCCGGCAACGCCCGCGGCATCGGCTGTCGGCCCGACCGAGATCGACCCGTCCAGCCTGTCGGTCGGCACCCGGTTGGTGCAGTTGGGTGCCTTTGATGACGATGCGGGCGCGCGCGCCGAATGGGCGCGTCTGCAGGGCGAATTCGGGGACGTGATGGCGGGCAAGGCGCTCGTGATCCAGGCCGCACAAAGCGGTGGCCGGACCTTCTACCGGCTGCGTGCCCACGGCTTTGCCGGTGAAGACGATGCGCGGCAGTTCTGCTCGGCATTGGTCGCGCGCAATACGCCCTGCATCCCGGCCCTGCACAGATGACCGATACCGGGCGGGGGGCGGCAATCCTCGGCTGTGAAGGACCGACCCTGCAGGCGGACGAGGCCGCCTTCTTCCGCGAGTACGATCCGTTCGGGTTCATCCTGTTCGCCCGCAACATTGCCTCTCCGGAGCAACTGCTGCGGCTGACCGGCGATCTGCGGGCCTGTGTCGGGCGCAACGCCCCGATCTTCGTCGATCAGGAAGGCGGGCGCGTGCAGCGGCTGCGCGGCCCGATCTGGCAGGAATGGACGCCCCCGCTGGATTTCGTGCAAGCGGCGGGCGATCACGCCGTGGCGGCGATGGCGCTGCGCTATCGCCTGATCGCGGCTGAATTGCGGTCTGTGGGCATCGACGGAAACTGCGCTCCTTGCGCCGATGTGATTGGCCCGGATACGCACCCCTTCCTGAAAAACCGCTGTTATGGCAACGATCCGGCCCGTGTCGGCGCCATCTCCCGCGCTGTTGCGGACGCCCATCTGGCGGCCGGCGTGCTTCCGGTCATGAAGCATCTTCCGGGGCATGGCAGGTCCACGGTGGACACCCATCTCGACCTGCCGACGGTCACGACGGACCGCGCCACGCTGCAAGCCACCGACTTTTCCCCGTTCCGCGCGATGGCCGACCTGCCGCTGGCCATGACGGCGCATCTGGTATTCACCGCCTACGACGCCGCCCCCGCCACGCAGTCGCCCGCAATGATCGACGTGATCCGCCGCGACATCGGCTTTGGCGGGCTCTTGATGACCGATGATCTGAACATGCAGGCCTTGTCGGGCACGCTGGCTGAAAGGGCTGCCCGATCCATTGCGGCGGGGTGCGATCTGGCGCTGCACTGCAATGGCGATCTGGCGGAGATGCAGGCGGTGGCCGGGGCTGCGGGCGCCATGACTGAACCTGCCTTGGCCCGCGCGGCGGCCGCGCTGGCGCGCCGCGATCCGAATCCCGACCTTGACGTCGCGCAATGGCAGGCAGACCTTGCCACCCTGCTGGCGGAGAGGTCGCATGCCTGACCCGGCCGCTGACTGGGTGCGCGATGACCGGCTGACAGCCGAAGTGCTTCGTGTCGATGTCGCGGGGTTCGAAGGTCCGCTTGATCTTTTGTTGTCGCTGTCGCGCAGCCAGAAGGTCGACCTGCGCCGCATCTCGGTGCGCGACCTGGCCGAACAGTATCTGGGCTTCGTCGAACAGGCCCGTGCCTTGCGGATCGAACTTGCGGCCGATTATCTGGTGATGGCGGCGTGGCTTGCCTACCTGAAGTCCCGCCTGTTGCTGCCCCCCGATCCGCGCGATCCGGGGCCGAGTGCCGCCGACCTTGCCGCGCATCTTGCCTTTCAACTGGAACGCCTCGCAGCGATGCGGGATGCCGCGGCCCGGCTGATGGCGCGCGACCGGCTGGGCCAGCAGGTGTTCGCGCGCGGGCTGCCCGAAGATGTTACCCGTCGGCGCGACATCCGTTATGAGATGACGCTGCTGGACCTGATGCGCGCCTATGCCCGCACCCGCACCCGCGACGAATTCCGTCCCTATGCAATGGATCGTGACCATGTGTTCACAATGGAACAGGCGCTGGAGCGGTTGCGCGGGCTGATCGGCTCGGCTGCCACCTGGACCGACCTCGCCAGCTTCCTGCCCAAGGGGTGGGACAAAAGCCCGATGCGGCGCCGGTCCGCCACCGCAGCGCATTTCGCCGCCGTTCTCGAACTGGCCAAGGCGGGTCAGATCACGCTGCGCCAGTCCGATCCTTTCGCCGCGATCCAGTTGCGCCACCGGGGCGACGGATGACGCAGGAGCCGATCGAGAAATCCCTGTTCGAAGTGCCACCCCTGGCCGAACAGGAAAGGATGGTCGAGGCGATCCTGTTCGCCTCTGCCGAGCCGGTCAGTCTGGCCGAGATCGCCAGCCGCATGCCGCATGGCTGCGACCCCGCCGAGGCGCTGGTGATCCTGCGGCGGCGCTACGAGGGGCGCGGAGTCAATCTGATGAAGGTGGGCGACGCCTATGCCTTCCGCACCGCCGCCGATCTGGGGCATTTGATGCACAAGGAGCTGCGCGAAACCCGCAAGCTGTCCCGCGCCGCCATTGAAACACTGGCCATCGTTGCCTATCATCAACCGGTAACACGCGCGGAAATCGAAGAAATCCGGGGGGTCGCGGTCAGCCGGGGCACCGTGGACCAGTTGATGGAACTGGACTGGATACGGCTTGGCCGCAGGCGGATGACGCCGGGCCGACCTGTGACCTTTGTCGTGACGGACAGTTTTCTGGATCATTTCGGGTTGGAATCGGCGCGTGACCTGCCCGGCCTGAAAGAGTTGCGCGCCGCAGGACTGCTCGACAATCGCCCGCTTCCGGGCGCAATGACCGACGATGAAGACGGGGCCGTCACCGGCCAGAGCGAACTTTTCGAAGATTAGGAGCAGATGATGGATTTCGGACGGATCATGCAGATGATCATCAACCAACTGCTGCGGCGCGCCGTCAACGGCGGCGTCGACGCGGCCATGCGCCAGATGTCAAAAAGGTCCGGTCCGGTTGCAGACGCGGACCCCCAGCAGGCGCAGGCGGCCAAGCAGGCCAGCCGTCGCGCGCGGCAGGCGGCCAAGCTGACCCGCAAGTTCTGATGGCGGCAATGTAAGCTTTCGTTCACCTATCGGAACTGCTTGGCGAGCTTCAGGCCCTGGCCCTGGTAATTCGAGGCGATCCCCGCGCCGTACAGCGTTTCGGGGCGTTCCGACATGCGTTCGTAGACCAGCCGCCCGACCACCTGCCCATGTTCCAGCACAAAGGGCGCTTCGTGGCAGCGCACTTCCAGCACCCCGCGCGACCCGGCCCCGCCAGCCGCGGAATGGCCAAAGCCGGGGTCGAAGAACCCCGCATAGTGCACCCGGAATTCGCCCACCATGGCAAGATAAGGCGCCATCTCTGCCGCGTAGTCGGGTGGGATCGTCACCGCCTCGCGGCTGACAAGGATGTAGAACGCGCCCGGGTCCAGAATGATCTGCCCCCCGGTCGACCGGATTTCCTCCCAGAAATCCTGCGCCGGGTGATGGCCGATCCGGTCAAGATCGATCACGCCGGTATGCGGCTTGGCGCGATAGCCCAGCAGATCGCCCGCAGCAGGGCGCAGATCGACCGAGAAGCCAAGGCCGTCAGAAATCAGGGGCACCCCGTCCACCAGCGGGTCCGCTGCATGCAGGGCGGCCAGTGCGTGATCCGACAGGACGGCCTGACCGTCGCGGAACCGGATCTGGTTCAACCGTTGTCCGGTGCGCACCAGCACCGAAAAGCTGCGCGGGCAGACTTCGGCATAAAGCGGTCCGGCATAGCCGCCCGCGATCCGGTCGAATTCGACCCCGCCGTCGCAGATCGTGCGCGTCAGAAGGTCCAGCCGCCCGGTGGAGGATTTGGCATTTGCGACCGCGGTGATTCCGGCGGGCAGGGCCAGACGTTCCATCAGCGGGATGACGTAGACGCAGCCTTTTTCCAGCACCGCACCGTCTGTCAGGTCCACCCGGTGCATCTCGAACTCGGCCAGACGGTCCGCCACCGTGCGCCCCGCGCCGGTCAGGAACGACGCCCGCACCCGGTAGGCCACCTTGCCAAGACGCAGGTCCAGACTTGCGGGTTGCACTTGTCCGTCGCCAACTGGAACCTCGGCAGATATCACACCGGCCGCGATCATCCGACGCAATGTCTGGCCAGGAAGAAGGCCGGTCAATGGCATGATCCGAAAACGAAATCGCCCGCGCAGCCTTTCGGCCGGCGGACGATTTCGGTGTTGGTCGGGCCGGAGAGATTCGAACTCTCGACCTTCCGCCCCCCAGACGGACGCGCTAACCAGGCTGCGCTACGGCCCGACAGCGGCGATACATAACGAGTTTCCGGACGGGGGCAAGCAATAAAGCGCATCGCTACCCAAGCCGACCCAACGCTTGTGCCGCAGCGGTCAGCCGGTCGCGATGCCGAACCATCCGGGCGTGCAGTGGCACCAGCGCCGCGCGCAATTCGTCGGGAAGGGGGGTCGGCATGGCCCGCAGCAGGGCTGCGCGCGACACATGTGGTGCTTCATCGGCCTGAACGGGGCTGCCCTGCAACTCGGTTGCGGGATCGGGGCTGTCAACGACTGCCGGGGGCGGCAAGTCAGCATCCGGCGGCGTCACCAAAGCCGCAGGCATGTCGAACAGATCGGGCGTGACGGGGGGTGCGGCGGGTCCCTGTTCGGCCACGGGTCGGCGCAGGGCGGTTTCCAGCGCGAAAATCTGCGCCGTCTCGACTTCGGCCACGGGCAGGGGTTCCGCAGGATCGGTTCCGAACCGTTCTGCCATCGCCTCTTCCAGGGCCACGGCCGGGTCCAGCCGCGACAGATCCGCCTCGGGCATTCCAGCAAGCCCGGCCACATGCCGCACACCCTGTTCGCGCAGGATCTTCTGCACGCCCCGGATCGTCAGCCCCTCTTCATGCAACAGCCGCTTGATGCCGGTCAGCAGCGCCACATCGGCAGGCCGGTAGTACCTGCGCCCACCTGCGCGTTTGACCGGCCGGATCTGCGGAAACCGGCTTTCCCAGAACCGCAGCACATGGGCGGGCGTGTCCAGCGTGTCGGCGACTTCGCTGATCGTGCGGAAGGCTTCCGGCGACTTGTCCATCCGCGACGGCGCGCCTTAACGCTTCTTGCCCGCCGCGACGCGATCTTTCATCAGATGCGACGGACGGAAGGTCAGAACACGGCGCGGGCTGATCGGAACTTCGTCACCCGTCTTGGGGTTGCGCCCGACCCGGGCCGATTTTGCCCGCACCGAAAATGTCCCGAATGACGAGATCTTCACGGTTTCCCCGGTTGCCAGCGCATCCGACAGATGCTGCAGCACCGACTCGACCAGCGAGGCGGATTCGTTGCGGGACAGACCCACCTCGCGAAATACCGCTTCGGACAGATCCATGCGCGTCAGCGTTTTTTCACTCATCCCATCCCCCTGTTTTGCCGCAGCATGCGCGGGATGAATAAATGAGTCAATATCAGGGGGTTGGAACCGCTTCTTCGCAACCCGCCTTACCAGCGGAGAACCACCGATCCCCACGCTAACCCGCCGCCGATGCCTTCGGTCACCACCAGATCGCCGGGCTTGATCTGCCCGCGTTGCACGCCCACCGACAGGGCCAGCGGAATGGACGCAGCCGATGTGTTTCCATGGTCCTGCACCGTCACTACGACCCGGTCCATGCCGACCTGCATGCGTTTGGCGGTGCCTTCGATGATCCGGATGTTGGCCTGATGCGGCACGATCCAATCGACATCGTCAGGCCCAAGACCGGCCTTATCCAAAGCGGCATGTGCCGTTTCGGCCAGTTTTTCAATGGCATGGCGGAAAACCTCGCGTCCCTGCATCCGCAGGTGGCCGGTGGTTCCGGTCGATGTCCCGCCATCGACATACAGCAGGTCGCGGTAGCGTCCGTCGCTGTTGAGATCGGTCGAAAGGATGCCGCGATCCGAGGTCAGGCCTTCACTCTCCACAGCTTCCAGCACGACCGCACCGGCGCCGTCGCCGAACAGGACACAGGTTGTCCGGTCGCTCCAGTCCATCAGGCGGCTGAACGTCTCGGCCCCGATCACCAGCACCCGCCGCGCCTGACGCGACTGGATCAGCGCATCGGCATTGGCCATCGCAAAGACGAAGCCGGCGCAAACTGCCTGCACGTCATAGGCAAATCCGCGCGTCATCCCCAGATTGGCCTGCACCATGGTCGCGGCCGACGGGAAGGTCAGGTCGGCGGTCGAGGTGGCAAGGATGATCGCATCCAGATCATCGGCCTGCATTCCGGCGGCGGTCAGGGCGGCTTGTGCGGCCCGCGTGGCCAGATCGGACGTTGTCTGACCTTCGGCCGCGAAATGCCGCCGCTCGATCCCCGACCGGGCGCGGATCCATTCGTCGGACGTCTCGACCAGCGTTTCGAGTTCCGCGTTGGCGACGATTCTTTCGGGCAGGTAGTGCCCGACCCCCCTGACCACGGCGCGTATCGTCATTGGGTTTCCACTTTTTCACTTCCCGTTTCAGGCCCGGCGCGCCCGGCCGAGGCCACACGCGCGGCCAGCCGTTCCTGAAATCCCGATTGTGCAAGCTGGAAGGCCAGCTTGATCGCCGCCGAAACGCCCGTCGCATCGGCAGACCCATGCGATTTCACGACCGTTCCGTTCAGCCCCAGAAACACACCGCCGTTCACCCGGCGCGGATCGATCCGCTTTTGCAGACGTTTCAGCGACGTCCAGGCCAGCAAGGCCGCGATCTTCGACAGAAAGGTGGCGTTGTACGCTTCTTTCAGGAAATCACTGATCAGTTTGGCGGTGCCCTCGCCGGTTTTCAGCGCGATGTTTCCGGTAAATCCGTCGGTCACGATCACATCGACCCGGGCCGACGGGATGTCGCCGCCTTCGACAAAGCCGATATAGTCATAGTCGCCGGACTGCGCCGAGGCCGCCAGCAGATCGTGCGCGAGTTTCAGTTCGGCACGGCCCTTGTGCTCTTCCGTGCCGACATTCAGCAGGCCTATGCGCGGGCGTTGCAGGTTCAACCCGTCGCGCGCATAGGATGCGCCCATCAGCGCAAACTGCAGAAGATCGGCCGCATCGGCCTTGATGTCGGCGCCCACGTCCAGCATCAGGTTGAATCCGCCCGGATTGCGGCTGGGCCAGAGGCAGGCGATTGCGGGCCGGTTGATGCCCGGCAGCTTGCGCAGGCGGATCATCGACAGCGCCATCAGCGCACCCGTGTTGCCGCAACTGACCGCCACCGTCGCTTCGCCGTTCTTCACGCTGTCGATGGCACCCCACATCGACGTGCCCTCGCCATGCCGCATCACCTGGCTGGGCTTGTCGTGCATCGTGACGGCGCGCGGGGAATGGCGGATGCTGCAGCGGTCGCGAAGTTCGCGCCTGCGGTCCACCAGAGGGCGCAAGACCGCCTCGTCGCCATGCAAAATGAAGGCGATGGCCGGGTTGGCCTGTGCGGACAGGGTCATGCCTGCAACGACGGCAGAAGGGCCCCTGTCGGAGCCCATCGCATCAACGGAAATCACAAAGCGCGGCGCGTCCGCAGGGGTCAACGTGTCAAACCCGCTTGCCATCGGTCAAGCCGCGCGAAGGGCGGCTTACGCCGCGTCCTCGTCCAGATCCACCGTGGCGATCGCCACAACTTCGCGCGCGGCGTAGTGACCGCAGGACGGGCAGACGTGATGCGCACGCTTCAGCTCGCCGCAGTTGCTGCATTCCTGCGGGTTGCCTGCAACCAGCGCGTCATGCGACCGGCGCATGTTGCGGCGGGATTTGGTGGTGCGATTCTGCGGAACAGCCATGGTCAAGACCTCGGGGTAGTGGGGGCACGCCCCGGATTTTATTGTTTGATCAGCAGGTTATGCAACGGAACTGCCCGGCGCACCATCTGCAGACAAGGCGCGGAACATAGCGGGATTTGTGCCCGGCGCAAGCCCTTTTCCGCGTTCGCTATTCATCCGTTTTCGGGCCGGTCTTGCCGACCAGTGCCGCCAGACCTGCAAAGGGCCGCAGATCGGTGTCGCGCAGCGGTTCCGCGCCGGGCGGCGCAAAGACCGCCTCGCCCAAATCGGCCCCCGGCGCGCGCGGATAAAGCGGAAGTGCCAGCGTCAGCGCCTCGATGGCAACCGCCGCCAGATCGATCGTGTCGGTCAGCGGGTCCGTGGTGTCATCCTCGTCGATCTCGACCTCGGAGCCTTCGGGTATCTGGAAATCGGCCAGATAGCGGCGCAGCACCGGCTCGTCGATGCGGGTTTCGACCGGGGCCAGCGTCACCGAACACGGCTGCACCACCCGCGCGGTGATCCGCCCGGTCAGCGCCAGATCATGTTTGCCCTCGGGCGAGACTTGCCCCTCCATCCGGAAAGCGGGCAGGTCGAGAAGACCCAGCGCTGCTGCGATGACGGCGCGCGTTTCGCCATCGGGGGCAAAGACAGCCGAGGTCCGCTTGCGCCGCAGAAGATGCGTGGTGGCCAACGGCTGGGTCGGCAACGCGATGTCATCGGTCATGATCGGGTCTTTCCTGTGGCGCGGGTTCGCCCGCTTGCGCTGTCGTCCCGCGTTCCATTCTTGAACCGGAACGCGACCTGTCGTAAGCGGGAGGCAGAGAACGGGCGCATCTGCATCTTGGTTCCCCTGTCGATAGTGTCCGGATGCGGCGCTGACAAGAGGATCACGGCAGTCGGTGCCATTGTACGAGGGCAGGCATGACGCATCACGGCTGGGCGGTACGCGGAGGCAGGGTCTTGGGCCGCGCCGTTCTGATCGTGGGACTGATGGCCGCAACCGCCTGTTCGCCGGTCTACCGCAATCATGGCTACATCCCCAGCGATGACGAATTGTCGCTGATCGAGGTTGGTGTCGACACGCGCGAGACGGTTGCCGTTTCGGTCGGCCGCCCGTCGGCGTCGGGGCTTCTGAACGATGTGGGATGGTATTACGTCCAGAGCCGCTGGAAACAGCGCGGCGTCCTGCCGCCCCTGGAAGAGGAACGTCAGGTTGTCGCGATCAGCTTTTCCGAAGCCGGGGTGGTCGAGAATGTCGAACGTTTCGGGCTGGAACAGGGGCGCATCGTGCCGATCTCGCGCCGGGTCACCGAAAGCAACGTGCAGGGAAGCGGACTGCTTCGCCAGTTGTTCGGCAACATCGGCGGCATCAACGCGGGCGGCCTGCTGGACGAATAGCGTCACGCGTCGGGCGTGAAGGTCATCGCGACGCCGTTCATGCAATAGCGCAGTCCGGTCGGTGCGGGTCCGTCGGGAAACACATGGCCCAGATGCGCCTCGCAGCGGGCGCAATGCACCTCGGTCCGCCGCATGAAAAATCCGCGATCCTCCTGGGTTTCCACGGCTTCAGGGGCAAGCGGCGCATAGAACGACGGCCATCCGGTGCCCGAATCGAACTTGGTGGTCTGGTCGAACAGCGGCGCGTCGCAGCACACGCAACGATAGGTACCGGGGGTCTTGGGAAAGCTGTCATGCGTGAACGCGCGTTCGGTCCCGTGCTGGCGGGTTACCTTGTAGGCCAGGTCGCTCAGCTGCGCGCGCCATTCCGCGTCGGTCTTTTGCACCTTGTCCATCGTATCTGTCCTTTGTTCTGTTACACTTGCGTCATCGCCGCGTGATAGCGATGTAAGCCGAAGGCGGTGTCGGGCCAACCCCGATGAAGGAGCTGTGATGTTCTTGAAACGTGGGCGGTTCGTGGCCCGGTTGGCGGAAACGCCGCAAGACCTTGATGCGGCTCAGGCGCTGCGGCATCTGACCTTCCGGTCTGCGCGGGGGTTGGCGACGGTCACGGGCCGCGATGCGGATGCCTTTGACGAGGCCTGCCAGCACATGCTGGTCGAAGAGGCGCGGACCGGCACGCTTGTCTGCTGTTTCCGGCTTTTGCCGTTGCGGGGCGGGTCCGACATCGGGCGCAGCTATTCGGCGCAGTACTACAACCTTGACCGGCTGACAGGGTTTGACGGCCCGATGATGGAACTCGGCCGCTTCTGCATCCATCCCGACTGGAAGGACCCCGATATCCTGCGCGTGGCATGGGGGGCGATGACCCGTCTGGTCGACGCGCTGGGGGTGGAACTGTTGTTCGGCTGTTCTTCCTTCGACGGGGCCGAAGCGGAAAGCCATGCCGAGGCGCTGGCGATGCTGAAGGACGGCCATCTGGCCCCGCAACGCTGGCTGCCGCGTGTCAAGGCGCCCGACGTGTTCCGCTTTGCCCGCGCGCTGCGGGGCCGCAAGCCGGACCTGAAACGCGCCATGCTTGGGATGCCGCCCTTGCTGCGGACCTATCTGATGATGGGCGGCTGGGTCAGCGACCATGCCGTGGTCGACCGCGAGTTGAACACGCTGCATGTGTTCACCGGACTGGAAATCCGCGCGATCCCGCCCGCCCGGGCCCGCGCCCTGCGCGCCGTCGCCGGATAGCGCAACCGGATCGGCCCAGACCGCGTTGTTCCTGCATCAACTGCCCGCAGGAGGTGCGATGACCTTTCCCGTCCACAACGCCCTGGCCGCCCTTGCTGTGCGCGACATCGCCGTTTCGTCGGCGTGGTACGCAAGGCTGTTGGGTCGCGAACCTACCGCCGAGCCGATGACCGGATTGCAGGAATGGGACTTTCCTGCAGGCGGCTGGGTGCAGCTTTATCAAAGCAGCGACCGCGCCGGGCGGGGATCGGTGACGCTGGTGGTGCCCGACATCGAGGCGTGCCGGGCCTGGCTTGCCGCAGAGGGATACGCAGACGTTCGGACCATGGACTCCAAGACCGCCTCCATCGCCATCGTGATCGACCCCGATGGCAATCAGGTGGTCTTTGCCCAAAGCAACAATCCCGTGACAAACCCATCGGTTGTGGTGCGCGGTTGACGCCGGCCGGTCGCGTTGACGGGGTATGCCGGGTAGGGTAGGGAACCGCCCATGGCACGCGCACCCCTTTTGCAACTTTCCGGAATCTCGCTGACCTTCGGCGGCAATCCGGTGTTCGACAACCTCGACCTTGTGGTCCAGCCGGGTGACCGGGTGGCCTTGGTCGGGCGCAACGGGTCGGGCAAGTCGACGCTGATGAAGGTGATGGCGGGGCTGGTAGAGCCTGATGCCGGTCTCCGCGTGGTGCCGCCGGGCGTGACCGTGGGCTACATGGAACAGGACCCCGATCTGTCCGGCCATGCCACGCTGGGTGACTTTGCCGCGTCGATGCTGCCCGATGACGAACATTACAAGGTGCCGATGGTGGCCGAAGGGTTGAAGTTCAACCCGGAAACCCCGGTGTCCACCGCCTCCGGCGGCGAGAAACGCCGGGCAGCCCTGGCCAAACTGCTGGCCGAAGCGCCCGAGTTGATGCTGCTGGACGAGCCGACCAACCATCTCGACATCCAGGCCATCGAATGGCTGGAAGCCGAGTTGAAGGGCACCCGCACCGCCTTTGTCCTGATCAGCCACGACCGCGCCTTCCTGCGTGCCCTGACCCGCGCCACCCT
>JAIYDJ010000090.1 GCA_027487575.1 Rhodobacter sp. | reverse complement strand
GCCCCGTCGGCCAGCCAGGTCACCTGATCGCCGGTGATCCGCACGCCATAGCAGGTCACGGGATCGGTGCCGTAGGCAAAGCACATCGTGTCGGCCGCGATGGTCCAGGTGCCGGTGTAATCCTTGCCCTTGATCACCCCGTCGGCCCCGTAGAATTCGGTATAGGCGCTGGCGTCGGACATGGTGCCCTGAACGGTGTTGCCGCTGATGGCGGCGCGGATCGCCTCGCCGGTGGCAGCGTCCTGTGCCACGGCGGGAAAGGCTGTGGCGGCGGCAATGGCGCAGGCGGCGGCAAAGGTCAGGGCGTGGCGTGTCATCTCGATCTCCGGTTTCGATTGCGATGCAGGTAGACGGTGCGGGGCAACCGTCAAGGAGCGTGCGGCAGGGCCAGTTTTTTCAGCAGGGTCTGCAGGTCGGATGCGATTTGATCGGTCATCGGGGCGGTCAGGGACCGGTAAAGCGTGGCCTGGCTGGCGTGGATGACCCCATCCAGCACCTTGAGGTGGTTGGCCCGCAGGGTTTCGCCGGTCGAGGTGATGTCGGCGATCGCCTCGGCGGTCAGGTTCTTGACCGTGCCTTCGGTTGCGCCCTGGCTGTCGATCAGTTGATAGTCGGCGACACCGTGCCGTTTCAGATAGTCCCGCACCAGCCGGTGGTACTTGGTGGCGATCCGCAGCCGGAAACCATGCATCAGCCGGAAGGCGGCGGCGGCGGCGTCCAGATCGTCCACGGTGGTCACATCGACCCAGGCGGCGGGCACGGCGATGATCAGGTCGGCATGGCCAAAGCCCAGCGACGCGAGTTCTGCGACCTGACTTTGCCAGTCGGCCAGCTTGTCGCGCACCAGGTCGGATCCGGTGACGCCCAGATGGATGCGCCCTGCCGCCAGTTCGCGCGGAATCTCTCCGGCCGACAGCAGCACAAGGCCGACGCCCGGCACGCCTTCGACCGTGCCCGCATATTCGCGCATCGCCCCGCTTTGCCGCATCGTGACGCCACGGGCGTTGAACCAGTCGAAGGTCTGCTCCATCAGACGGCCTTTGGAGGGGACCCCGATCTTCAGCATGCTGTGGCCTTGCGCAACTGGGCCACAAGGGCGGGCCTGATGACCCCCCCGACGGCCGGAATGGATGCACCGGCCCCCAGAACGGCGGTCAGCGCGTCATAGCGCCCGCCGCTGGCCACCGCGGGCAGATCGTCCGGGCCATGGAAGCCGAACACGAAGCCGTCGTAGTATTCCAGCGTGGTGCGGCCGTGGCTCGCCTCGAACGGCAGGGTCTGCGTGTCGATCCCGCGCGACTTCAGCGCGGTCAGCCGGGCTTCGAACCGGTCCACCGCCGGGGCGATGGCGGGCAGCAGGGGCTGGATGCCGCGCAGATGGGTCAGTGCGGCTTCGGCGGGGGCCTGCAGCGACAAAAGGTCGTACAGCAGGGCGGCCTCGGGGGCGGTGACGTTGGGGGTGGCGGCGTCTTCGGCCAAGGCCTTGATCCGGGCATCGATTTCGGCGGTGCTGCGCAGCCCGATCAAGGGCGCGTCCGAGGGTTGCAGGGGGCGGGCCGCACGCGGCGCGCGGCCGGAAAACTGATCGAGCAGCGCGCGGAACCGGTGGGGGCGCCAGATGTGACGCAAGAGGGCCGTCTTGCGGGCGGCCGTCGTCGACAGGCCGCGCACGGCGGCCATCAGAATGCCGATGTCCCCGGTGACGGCCCGCAACGGCAGGGGGGCAAGCAATTGGGTGAACAGGGAAAACACTTCGGCATCCGCCGCTTCGGGCGAAGGGCCGCCAAACACTTCGAAGCCGACCTGCAGATATTCCGACGCGCGGGTGCCGGGCTGGTCCTGCTTGCGGAACACCTCGCCCAGATAGCAGTAGCGGGCGGGGTCGGCACCGTGCGCCATGTGGGCCTGCACGACCGGAACGGTAAAGTCGGGCCGCAGCATCAACTCGCCGCGCAGCGGGTCCTGGGTGACATAGGCGCGGGCGCGGATGTCTTCGCCGTAAAGGTCCAGAAGGATTTCTGCGGGTTGCAGGATGTCGGTATCAACGGGAACCGCCCCGGCCGCCTGAAACGCGGCAAACAACCGGTCGGCTTCGGCGCGGGGTGTCATTGGCCCAGCATCTGCCGGACCTGCGCCACCAGATCGGCGCGGGGAACCTCGATCTGGGCCGGGCGGTTCTTCCATTCCTCCAGCGTGGCGCCTTGCGCGATCCGTGCGCCAAGGATCAGGTCCTTCAGGATGACCGTGCCGTTTTCAGCCTCGGTCCCGCCGTGGATGATCGCGATGGGGGAGCCGCGTTTGTCAGCGTATTTCAACTGGTTGCCGAAATTCTTGGGGTTGCCCAGATAGCATTCGGCGCGGATACCTGCTGTGCGCAGTTCGCCCACCATGGCCATGTAATCGGCCATCCGGTCGCGGTCCATCACGGTGACGACGACCGGGCCTTGTGCGGTTGCGGTCAGCCGTCCCTTGGCCTGCAGGGCGGCCAAGAGGCGGTCGACGCCAATCGAGACGCCCGTGGCGGGCACGGACTGACCTGTGAAGCGTTTCACGAGGTCGTCATAGCGTCCCCCGCCCGCGACCGAGCCGAACTGGCGCTTGCGGCCCTTGTCGTCGGGGATTTCGAAGGTCAACTCGGCCTCGTAGACCGGGCCGGTGTAGTAGCCGAGGCCACGCACGACCGAGGGGTCGATGATGATGCGGTCGGGGCCGTAGCCTTGGGCGGCGAGAAGTTCTGAAATCGTTTCAAGCTCTTGCACTCCTGCGGAACCGGTTTCAGACGTGGCTACAAGGTCACGCAGGCAGGCTGTCGTCGCCGTGCCAGTCTCGCGCTTTGCTTCCATGAAGCTGATGATCGTTTCGATCTGGCTGTCGGCCAAGCCCGCGCCTTTGGTGAAGTCACCGCTGTCGTCCTTGCGACCTGCCCCCAGAAGTGCCCGGACCCCGTCCAGACCCAGCCGGTCCAGTTTGTCGATGGCACGCAGGACGATGCCGCGTTCAGCCTCCCTGTCGTCGCCGGACAGACCAGCCACCTCCATCACGCCGTTCAGCACCTTGCGGTTGTTGATCTTGATCAGGTAATCGCCCCGTTCAATCCCCACCGCCTCTAGCGCGTCGGAGAGCATGGCGCAGATTTCGGCGTCGGCGGCCATGCTGGACGATCCCACCGTATCGGCATCGCATTGATAGAACTGGCGAAACCGGCCCGGACCGGGCTTTTCGTTGCGCCAGACGGGGCCGAACGCATAGCGGCGGTAGGGGCTGGGCAGGTCGTTGCGGTGCTGGGCGGCGACGCGGGCCAGGGGGGCGGTCAGATCATAGCGCAGCGCCAGCCAGTCGGCATCCTCGTCCTGCCAGGCAAAGACGCCTTCATTCGGGCGGTCCACGTCTGGCAGGAATTTGCCCAGCGATTCAACCGTTTCCACCGCACTAGTCTCCAGCGGATCAAAGCCGTAGCGGTGATACACCTCGGCAATCGCGGCCAGCATGTCGCGGCGCGTGGTGACTTCGGCGCCGAAATAGTCGCGAAACCCTTTGGGCGTTTCGGCGCGGGGGCGGCGGGGTTTGTCGGTTGCCATGGCGTTGACCCTTCGCTTTTCGTCGCCGCCGATGTATCGGATGGGGGGGGGTGCCGCAAGCGGGGCCGCGCGGCGTCGGGTATTCGTCGGGCATCCGTCCCGATAGCAAGGGGGCGGGCATGGGCGGGCACGAGGCGCTGGAAACCCGGATCGCGCATCTGATGCGGGCGGTGGATGATCTTTCGGACGTGGTGGCGGCGCAGGGCCGCGAGATCGACGTGCTGACCCGGCGGGTTGCGATGCTGATGGCGCGCGAGGCCGAACGCGAGGCGGATGGCGAGGGTGCCGCGCCGCTGGCGGATCAGCGGCCGCCGCACTGGTAGGCCGAATTCAAGGGTTGTGGCGGCTGGCCTGTCGGGCATGGTGACACCGAACGGACAGGCGAGTCGCAGATGATGTCGAGCAGGGGCGATTGGGCGGCACTGGCGGCGACGCTGGCGCTGGCCACGGTCGGCGGGGTGGCGGCATCGGCGCTGCATCTGCCGCTGGGTTACATGCTGGGCGCGATCGTGCTGGTCGGGCTGGTGGCGGGGATCGGCCTGCAGGTGCGCGGGCGCGGGGTGTTTCTGCCGCAACCGCTGCGCATGGGCTTCGTGCCGGTGATCGGTGTGGTGATCGGCGCGGGCTTTACCCCCGAGATGGCGGGACAGGCCCTGGGCTGGTGGGTCAGTCTGGCCGCGCTGGTGGTCTATGTGCCCGTCGCGCACTTGGTGGGCTATGCGATCTATCGCGCGGGCGGGCTGGACCCGAAGACGGCGTTCTTTTCGGCCGTGCCGGGCGGGCTGATCGAAAGCATCGAACTGGCCGAGGCGGCGGGGGCGAATGTCGCGATGACCACCAGCCTGCACTTTCTGCGGCTGATCGGGATCATCCTGTGCGTGCCGGTGATCTTTACCATCCTGACCGGCGCGAGCGTGGGTTCGGCCAGCGGGGTGCAGATGACCGGGGCCGAGGTGCCGCTGACCCTGTGGGACGCCGTGGTGCTGGCGTTGTCCGGCCTTGTGGGCTGGTATGCGGGCAAGGTCGTGCGGTTGCCCGCCTATTTCCTGACCGGACCGCTGATCGTGTCGGCGGTGGCGCATGGGATGGGCTGGGTGCACGGGGTGCCGCCGGGCTGGCTGGTGGCGGTGACGCAGGTGGTGGTGGGCGGCGGTCTGGGGGCCAGGTTCGCCGGGGTGGGTCATGCGATGCTGGGCCGCGCGCTGGGTCTGTCGGTGCTTTACGGTGCGGCGTTGCTGGCGGTGGCGTTCGTCTTTGCCATTGCCGTGCATGCGCTGGGCGTTGCGCCGTCTGCCGCGGCGTTTCTGGCGTTTGCGCCTGGCGGGGTGGCCGAAATGAGTCTGGTCGCGCTGAGCCTGCAGTATTCGGTGGTGTTCGTGACGCTGCACCATGTGGCGCGGATTCTGATCGCGGTGATGGTGGCGAAGCACGGCTACCGGTTGGTGAGGTGAGGTGTACCGGGCCGTTTCCCGGCCCACCCAAAGAGCGGGGGTTTCACACCCCCGCGCCCCCGTGGGATATTTGGGGACAGAAAATGGGGATCAGCGCAGGCCGATGTCGGCGAGGGCCTGGGCGAGCGAGGGTGGCAGGGTGTCGTCGGTGCTGCGGCTGGTCAGGTCGCGCGGGCTGTCGGCGGGGTCGAGGTAGCGCCAGCCCTGGAACGGACGCCGCAGGGCGGGTTCGGTGCGGATCACCCGGACATCAAGGATCAGCGCGCAGCGGCGAATGCCATCGGCGCCGTCCCGCTCTTCCAGCCGCAAGATTCGCTGGCGGGCAAGGATCACGCCCTTGATGACCCAGTAGAGCGATCCGCCGTCGAGAACCTCGGCTTCGCGCTTGGGCCACATGCGGGTGACGTGGGCGGTGGTGCCGGGCGGCCAGAGATGGGCATGGGCACTGTGCCACTGCGTCAGGTCTTCGACCGACTCGGCCCCGACGCAGAGTTTCAGGATGTTGAGCATGAGTCCCCCTTCGGCTTGACAATGTAGCAGTCAGCGCAGGGTTCACAAGGCAGGCAGATGCGCGTATCTTGTGGATTCTGCCAAGTTGTCCACAAGAACAAGGAAGGACCGCCATGTCCCGCTTCGACGCTGCCATTGCCGAACAGATCTGGGACATGAAGTATCGCCTCAAGGCGGCAGACGGTGTGGCGGTCGACGCATCGGTCGAGGATACCTGGCGGCGGATCGCGCGGGCCATCGCCGAGGTCGAGGCGGAACCGGCGGTCTGGGAAGAGCGGTTCTATGCCGCGCTGGAGGGATTCAGGTTTCTGCCGGCAGGGCGGATCACGGCAGGGGCGGGTACCGGGCGGTCGGTGACGCTGTTCAACTGCTTTGTGATGGGGACGATCCCGGACAACATGGAGGGAATCTTTCAGGCGCTGAAGGAAGCCGCGCTGACCATGCAGCAGGGGGGCGGCATCGGGTATGATTTCAGCACCATCCGGCCCAAGGGCGCCGAGGTGAAGGGCGTGGCGGCGGATGCCTCTGGCCCGCTGTCGTTCATGGACGTCTGGGATGCGATGTGCCGCACCATCATGTCGGCGGGGTCGCGGCGGGGCGCGATGATGGCCACGATGCGGTGCGACCACCCCGATATCGAGGCGTTCATCGAGGCCAAGAAGGACCCGGCTCGCCTGAGGATGTTCAATCTGAGTGTGCTGGTGACCGATGCGTTCATGGCGGCGGTCAAGGCGGACGGGCCGTGGGAATTGCAGTTCGGGGGCCGCGTCTATCATACCGTGCAGGCGCGCGACCTGTGGGCGCGGATCATGCGCAACACCTATGATTTCGCCGAACCGGGGGTGATCTTCATCGACCGGATCAATGCGGCCAACAACCTGTGCTATGCCGAAACGATTGCGGCCACCAACCCCTGTGGGGAGCAGCCCCTGCCCCCCTATGGCGCGTGCCTGCTTGGGTCGATCAACCTTGCGACGCTGGTAACGGGGGCGTTCACAGACGCGGCGGCGGTGGACATGGCCGAACTGGACGCGCTGGTGCGCACGGCGGTGCGGATGATGGACAATGTGGTGGACGCGAGCCGGTTTCCGCTGCCCGAACAGGCGGCCGAGGCGAAGGCCAAGCGGCGGATCGGGCTGGGCGTTACCGGGCTTGCCGATGCGCTGTTGATGGTCGGGTTGCGTTATGGGTCGGATGCCGCGGTAGCAGCCTGCGAGGACTGGATGCGGAGCATCTCGCGGTCAGCCTATCTGGCCTCGGTCGATCTGGCGCGGGAAAAGGGCGCGTTTCCGCTGTTTGATGCCGAGAAGTTTCTGGCCTCGGGCACCATGCAGGGGATGGACGCCGATGTGCGGGAGGCCATCGCCGCGCATGGCATCCGCAACGCCCTGCTGACCAGCATCGCGCCGACCGGAACGATCTCGCTTTACGCGGGCAATGTCAGTTCGGGGATCGAGCCGGTGTTCGCCTATGCCTATACCCGCAAGGTCTTGCAGAAGGACGGATCGCGCACCGAAGAGGAAGTCGTCGACTACGCCGTGCGGCTGTGGCGCGACCTGCACGGTGATGCACCGCTGCCGGACTATTTCGTGAACGCGCAGACGCTGCCGCCGCTGGACCATGTGAAGATGCAGGCGGCGGCGCAGAAATGGGTGGACTCGTCGATCTCCAAGACGATCAACTGCCCGGAAGACATCAGTTTTGACGACTTCCAGCAGGTCTACATGGCGGCCTGGGATCAAGGCTGCAAAGGCTGCACGACGTACCGGCCCAATGCGGTGACCGGGTCGGTTCTGACGGTGAGCGAAAAGGCATCAACCCCGTCCGAAGCGCCTGCTACGGTGCGGGAAGGGGGTGAGGTGGTGTATCTGTCTGAACCGCTGGACCGCCCGGCTGCGCTGGAAGGGCAGACCTACAAGGTCAAATGGCCGGGCAGCGAGCACGCGCTTTACATCACGATCAACGACATCATCATCGCGGGGCATCGCCGCCCCTTCGAGGTGTTCATCAACTCGAAGAACATGGAACATTTCGCCTGGACGGTGGCGCTGACCCGGATGATCTCGGCGGTGTTCCGGCGCGGCGGGGATATCTCGTTCGTGGTCGAGGAGTTGAAGGCGGTGTTCGATCCGCGCGGCGGGGCGTGGATGGAGGGGCGGTACATTCCGTCGATCCTCGCGGCGATCGGGGGCGTCATCGAGCGTCATCTGATTGCCATCGGGTTCATCGCGGGCGAGGGGCTGGGCTTGAAATCCGACCCCAAGGCAGAGGCGATGGTGGTGGGCGAGGCCCCGCGCGGCGCGGCCTGCCCGTCCTGCGGTGCCTATGCGATGCGGATGGTTGAAGGCTGCATGACCTGCGGATCATGCGGGCATTCGAAATGCGGCTGAT
>JAIYDJ010000035.1 GCA_027487575.1 Rhodobacter sp. | reverse complement strand
TATCTGCTGAAGATCGTGGCGGCCGACACCGAGGATTTCGCGCGCATCCACCGGCAGTATCTGTCGCGATTGCCGGGGGTGCGGCAGATGCAGACGTCGTTCTCGCTGCGGACGGTGGTCAAGACGACGGCGTTGGCGGTGTGAGGGGTGACGTTCTGACACAGGGCAGCGCCTGACCGCCGGGCGGGCGCTGCACGGGCTGTTCTAGGCACTTTATGGGTCAACCACTCCCACCGAAGTTCTAGGCGCTGCGGTTGCAAAAGCGCCCGCCCGAGGGGGCGGTCGGGCGCTGCCCGGCGGCGCCAAGGCGCCTTGTTTCCGGGAGGAAGACAGGGAAGGCAAGCTTGGCCAAAGAAAAACCCCCGGCCTGACGGACGGGGGTTGATCGGGGTGGGCCCGGCCATACAGGCGGGTCCCAGTGTCGCGGATACGGCTAGAGGCCGCCCTCACGCTGAAGCTTCTTCCGGGCGAGTTTCCTCGCACGGCGGACGGCTTCGGCTTGCTCGCGCGCTTTCTTGACGGAGGGTTTCTCGAAATGCTGCTTGAGCTTCATTTCGCGGAACACGCCTTCGCGCTGCAGCTTTTTCTTGAGGGCCCGAAGGGCCTGTTCGACGTTGTTGTCGCGGACGCTGACCTGCATGTGGTTTTCACCACCTTTCTAAGTTTGAGTTGCACTATATGTGCAGGCTAGGGGCGCATAGCAAAGTGGCGCAAGGTTGACAAGCGAAGCGTGAACGGAGGCGTGACATGCAGGACGACAACGCAGGTGCGAACGGGGTGGAGCATACCAAGGACCGCGTGCTGGACGCGGCGCTGCCCTATGTGGCGTTCGACGGGTGGTCGGATGCGACGCTGCGGTCGGCGATTGCCGATTCGGGGGTGGCCGGCGGTCTGGCGCGGGCGCTGTTCCCGCGCGGCGGGGTGGACCTTGCGCTGGCCTATCACCGGCGGGGCGATGCGCTGATGCGCACGGCGTTGGCGGACCGCGATCTGGCGGGGCTGAAATTCCGCGAGAAGGTGGCGCTGGCGGTGCGTCTGCGGCTGGAGGTGATCAGCGATGCCGAGGCGGTGCGGCGGGGGTCGGCGTTGTTCGCGCTGCCGCAGCATGCCGCCGACGGGGCCAAGGCGGTCTGGGGCACGGCGGATGCGATCTGGACCGCGTTGGGCGACACCAGCACGGATGTGAACTGGTACACCAAGCGCGCGACGCTGTCGGCGGTCTATGCGGCAACGGCGCTGTACTGGCTTGGCGACGACAGCCCGGACCATTCGGCCACCTGGGCATTTCTGGACCGCAGGATCGAAAACGTGATGGCGATCGAAAAGCTGAAGGCGGGGGTTCGCGACAACCCGTTGTTCAAGGCGCTGGCCGAAGGGCCGCTGAAGGCGATGAGCCGGATCCGGATGCCAAAGGCGCCCGACGATCTGCCGGGGCGCGGGGTCTGACGGATGGAGGTGAAGATGACGTTGGCGGACAGCATGCTGGCCATGGAGATCAGCGCACCGGGGGGGCCGGATGTGCTGAAGCCCTGTTCGGTGCCGGTGCCGGTGCCCGGCCATGGGCAGATCATCCTGCGGGTCGCCTATGCCGGGGTGAACCGGCCCGATGCGCTGCAGCGCGCCGGGGCCTATGCGCCGCCCGCCAGCGCCTCGCCCCTGCCGGGGCTGGAGGCGTCGGGAACGGTGGTGGCGATGGGGCCGGGGGTCGTGCGCTGGTCGATCGGCGACCGGGTCTGTGCGCTTTTGCCGGGGGGGGGATATGCCGAATATGTGGCCTGCCCGGCGGATCATGCATTGCCCATTCCCGACGGAATGGGGATGCGCGAGGCGGCCTGTCTGCCGGAAACCTGCTTTACCGTGTGGTCGAACATGGTTCTGCGCGGCGGATTGCGTGCGGGAGAGCGTTTTCTGGTGCATGGCGGCACGTCGGGGATCGGCACGACGGCCATCCAGATTGCGGCGGCACTGGGGGCGCGGGTGTTCGCCACGGCCGGGTCGGATGAAAAGGTCGCGGTCTGCGAAGGATTGGGGGCCGAACGCGGGATCAACTATCACAACGAGGATTTCGTTGCCGTTCTGAAGGCCGAAGGCGGGGCGGACCTGATCTTGGACATGGTGGGCGGGCCCTATCTGCCGCGCAACATCAAGGCCTTGGCGGACGACGGGCGGCTGGTGCAGATCGCCTTCCTGCAGGGGCCGAAGGTGGAACTGAACTTTGCCGAGGTGATGATGCGGCGGCTGACGATCACCGGGTCCACCTTGCGCCCGCAGTCCGACTCGGCCAAGGCGCGCTATGCCGCCGATGTGGAGCGGCATGTCTGGCCGATGATTGCGGCCGGCAAGCTGCGCGTGGTGATCGACAGCGAGTTTCCCCTGATCGAGGCCCCCGCCGCCCACTGGCGGATCGAGGCGCCGGGGCATGTGGGCAAGATCGTGCTGAAGGTCGAGTCCTAGACAGCCCGGCCAGTGCGGCGGCGCTGCGTCTTCAAGACGTGCCGTCCGTGCCGTCGCCGGTCAGCAGGCCCCCGCGGGAGGAGGAGCGCGCCCGCGGGGACCGTCGCGTGACTTTAGCGGTTGATCTTCCAGCTGTAGTACACGCGATAGTAGCCGCCATGGTCGTTGAAGTTGACCGTGAACTGCGGCGAGGTCAGCGCCCCGTTGGTGAACGTCGCATTCGGCGTGGGCAGGTGAACGGCGGCCGACTGCGGGGTAAAGATGTCGTCCTTGACCGCCGAGATGATCCAGCCGACCAGCGCGCCGAGGATCGCCCCCGCAACCGCCCCGATGATGGTGCCCAGCGGCCCGCCGATGGCCGTGCCGACCGTCCCGCCGATGGCGCTGCCGATGGCGGCCCCTGCCGCCGCAGCGACGGCAGCGATGATGATCTGCACCTCGTCCTTGATCGCTTCCCACATCTCTTGCAGGAAGTCCGACAGCCCGCCGTTGTCCTTTTCGGCAAGGGCCAGAACCACAAGGAAGTCAGCCGGGTAGCTGACATTGGACAACGAGAAGGTCTTGAGGAGGCGCGGCGGGTTGTAGACCCTGCTTTCGCCGTCGTCAAAGCTGTTCGACACCCGGAACTCGGGGATCTTGGTGGGGCTGCCGACCGGAGGGACGGCGGTGCCGCCCATCGCGATTTCGTCATCGCCGGGCCATTCGGGGTTGGTTTCGTCGATGCACTTCACCTTGTGGATGCGGAATTCCAGCCCCTTGTTGACCACGATCGACCCGGACGCTGCGCCAAGGGTGCCGCCGCCCGACAGGTCGTTGACGCGGACCGGGCGGACCGAATCCGACAGCAGGCGCAGCACGGAAGGGTCAAGGGTCAGGTTCGGTGCGAGACGGCGCAGGGTGTTTTCACCCTCGGCCTGATCATCCTCGTCGATCTGCAGGTCAAGGATGTTGTCGGCAAGGCTGCGCAGTTTCGGTTCCGACGTCAGTTGCGGCGCAAGAAAGGTGAAGTCGGCGCTGGCGTTGATCTGGCGCGATACAGGTTTGGCCGCCGACAGGTCGACGTTGTAGCGCCGGGCCAGCGAGCGGATTTCGGCGGTGTAAAGTGCCGACAGCGCGCCATCCTTCAACGGAGCGGGCACGCGCCCGCGTTTGCCGCCCGGCTTGCCCGACGCCAGCCTGCGGGCGACGATCGCGCCCATGCGCGACGGGTTGGCTTGCAAACCGCGCGCCGTCATCAGGGCCGGCTCGGATTCGAAGGCCAGACCCTGCACGATTTCAAGTTTGAACAGATCGACGCAGCGGTCGATCATGTCGGTGAATTCGGGGCTGAATATCGGCGCCCCGGTCCGGAAACCGGTGGTGGTGGTCATGATCATCTCCATAACGGGATTTGGGAACAACTTCTGGACGTGTCAGCAAATGCCTGACGCCGGAAGGATTCCCCATTCCCGTTAAGGTGGGTAGTCAGGATTTCATAACCCGCTCTGGTTGTTTTTCATCGTACCGCGTCCAGCGCCGCGTCGGTCAGCGTGCAGTCGCGGATCACGTCCGGGCCGCAGCGGCGGGGCGTGAGATCCTGTGCAAGGCAGATGCGGACTTCCTGGATCATGCCGCTTTGGCAGGTGACGGTGATCTGGTCGCGGGCGAGTGCGGGATTGCTTTCCAGAAATGCGCCTTCGATGACGCTGGCGGGAACGGTCAGGTCCTTGTTGATCTTGGCAAAAACCGGAGGAATCCTGACCGATGCAAAGGCGCGGCGCATCAGCGCATAGTAGTCGCGGGCCGGAAGATCGGCGCAGCGGCCGTGTTTTTTCCACTGGTACCAGGCAAGGCCCGAAGCACCCATGATGTCTGACATCGCCGCCGACTCGGTGCGCGACGGGTCGCGCTGCGTGGTGCGGCAATAGCTGGGATAGCCGTCATCGTACTGCGGCCACAGGCCATGCAGGATGAAGGTCAGTCCAAGCCCGACATCGCATTGCGGATCGCGGCGGTCATCCCCGGTCAGGGCGCACCAGTTGGGTGACCATGACAGCGCCATCACGTAATAGTCGAAGTCGCCGGCCGCCTCGCCTTCGGCGGATGCGGGAAGCGGGGCAGACAGGCTTGTGGCCAGCAGGAACGCCAGAACGGCCTTGTGCAATTTCACTTTCCTCTGCCCCCGATCCGCATTATACGGCTGTGAATTCCCGAAAACGAGACTACCCGCGGCACCTGTCGCAACCGTTTTCCCGGCACGGGAGAGATTTGTAAAGGAGTGATCCGATGAACCGTCCGCTGATGTCAAAGGCTACCGCCGTGTGGCTGGTCGACAACACAACGCTGAACTTCCGCCAGATCGCCGAATTCTGCGGCATGCACGAGCTGGAAGTGCAGGGCATCGCCGATGGGGATGTGGCGACGGGGGTGAAGGGGTTCGATCCGGTCGGCAACAACCAGCTTGACCAGGTCGAGATCGACCGCGGGCAGGCCGATCCGCTGTACAAGATGAAGCTGAAGTTCAACCCCTCGGCCGTGGGCGAGGAAAAGCGGCGCGGTCCGCGCTATACGCCACTGTCCAAGCGGCAGGACCGTCCGGCGGCTATCCTGTGGCTGGTGAAGTTCCATCCTGAGTTGTCAGATGGCGCGGTGGGCAAACTGGTGGGCACGACGAAGCCGACAATCCAGTCGATCCGCAGCCGCAGCCACTGGAACATCAACAACATCACCCCGATCGACCCGGTGGCGCTGGGGCTGTGCCGCCAGTCGGAACTGGACAACGCGGTGCAAGCGGCGGTGCGCAAGAAGGCGGCCGAGGGCGTGGTGATGACGGATGACGAGCGGCGCAAGCTGGTGTCCACCGAGCAGTCGCTGGGCATGGGGCTGGAGCCGAAGATGCCCGAGGAGGCACCGGTCTTTGCCGGTTTCGCCCCGACCGAACAGGAAGAGAAGGCCGCAGATTTCTCGGATGCCGACAGCTTCTTCAACCTGCCGGACGCGGACGAGGATGAAGACGAGGATGACGACACCGACCCGCGCCGCTGACGGCGTTCATCCTGCCGGCGCGTCCGGTGCCTCCCCTCCCCCTGCGTAGGGAGGGGCCAGGGGTGGGGGATTGGTGCAGGATCAGAACGACTTGCGCGCCCTGAGCGCGGCACTGATCGTCCCGTCGTCCAGATAATCGAGTTCCCCGCCGATCGGCACGCCTTGCGCCAGAGAGGTGACCGGCACGCCCGATGCCGCCAGCGCTTCAGCAATGTAATGCGCGGTGGTCTGGCCATCCACGGTGGCATTCAGCGCCAGGATCACCTCGCGGACCCCTTCGTCCGCCACACGTTCGATCAGCCGGGGAATGCGCAATTCGTCCGGCCCCATCGCATCCAGTGCCGACAGCGTGCCGCCCAGCACATGATAGCGGCCCTTGAACGCACCCGACCGTTCCATCGCCCAAAGATCTGCCACATCCTCGACCACGCACAGCGTGCCCCCGGCGCGCGTGTCGTCGGCGCAGATCGCGCAGGTGTCGGCAGTGCCGATGTTGCCGCAGGTCGCGCAGTCGCGGGCGGTCAGCGCGACGGTCGCCATCGCCTGCGCCAAAGGGGCCATCAGCGCGCCGCGTTTTTTCAGCAGGACCAGAACCGCACGGCGGGCCGACCGCGGCCCAAGACCGGGCAGCCGCGCCATCAGGTCGATCAGCGCCTCGATGTCGCGGGGGGCCTCGGTCAGCGCCATCAGAACGGCAGTTTCATGCCGGGGGGAAGCCCCATGCCTTCAGCGAGTTTCGCCATCTCCTGCTGCGCGCGGGCGGTGGCCTTGCCCTGGGCATCGCGGATCGCGGCAAGGATCAGGTCTTCGACGACCTCTTTTTCCGAAGCCACAAGGATCGACGGGTCGATGTCCAGCCCGGTCACCTCGCCCTTCGCCGTCGCGCGCGCCCGGACCAGCCCCGCCCCCGCCTCACCCAGCACCACGGTCTGTGCCAGCATCTCCTGCATCTCGGCCATCTTCGCCTGCATGTCGGTCGCGGCCTTCATCATCTTGGCCATGTCGCCAAGGCCACCCAGACCTTTCAGCATGTCGTCCTCCGTCGGATTTCATCACCAAGCATAGGGGTCCGGGCGGCCCGGGAACAGGGGGCGCGGGTGGGAATAATTCTTGACTCTTTTACTTTGATGGCGCAGATCCTGATTGCCAGCCATCGCCAGCCCCCTGTTCAGAACTCAAACCGATGGTGGCTTTCCCATGCGTTATCCGATGATGCCTGCGCTGTGCGCAGTCCTGCTTGCCTTTCCCGCTGCGCTGCGCGCCGACATGCTTTCGCCTGACTTGCTGGCGGACGAGTTGGCCAAGGGCGGGCTGGTTCTCTACATCCGTCATGCCCAGACCGAGAAGGACTATGCCGATCAGGTCACGGCGGACCCGGCGCTTTGCGGCTCCCAGCGGGTGCTGAGCGAGGCGGGCTGGCATCAGGCGCGCGACATCGGCGCGGCGGTGGCTGCCCTGTCGATCCCGGTGGGCGAAGTCTTGTCCAGCGAATACTGCCGCGCGTGGCAGACCGCAGACTTGGCCTTCGGCACCTACGCCAAGACCCCCGCGCTGAATTTCGAGCCTGCCGAAAGCTATAGTTCAGCACAGACCGCCGCGATGCGCGACCGGGTGTTGCCGCTGTTGCTGGCTCCGGTGGCCGCAGGCACCAATCGGGTGATCGTCGGGCATGACGACCCGTTCGAAGCGGCGACCGGCATCTATCCCGAACCGCAGGGCGTGGCCTACGTGCTGCGCGCCGACGGGGGTGAACTCACCGTGCTGGGGTCGATCCCGCCGGATGGCTGGCCGCAGCCCTGAGGCTTTGCCTTGTCAAAGCGTCAATCGTCCTCGAAGGGGTCCCATTCATCCTCCACCTCGGGCAGGGCCTCGGCGGCGGCGGTTGTGGTCAGCGCCTCGGGGCTGCGGATGTCGCTGATCCGCGCGCCGGGGAAGGCGGCCAGCACCGCCTGCACCAGCGGGCTTTGCAGGGCTTCGGCCTCGGCGGCGCGGCGGCCCTGATCCTGCACCTCGGCAATTGTCGCCGCTCCGCCGCCCGACACGACCGACACGGCCCAGCGGCTGTTGGTCCAGCCCTGCAGGCGCTGGCCCAGACGCGCGGCAAGGTCGGGGGCGGCGCGGGGGCCCGGTTCGAACTCGATCCGGCCGGGGGAATAGCGCACGAGCCGCAGGTTGGTTTCCACCTCGACCAGCAGCGTCATGTCGCGTTTCGCCCGGATCAGTGCGACCACCGCGTCGAAGGTGGCCAGCACCGGCGCGCTCTGCAGGGCCAGAACCTGACCGGTCTGGGTCACTTGCGCCCGCGGGGCGGGCGCGTGGTTGGCCGGGGTCTGCGCCGCCGGGGCGGTCACGGCCTGTGCCGGTTGCCCGGCCTGCAGCCGCTTGATCAGCGTCTCGGGGTCGGGCAGGTCCGACACATGCGTCAGCCGGATCACCACCATCTCGGCCGCCATCATGGCGTTGGGGGCCAGCGCCACCTCTTCCAGCGCCTTCAGCAGCATCTGCCAGGTCCGCGACAGCACCCGCATCGGCAGGCGGCCTGCCATGTCGCGGCCCCGGTCCCGCTCGTCCGGCGGTGTGGTGGGGTCATCGGCGGCCTCGGGCGTGATCTTGATCACCGACAGCCAGTGCGTGATCTCGGCCAGATCGCGCAGCACGGCCATCGGGTCCGCCCCTTCGGCATATTGCCCCGACAACTCGGCCAAGGCACCCGCCGCGTCGCCCCGCATCACCAGATCGAACAGGTCCCGTACCCGGCCCCGGTCGGCCAGCCCCAGCATGGCGCGCACCTGTGCCGCGCTGGTTTCCCCCGCGCCATGCGCGATCGCCTGATCCAACAGCGACAGCGCATCGCGCACCGACCCTTCGGCGGCGCGGGTGATCAGCGCCAGCGCATCCGGCGCCACCGCCGCCGCCTCCTTGGCCAAAATGGACGACAGATGCGCCATCATCACCTCGGGTTCGATCCGCCGCAGGTCATAGCGCTGGCAGCGCGACAGGATGGTGACGGGCACCTTGCGAATCTCGGTCGTGGCAAAGATGAACTTCACGTGCGCGGGGGGTTCCTCCAGCGTTTTCAGCAGCGCGTTGAAGGCGTTGGTCGACAGCATGTGCACTTCGTCGATGATGTAGACCTTGTAGCGGGCGGACGCGGCCCGGTAGTGCACCGAGTCGATGATCTCGCGGATGTCGCCGACCCCGGTCCGGCTGGCCGCGTCCATCTCCATCACGTCGACATGGCGGCCTTCGGTGATCGCCACACAGGGCTCACACACGCCGCAGGGTTCGGTCGTCGGCCCGCCCGCGCCGTCCAAGCCCACACAGTTAAGCCCCTTGGCGATGATCCGCGCAGTGGTCGTTTTCCCGGTGCCTCGGATGCCGGTCATGATGAAGGCCTGCGCGATGCGGTCGGACGCGAACGCGTTCTTCAGGGTGCGCACCATCGCCTCCTGCCCGATCAGGTCGGCAAAGGTCGCGGGGCGGTATTTGCGGGCCAGAACCTGGTAGGCGGCGGCGTCGGTCATCGGGTCACCTCTGCGCGCAAGCTTAGTGTCCCGACTGCCAGAGGTAAACAGCACCCCATTTTCTGTCCCCAAATATCCCACGGGGGTCCGGGGGTGTGAAACCCCCGGCCTTTCCGCAATCGCGCCCGCGTCAATCCCGCGCCAGCGCGGCCACCGGGTCCAGCCGCGACGCCGACCGGGCGGGGAGATAGCCGAACAGGATGCCGATCGCGCTTGACGCGCCAAAGGCGGCGGCGGCGATGGCGGGCGAAAACTCCAGCGTGAACATCGTTGTCACCTGCCCCACGGCATAGCCTGCACCCATGGCAAGCCCCACCCCCAGCACCCCGCCGATCAGGCAGACCAGCACCGCCTCGATCAGGAACTGCGCGATGATGTCGGACCTGCGCGCGCCGACCGCGATGCGCACCCCGATCTCGCGGGTACGCTCGGTGACCGACACCAGCATGATGTTCATCACCCCGATGCCGCCGACCAGCAGCGAGATCACCGCGATGGCCGCCACCAGCAGCGACAGGGTCGCCGCCGTGCTGGTGATCGTGTCGCGGATCGTGTCCGAGTTGACCAGAAAGAAATCCTGCACGCCGTGGCGCTGCAGCATCAGGTCGGTGATCAGCTGTTCGGCTATCAGCATGTCATAGCTGTCGGCCACCCGGACCGAGATGCTGTCCAGCGTCGTGCGCCCGGTCAGGCGGGTCGAGGCGGTGGTGTAGGGCACATAGACGCGCGGGTTCTGCGACCCGAATCCCGCCCCGGCCGGGGTCACGACGCCCACCACCCGCATCGGCACGCGGTCCAGCAGCAGGGTCTGGCCGACCGGGTCGCTGCCATCGGCAAAGAACGTTTCGGCCGCGTTCCGGTCGATCACCACCACCTGGTCGCGCCGCACCAGCGCCGCCGGGCCGAACACGTTGCCCGCCGTCAGCGTGAAGGCCCCCACGGTGAAATAGTCCCCGCCGACCCCGCGCACCTGCAGGGCCGAGGTGGTCCCGCGCCGGGTCACGGGTACCGTGGTGGTGACCTCGGGCGAGACGAACGCGGCATAGGGTTGCTGCTGCAGCGCCGCCGCATCCGCCGGGACCAGCGTCATTATCGCATTGGCCCGGCGGTCGCCGAACCCGGTGCCCTTGCGGATCTCGATGGTCGAGGTGCCGATCTGTGCGATGTTCTCCAGCACCCGCTTCCGGCTGCCGGTGCCAAGCGCCACCATCGACACGACCGAGGCGATGCCGATGATGATGCCGAGCATGGTCAGGAAGCTGCGCAGCTTGTGGGCGATCATGGTGCGCACGGCCATCGTCACCGCCTCGCGCAGGCGGCCGATGGCGGCCCCGAGGCCGTTGGCCGCGCGCGGGATGTCAAGGCGCGGGGCGGCGGGGGCAGGGGATTTCCGGGTGTCAGACATGATCCGGCCGTCCTTGATCTCGATCACCCTTTGTGCGCGGGCGGCAATGGCGGGGTCATGGGTGACAGTGATGATAGTGTGGCCGCGCGCGTGCAGGTCGTCGAGCAGCGCCAGAAGATCGGCCCCCGACTTGCTGTCCAGCGCGCCGGTCGGCTCGTCGGCAAAGATTACCTCGCCGCCGTTGATCAGGGCGCGGGCGACGGACACCCGCTGTTGCTGGCCACCCGAGAGTTCCGACGGGCGGTGATGGCTGCGGTCGGCCAGCCCCAACTGCGCAAGGATGCGCGCGGCCTCCTTGCGGCGCTTGCCGCGGGGCGTGCCATTGTAGACCGCGGGCATTTCGACGTTGGACAGCGCGTCGAGGTCGGCCAGCAGTTGATAGCGTTGAAAGATGAAGCCGAAATGCGCGCGGCGCAGGGCGGCCTTCATGTTTTCGTCCATCCCCGCCACGTCGCGCCCGGCAAAGCGGTAGGTCCCCTCGCTGGGCGTGTCGAGGCAGCCCATGATGTTCATCAGGGTCGATTTCCCCGACCCCGACTGCCCGATGATCGCCACGCTTTCCCCGGCGAAGATGTCAAGGTCGATGGCGTCGAGAACGGTCGTCACCTGATCGCCCGCGCTGTAGCGCCGGGTGATGCCGCGCAGCGATATCAGCGGTCCGCTTGCCTGCGCCACCTCAGAACATGCCCCGGGGGCCGCGTATGTTGGCGGCGGCGGAGGTGCCCGACACCCGGTCGGCCACCACCAGATCGCCGGTTGCAAGGCCCGACAGGATTTCGGCAGTAATGTTGTCGGTGACCCCGATAGTCACGTCGCGGCTTTCGCGCGCCTCGCGGACCGGGTCCCAGACCTCGACCTGATAGGTGCCGTCGGCTTTGGGGCGGCCGAGGGTCGAGACGAGCACCACCGGCACATCTTCGGCGCGGGCAAGGCGGATGCGGACTTCGGCGGTCATCCCGATGCGCAGCTTGCCGTCGGGGTTTTCGACGGCAAAGCGCGCGATGTAGTAGATCGCCTTGTCGGTTTCGACGGTGTCCGATGTCTTGATCGACGCCGGGGCCGGTTCGATGGCCAGAAGGGTGGCGGCGATGGGCGTGTCGGGTTCGCCTAGAAGGGTCAGTGTCGCCTCCTGCCCCGGCGCGACGCGGGTGATGTCGGCCTCTGACACGTCGGCCTTGACGATCATCCGCGTCAGGTCCGCAATCTTGACGATGGTGGGCGTGTTGCTGGACGCGTTGACGGTCTGGCCCTGCGATGTGACAACCGCCACGATGGTGCCTGCCACGGGCGCGGTGATCCGGGTGCGTTCCAGCGCCAGCCGCGCCGAGGTGACGGCGATTTCTGCACGGGCGCGTTGCGCCGTCAGCGCCTTGGCGTTGGCGCGGGCCACCGCCAGCGCGGTTTCGGCGGCCTCAAGGGCCACGGTCGAGCTGAGTTCACGGTCGTTGAGCTGTCGGGTGCGGTCCAGCCCGAGTTCGGCTTCGCGCAACGATGCCGCGCCTGCCACGATCTGCGCCTCGATCTGCGCAAGGTCCGCCTCGGCCTGCAAGACCTCGTTCTGCTGGTCCAGCGATTCGATCTGCGCGATCAGGTCACCCTCGGCCACAACGTCGCCCAGATCGACCGCCAGCGTTTCGATCAGCCCCGACACGCGCGCGCCGACCGACACGAGGTTGCCCGCCTCGATCACGCCCGAGGCGAGGACCGATCGTTCCACCGTGCCGGGTTCCACGACCACCGTCGCGGGTGGCGAGGCCAGTTGCGTGGCTTCGGCGCGCGACCATTCCCAATAGCCATAACCGCCGCCCAACACGACCACGGCGATGATGATCCAGAAGCTTTTCACGGGTCCGTCCTTCGGTTGCGCTGCAGGTTATACGCTGACCGGGCCGGTTCCGTCGCGCGCTGCGGACACAAGTCCGTGACAAGGGGGGGTAGGTGAGAGGCTGACAACGACCCAAGCGGGGCTCGTTACGGCTGCTTCCTTCCGGACCTGACCGGGTTGGCGAGGCGCTTACCCGCGCCAACCTCTCAAGCCGGGATATAGGTGCGGGGTGCGGGATTCGCAAGCCTTACGCGAAAAGCCGGGACGGCAGGCGGCGCAGCACATCGGACGACCTGCGGGCGCGGGCCAGCGTCCAGCCGCCCTCGATGGCGATCAGCAGCGTTTCGGCCTGCGCCTCGGCTTCGTGTACCGTCAGGCCAAGGCGTTCGGCATGGGTGGACAGATGGACCGACAGCCGGACAAAGGTCTGTTCGGCATGCGCGCGGAACGCTTCGCTTTCGGGCCCGTCGAACAGCAGCGCCGAGATCGGGCAGGTGGTCGCGGTGGCCTGCAGATCGAACAGCTTTGCCAGCTTGTGGCACAGCGTTGTCGCCCCCTGGGCAAAGTCTGGCGCATCGCGGAACGAATCTTCGATGATTCGGCCGATCTGATCGGCGGTCCAGTCGGCGGCGGCGCGGGCGAGGTCGGACTTGCCGTCGGGGAAATGGTGGTAGAGCGAGCCTTTGGGCACCTGCGCCGCGGCAAGAATTTCGGACAGGCCGGTGGCATGATAGCCCTTCTGCCGGAACAGCAGGGCGGCGGTGGTGATCAGCCGGTCGCGGGTGGTGGGATCGGGTGTTGTCATCTGGCGATCATAGTCTGTGTCGCGGCGTGCCGAAAGACTAGACCGAACGGTCTAACGATGGTATTGGACCAATCGGTCTAGTCGAAAGGGCGCGGGCATGACGGCAATGGCGGGCGAGGTTTGGCCGGATGCGGCCGGGGTCGAGGATGTGGGCTTTGCGACACTGTCAGGGCGGCTGTTCCGCCCGGCGGGGCGGCCCCGCGCGGCGGTCGTGCTGCATGGCGCGGTGGGTGTTCCGATGGGATACTACCGTGCCTTTGCGGAATGGCTGGCGGGGCAGGGCTTTGCCTGCCTGACCTATGATTACCGCGACTTCGGGGCCTCTGCCAAAGGGGCGATGCGAGCGTCGCGGGCGACGATGGCGGACTGGGGCATCGCAGATCAGGCGGCGGCCCTGTCGGCGCTGCGCGCGGCGGTGCCGGGGGTTCCGGTCTGGGTGGTCGGGCACTCGCTGGGCGGATTGATGCTGGGGTGTCATGCGGGCATGGCGGGGGTCGACCGGGTGATCACCGTGGCCAGTGGTCCGGTGCACCTGACGGATCATCCCTGGCCTTACCGCGCGCTGGCCGCGTTCTTCTGGTTCGGGGTGCCCGCCGTCGTGGCCGCGCTCGGCTTTCTGCCGGGGCGCATGGTGGGGTTCGGCAGCGATCTACCCGCGGGCGTTTACTGGCAATGGCGGCGCTGGTGCCTGACGCGGGGCAGCTATCTGGCCGAGGCAGGGCGCAGTCTGCCGATGCCCGATGTCGGCGTAGTTCAGGCCCCGATGACGGTGATCGCGGTTGCCGACGATCCGGTGGTTCCGCCCGCTGCGGTCTGGCGTCTGATGGCGCTGCACGGGCAGGCCCCCAAACGGCAGCGGGTGTTGCGGGCGGGGGATTTCGGGCTGACGCGGATCGGGCATCTGGGGGCGTTCGCGCGGCGCAATTCGGTGGTCTGGCCGCAAATCATCGCCTAGTCTTGCCGCCAAGCCGCAAGGAGAGCGTTCATGCCCCGTCTGATCCGCATCGACTGGCCCGACACGGGCCTGCCTGACCTGCCACCCGACCTGACGCTGGCCGAGTGCCGCGCGCGGCTGGCCGCAGTGCGTCGGGCGATGCTGGCGCGGGGGCAGACGGCGCTGGTGATCTATGGCGACCGCGAACATGCGGCCAACCTGCATTGGCTGACCGGCTTCGATCCGCGCTTTGAAGAGGCGGTGCTGGTGGTGACGGCGCAGGATGCGCTGCTGCTGGCGGGCAACGAATGCCTTCCCTACACGGGCATATCGCCGCTGGTCGGGGCCGGGGATGTGCGGACGGGGCTGTGCTCCAGCCTGTCTTTGCCGTCGCAACCGCGTCCGGGGCGGCGGCTGTCGGACTGGCTGGCCGAGGCGGTTCCTGCGGGGGCGGCGGTGGGCATGGTCGGGTGGAAGTGGTTCGATCCGGCCGAGGTTGACGACCCCGCGCAGGCGCTGTCGGTGCCGTCGTTCCTGGCCGATCCGGTGCGAAAGATCGCGGCGTCGGTGGTCGATGCGACCGATCTTTTCATGCATCCGGGGCATGGGCTGCGCGCGCGGGTGGGGGCCGAGGACATCGCCCGGCTGGAGTTCGCCAACCAGTTGGCGGCCAGGGCACTGACGCGGATGACCTTTGCGCTGCGTGAAGGGATGACCGACTTCGACGCCTACCGCGCGGCACAGGTCGAAGGGTTGCCGATGGGGTGCCATTCGACCTTTGCCACCGGCGCGCGGGCGGATCAGGGATTGTCGGGGCCGACCGGGCAGGTTCTGCGGCGGGGATCGCCCCTTTCGTTCAACATCTGCCACTGGGGCAGCAACATCTGCCGGTCGGGCTGGCTGGCTTTCGGGGCGGACGATCTGCCCGCCGGGGCGCGGGACTATCTGGAGGTGTTTGCCGGGCCCTATGTGGCGGCCATGTCCGACTGGTGCGCGCTGATGCAACCGGGAGTCGCAGGCGGCGAGGTCTGGTCGGCCATGCAGCAAGCTTTGCCGTTTGACCGTTTCGGGCTTTTCCTGAATCCCGGCCATCTGATCGGGCTGGATGAATGGATGTCATCGCCGATCTACGAAGGCTCGACCGAGCCGCTGGCCAGTGGCATGGCGCTGCAGATGGACGTCATTCCGGGGAACGCGGTCTATGCCTCGACCCGGATGGAAGACGGCTATGTGATCGCCGATGAGGCCCTGCGCGCCGATCTGGCGGCGCGGTTCCCGGCAGTGGCGGCGCGCTGTGCGGCGCGGGCGGACTTCATGCGCGGGGTGATCGGGATGGACGTGCCCGAGGCCCTGCTGCCGCTGGCCGATACCTGCGGGATCGTGGCCCCCTGGATGCTGGACCCAGGGCAGGTGATCGCGCTGTAACGGCCCGACGAAGCAGGCTTTCAGATCAGTCCAGCCGCCCGCGCCCCGGCCATCAGGTCGGGGACGACATGGTGGGCGTAGGTCCCCGAGGTCGCAATCATGTCGGGTACCTGCACCACAACGCAGCCCGCCGCATGGGCGGACCGCGCGCCGGTTTCGCTGTCTTCGAACACCAGACAGCGCGCAGGGGCGACGCCAAGGCGGGCCGCAGCCAGCAGATAGGGTTCAGGATGCGGTTTCGCGCGGGTCACATCGTCCAGCGTCACGACATGGTCGAACTGCGCCGCAAGCCCGGCCAGCGCCATCTTGCGCCGGGCACTTTCGCGGCCCGACGAGGTGACAACCGCCCGCTTTTGACCGGCGATCCGGGCCAGAAGGTCCATGGCACCGGGTTTCAGGGGCAGACCCTCTGCGGCTGCGCCGCGCACTCTTTGGTCCCAATCCTGTCTGATCTTCGAAAGGTCCGCGGTTGGAAAGGCCTGACGGATCAGCGCGTCGCCCGTAGGTTCATCCAGCCCCACCAGCGCCAGCAGCAGGCTGCGGTCCACGGCGTGGCCCCCCGCCGCAAAGGCCGCGAGTCCGGCGGTCAGGGACAGATGTTCAGTGTCGATCAGGGTGCCGTCCAGATCGAACAGGATCGCGTCATACATCGGGGCCTCGGCTGTCTGCTGCCCGCGCGGTCTATCCGGTCACAGGTGCAGACGGAAGCGTCGAAAACCTGCGGGTGTAAGGTCGAGCGGTTCCAGCGCGCGGTCGGGCAGGTCACCGATGAAATCGATTGCGGCAGGGGCGCTGTCGAACAGGGCCGAGGTTCCGGGCATCGGCACAAAGCGCCAGTTTTCCGGGCCGGGGGCAGGGATGACGCCCCGGTCGCGGATGTGTTCCATCAGGATGTCGCGGTTCAGCCTGCCTGCGGCATAGATCACCCGGTCCGGTCGCGCCCCCGCGAAATCGCCCGAACCGCCGGTCCGATAACTGTTGGTGGCCAGCACGAACTGCGCATCGGCGGCGACGGGCCGACCCGCAAAGCACAGGTCGACGATCCGCCGCGCGCCCGGCGCGATCAATGCTCCGTTCGCATCGTGGCGCGGCGGTTGCGACAGGTCGATGCGGTAGGAAATGCCGTCGACCGAGTCGAAGTTGAAGCTGGGAAACTCGGGGTCGATCAGCGGCTGGTCGGGAAGGCCGGGGGTGATCTGGCGGTAAAGGCTCGCGCTGCGTTCCAGCCAGGCCAGAAGCTCTGCCCCGCTGATCCGGATGGCGGTCAGCGTGTTGGGGTGGGTGTAGAGATCCCAGATATGCCGCATGGCCAGATCGCCCGCCCCGACGAAGCTATAGCTTTCCGGCCCGCCGCGCCCGCCCGCGCGGAACGGGGCCGCGGCGGACAGGACGGGCAGATGCGCAAGATCGGTGTCCGCCAGCGCGCGCGTCACATGCTCCCTTTGGGCATAGGTCACGGCGCGCACCGACGGGCAATCGCGCACCAGCGCAAAGAAGCTGTGCAGCGGGGCCGGGTTGTGGCCGATGTGGCGGCGCGCCCAGGCCAGCGTTGCCGCGTGGGCCGGAGCGGCAATCGCTGCGATCTTCGGGTCGGGTGTCACCAACGCCTCGGCGGTGCCGTCCTCGGTGCGGCGGGACACCGGCCACAGCGCGCTGCGATGTTGCGTGATCCGCCAGCCTCGTGCGTCCTTTTCCAGCCGCAGGTCGATCACGCCCAGATGAGAGCCGAAAAAGCCCGGCATCACGGCCGGTTTGCCGCACAGCGTGCCTGTGTGCGGGTCTACCCCGGCGCTGGCGGGCAGGCTGGCCGACGGGAACGGCTGATGGGTATGCCCGGCAACCACCACGTCGATACCCGGCAGGGCGGCGATGGCGGTGCTGGCGTTTTCCATCTGCGGACAGGCGATGTCACTGCCGATGCCGGAATGGGACAGGGCAATGACTATGTCTGCCCCCGCCGCGCGCACCTGCGGCAGAATGCGGCGCGCGGCGTCGACAATGTCCTCCGTGGCGATGCGTCCCGCCACATGCTGATGGTCCCATTTGACAAGCTGCGGCGGCGCGAAGCCCAGAATGCCGATGCGCAGCAGAACCGGCGCGCCGTACACCTGCACGGTCCGGTCCAGGATCACATAGGGCGGCAGCAAGGTTCGGCCCTGGGGGGCATCGTGGATGTTGGCGGACACCAGAGGATGCGCCATCTCGCGGCAAACCTGATCCAGAAGGGACAGGCCATGGCTGAACTCGTGGTTGCCAAGCGTCCCCGCGTCATAGCGCAGCGCATTCATCGCGGCGACCATGGGGTGGGGGCACGTACCCGGTTCCGCCTCTGCCACCAGATCGCCAAGCGCGCTGCCCTGCAGAAAATCGCCGTTGTCCAGCAGGAGGTTGTCCGGCACTTCTGCCCGCGCCTGCGCGATGAGTGTCGCAACCGCGGCCAGACCGCGGGTCGGGCTGGGCTGGTCGGTCATGTAGTCCCACGGCATGATGTGGGTGTGCAGGTCCGATGTGGCGAGAATGCGAAGGGTGGGTTCAAAACGGGCAGCGTCGTGCGGGTCGACGGATGCGGACATGTCCGGCAATCTGGGCCTTTCTGCGTGTAACTCTTGTGAAGAACGCATGAATTGTCTCAATCTGTTTCACTTTCTGATTGCAAAGAAAAGAGACAGCCGTCTGTGGTTCATCTGTGGGTTGCATTTATGCTGCGACCTGTGGCGCGTTTGCCTCGCTCTGCCAGTCATGGCATGACACAGAGGTCAGGAACGGGAAAACGACATGCGGATTGCGGAAACGGTCACCTTTGGCGGATCCGGGTTGGATCGGGCAGCCCAGTTGCGGGGCGATGCGGCGGCACTGAAGGGCTTGCTGAACGACGGTCAGGTGCTTGCGCTGTGGCGGGGCAAGCCTGCGGTCGGTGCGGGCGGCGGACTGGTCTGGGTGCCCGCCGGGCATCGGGTGTTGACCCAAGGGCAGCCGCCGGTGTTTCTGGGGCTGCAGGATGGCACGGGGCTGTTCGCGCAGGACATCTCGGCGTGGCAGCCTGATGTGGTCGTGCCTGCGGGCGGGTTCTTCGACCCCTCGGCCCAGCCGCATCCCGACCTGCCCGACGACGTGGTGTTTCAGGACCTGCGATCGGTCATGGCGCGGCTGACCCCGCGTGAGGCGGAACTGGCCGCGACCGCCAAGGCGGTGTGCGACTGGCATGCGCGGCACGGGTTCTGCGCTGTCTGCGGGGCGCGGTCCCTGCCGCAGCAGGCAGGGTGGGAACGGGGCTGCGAGGCTTGCGGGGCCAAGCATTTCCCGCGCACCGATCCGGTGGTCATCATGTTGGTGACCCGTGGCAACAGCGTGCTTCTGGGGCGCAGTCCCGGCTGGCCCGAAGGGATGTATTCGCTGTTGGCAGGCTTTGTCGAACCCGGCGAGACGGTCGAGGCGGCCGTGCGGCGCGAGGTGTTCGAGGAAGCGGGGGTCCGGGTCGGCGCGGTCCGCTATCTGGCCAGCCAGCCATGGCCCTTTCCGGCGTCGCTGATGCTGGGCTGCGCGGCCGAAGCGGCAAGCGAGACGATCACGCTGGACCCGGCAGAACTGGAAGCCGCGCTGTGGATCACCCGCGAGGACCTTGTGACCGTGCTGGCAGGAGGGCATCCGTTCATCCGGCCGCCGCGCAATGGCGCAATTGCGCAATTCCTGATCCGCAATTGGCTTGCGGACCTTCTCGATTGACACGAGAATCAGGCGCAACCGGCGATAAAACCGGGCGCGGATGGACCGGCAGATGACCGGCGCAGGGTGGGGTACAGGCGATGAAACTGATGTTGAAGCAGGATGTCGAGGCGCCGGTGGCGTTCGTCTACAAGGTGTTGACCGATTATGACGGCTGGGAACGCAGCGCGATGCGGCGCGGGGCGGATGTGAACCGGACCGACAAGCTGCGCCAGCCCGGTCCGGGAATGACCTGGATCGCGAAATTCTTCTACCGTGGCAAGGATCGGACCGTGACGGTCCGGGTCGATGCGATGGACGGGCCGGGCCACCTGGCGGTGGCGATGTTTTCGCCGGTCGTCGAAGCGTCCTGCAAGATGGACTTGCTGGAACTCGCGGCCAAGCGGACACGGATGCATGTCGATCTGGACACCAAGCCCAAGACCTTCGGGGCGAAACTGTATTTCCAGTCGCTGAAACTGGCCAAGGCGCGGGTCGAGCGCAATGTGCAGAAACGGTTCATGACGCTGGCCGCCGAAATCGAAGAGCGGTTCCGGCGCGAGGCGAAGTAGGGCTGCGTGCGCCGGGTCAGGCCCGGCGCGGGTCTGCGGGATAGACGCCGATGATTTCCGACTGCGAGGTGAAGAACCGCAACTCTTCCAGCGCGTTCAGCACCGGGCCGTCTTCGGGATGTCCTTCGATGTCGGCGTAGAATTCGGTCGCGGTGAAGGACCCGCCGACCATGTAGCTTTCCAGTTTGGTCATGTTGACGCCATTGGTCGCGAAACCGCCCATCGCCTTGTAAAGCGCGGCCGGAATGTTGCGGACGCGAAAGGTCAGCGTCGTCATCATCCGTTCGGCGCGGCGGCTGTGGTCCGCCTTTGGCGACATGACCAGAAAGCGGGTCGTGTTGTTGGACTGGTCCTCGATCTTGCGCGCCAGAACGTCCAGCCCGTAGATTTCACCGGCCAGTTCCGACGCGAGTGCCCCCAGCGTCGGATCACCGCGTTCGGCGACCAGTTTCGCCGACCCCGCCGTGTCGGCCCCGGTCAACGCGCGCAGGTTGTGCGACTTCAGGAAATCGCGGCACTGGCCCAGCAGCACGGTATGGCTCATCGCCTGCGTGATCCGCTCGATCGGGACGCCCGGCAGGCCCAGAAGGTTGATGTGCACCCGCACGAAAGCCTCGTCGATGATCCGCAGGCCGGAACCGGGCAGCAGCGAGTGGATGTCGGCCACCCGGCCATAGGTTGAATTTTCGACCGGCAGCATGGCGAGGTCCGCCTGACCGGCACGGACCGCCTCTATCGCGTCTTCGAACGTGCGGCAGGGCAGCGCCTGCATGGAAGGGCGCGCCTGACGGCACGCCTCGTGCGAATAGGCCCCAAGCTCACCCTGAAACGCGATGCGACCTGACAATTCCGACATCTTCCCTCCCGGCCCGCAAAAAGGGGCAATAGGTCGCGCTACTATACCTTGAACCTCACAGGGTGAAGCAGGTACATAAGCCCCCGATGGCAGAGATGCAAAGGGCGCAGAATGTTCGACACGATGACCATGACCAAAGTGACCGGTGCTGTGTGCGGCGCGCTTTTGGTGTATCTGATGGGCGCATGGGCTGCGGAGTCGCTGTACCACATCGAACCCGAGGCGCACGGCGACGAAGTGGCGCAAGCCTATGTGATCGAAGTGGCAGGCGCCGAGGTTGCCGAAGAGGTTGTCGAGGAAGGCCCGACCTTCGATGTGGTGTTCGCCTCTGCCGATGCCGCCGCGGGTGAGGGCGTTTTCACCAAGTGCAAGGCCTGCCACAAGCTGGACGGCAGCGACGGGACCGGGCCGCATCTGAACGGGGTCGTGAACCGGGCCAAGGCCGCTTCGGCCGGTTTCGGCTATTCCGAGGCGCTGCTGGCGATGGCCGGCGACACCTGGACGCCCGAGAACCTGAACGCCTTCCTGGAAAACCCCAAGGGCTATGTGCCGGGAACCAAGATGGCCTTTGCCGGGCTCGCCAAGGTACAGGAACGCGCCAACCTGATCGCCTATCTTTCGACGGTCAACTGACCGCAGCATCGGCTGGCGCGGGCGCGCGCCGGTCTGGCCTGCCCCGGTTCGGGCACAGCACCCGCCGCCTGCATGTGCGGCAAACTCTCACGCATTCGCAACTTGTGGGATTTGGCTGATCTGCTTTAGTTTGACAGAAGGATGACGGGGCCGGTGCCCTGTCGGCAGCGGGGGTGGTCGATGGGTGGACGGTCAGCAGGGCGTGTGATGGCATCAGGGGCGTCGTGTCCGGCGCGGCACCTTCTTGGCCTTGGCGCGCTGATCGTGGCGATGGCGGACTGGGCGGGCGTTGTCTGCGCGCAGGAGGTGACCGTAGCGCATGGCATTTCGACCTTTGGCGAGCTGAAGTACCCGGCCGATTTCCCGCATCTGGACTATGTGAACCCCGACGCGCCCAAGGGCGGCGAGATTGCCGAATGGGCACCTGGCGGGTTCGATTCGATGAATCCCTATTCGGTCAAGGGGCGCGCGGCGGCTTTGGCCACGGCGCCGTTCGAAACCATCCTGACGGGCGTGTCCGATGAAATCGGGTCGGCCTACTGCCTGTTGTGCACAACGCTGGAATACCCCGCTGACCGGTCTTTCGTCATCTTCAACCTGCGCCCCGAGGCGCGGTTTTCGGATGGATCGCCGCTGACCGCCGAGGATGTGGTGTTCAGCTATGAAACGTTTCTCGCCAAGGGTCTGACGGATTTCCGCACCGTCTTCGCCCAGCAGGTCCAAAGCGCCGAAGCGCTGGGGCCGCATCGCGTCAAGTTCACCTTCAGGCCGGGCGTGCCGACCCGCGACCTGCCGCAGGATGTGGGCGGGTTGCCGATCCTGTCGAAGGCGCATTACGAAGCGAACAATCTGGACCTGGAGGAACAGAGCATGACGCCGTTCCTCGGGTCGGGTCCCTACATGTTCGACCGGGCGCAGGGCGGCACGTCGGTGACCTGGCGGCGCAATCCGGATTACTGGGGTGCCGAACTGCCGATCAACCGGGGGCGGTCCAACTTCGACGTGATCCGGATCGAGTATTTCGGCGACAGCGCGGTGGCGTTCGAAGGATTCAAGGGCGGGGCCTACACCTTCCGCAACGAAAACTCGAGCCGGGTCTGGGCGACGCAGTACGACTTCCCGGCGCTGGCGGCGGGCCATGTGGTGAAGCAGGAACTGCCCTCGGGGACCAAGGCCAACGGGCAGGCCTTCATGTTCAACCTCCGGCGCGAGAAGTTTCAGGACCCCCGCGTCCGCGAGGCGCTGGCGCTGATGTTCAACTTCGAATGGTCGAACGAAACGCTGTTCTACGGGCTTTATGCGCGCATCCATTCGGTCTGGGAAAACTCGTGGCTTGCGGCCACCGGGGTGCCCGCCCCCGAGGAGGTCGCCCTGTTGCAGCCTTTGGTTGATGAAGGACTGCTGCCCGCCACCATCCTGACCGACGAGCCGGTGATGGGGCCCGCGTCCGGTGCCACGCAACTCGACCGCCGCAACCTGCGCCGGGCCAGTGCCCTGCTGGACGAGGCAGGCTGGCTGCCCGGCGACGACGGCATCAGGCGCAACGCGGCGGGTCAGGCGCTGACAGTGGCGCTGCTGAACGACGATCCGTCCTTCGAGCGGGTGATGAACCCCTATGTCGAGAACCTGAAATCGCTGGGCGTGGACGCGAGGCTGGAAAGCGTCGATCAGGCGCAGATGGAGGCGCGCACCCGTCCGCCCAGCTATGACTTCGACATGATCGTCAGCAATGCGCGGTCGGGGTATATCTCTGGCTCCGAGTTGAAGCAGTATTACGGGTCGGAAACCGCGGATGTGTCTGCTTTCAACGTGATGGGCCTGAAATCCCCCGCCGTCGACCGTTTGATCGATGTGGTCATGGCGGCAAAGTCGAACGACGATTTGACCTTTGCCACCCGCGCGCTGGACCGCGTGCTGCGGGCGGAACGGTTCTGGGTGCCGCAGTGGTACAAGGCGACGCACACGGTTGCCTACTACGACATGTACGAACACCCCGAAACGCTGCCACCCTATGCTTTGGGCGAGCTGGATTTCTGGTGGTTCAACGCGGAAAAGGCGGCGGCCCTGAAGGCCGCGGGCGCGCTGCGCTGATGGTCTGACCGGATGGGAGCCTACATCCTGCGGCGCTTGTTGCTGGTGATCCCCACGCTGTTCGGGATCATGCTGGTCAACTTTGCGCTGACCCAACTGGTGCCGGGGGGGCCGCTGGACCAGATCGAGGCGCGGCTGGAAGGGTCGGGCGATGCGATTGCCGCCGTGACCGGGGGCAGCGGCGGCGACGCGGGGGCCGAGGCGGGGGCAGATGGCGGGCAGGGGGCCTACATCGGCGCGCGGGGCCTGCCGCCTGACATGCGCGCCAAGCTGGAGGTGGAATTCGGCTTTGCCCGCTTCGTCTGCGAGCCCGGCTTCACCGGGAAACCGTCGATCGACGCCCCGGAATGCACCAAAGAGGCCATACCGGCGGCCGAGCGGTTCTTCATCATGATGGGCAGGTTCGTGACGCTGGATTTCGGCACCAGCTATTTCCAGTCGAAGGGCGTGCTGGAACTGGTGATCGAAAAGATGCCGGTGTCGATCACGCTGGGGCTGTGGTCCACGCTGATCGCCTACATGATCTCGATCCCGCTGGGCATCCGCAAGGCGATGCGCGAAGGGTCGTCCTTCGACAACTGGACCTCTGGCATCATCATCGCGGCCTATGCCATTCCGGGGTTCCTGTTCGCCATCCTGCTGCTGGTGCTTTTCGCTGGCGGGTCCTACTGGCAGATTTTTCCGCTGCGGGGGCTGGTGTCGGACGATTGGGAAACGCTGTCCTGGCCCGGCAAGATCGCCGATTACATCTGGCACATCACCCTGCCGGTGATCGCCTCCACCATTTCATCCTTTGCCACGCTGACGCTGCTGACCAAGAACAGCTTTCTGGACGAGATCAAGAAGCAGTACGTGATGACCGCGCGGGCCAAGGGGCTGACGGAAACGCGGGTGCTGTACGGCCATGTGTTCCGCAACGCGATGCTTATCGTGATCGCGGGCTTTCCGGCGCTGTTCGTGTCGGTGTTCTTTGGTGGCAGCCTGATCATCGAGACGATGTTCACGCTGGACGGGTTGGGTCAGCTTGGCTATCGCGCGGCGGTCGAACGGGACTATCCGGTGATCTTCGGCACGCTGTTCGCCTTTGGCCTGATCGGGTTGGTGGTCGGCATCCTGTCGGACCTGATGTATGTCTGGGTCGATCCGCGCATCGACTTTGACCGGAGGGGATGATGCGGCTTTCGCCCCTGAATCAGCGTCGCTGGCGGAATTTCAAGGCAAACCGGCGGGCCTGGTGGTCGCTCTGGATATTCGGCGTCCTGTTCGGGCTGTCGCTGTTTGCCGAACTTCTGGCCAACGACCGCCCGCTGCTGGTCAGCTATCGCGGCGAGTTGCACACGCCCTTTCTGAACTTCTATTCCGAAACCGATTTCGGCGGCGACCTGCGCACGGAAGCCAGTTACCGGTCCATCGAGGTGCAGTGCCTGATCCGGACCGGCGGGCTGGTCGAATGCTACGACGATCCGGCGGGTCTGATCGCGCAGGCCGAGGCCGGGACGCTGGACAACCCCGAGGCCAGCCCCGGCTGGATGGTCTGGGCGCCGATCCCCTACAGCTATTCCACCATCGCCGATCTGGGCGGCAAGGCGGCCCCGTCGCCGCCCGACGCGGAACACTGGTTCGGCACGGATGACACCGCGCGCGACGTGCTGGCGCGTGTGATCTATGGCGTGCGGTTGTCGGTGACCTTCGCGCTGATCGTGACGTTCGCGACGACGGTGCTGGGGGTAATGGCGGGGGCGGTGCAGGGCTATTTCGGCGGGCTGACCGACCTGATTTTCCAGCGGGTGCTGGAAATCTGGGGGTCCACGCCATCCCTTTACGTCATCATCATCGTCGGGGCGGTCTGGGAAAAGGGGTTCTGGCTGCTGGTGGGGCTGATGGTGCTGTTCGGCTGGACCGGGCTTGTGGGGCTGGTGCGCGCCGAATTCCTGCGTGCGCGGAACTTTGAATATGTGCGGGCGGCGCGCGCCTTGGGCGTGTCGGACTGGGTCATCATCGTCCGCCACGTGCTGCCCAACGCGCTGGTGGCGACGCTGACGATGCTTCCCTTCGTGGTGGCCGGAACGATCGGGTCCTTGGCGGCGCTGGATTATCTGGGCTACGGCCTGCCTGCCAGCCTGCCGTCGCTGGGACAGTTGACGCGGCTGGCGAAGGAGAACCTGCAGGTGCCGAGCCTCGCCTTCATCGCGTTCTTCACCTTTGCCATCATGCTGTCCCTTCTGGTGTTCATCTTTGAAGGCGTGCGCGACGCGTTCGACCCGCGAAAGACCTTTCAATGAACGTACTGGAAGTGGCCGGCCTGAACGTGCGGTTTCGGCAGGATGGCCGGATCATCCACGCGGTGCGCGATGTCAGCTTTACCGTCGGCAAGGGCGAGACGGTCGCGCTGGTGGGCGAAAGCGGGTCGGGCAAGTCTGTCACGGCATTGTCTACCGTCGGGCTGCTGCCGGATGCGGCGCAGGTGGACGGGTCGGTGACCTATCTTGGCGCGCAGATGGTGGGCGCGACCGAACCGCAGTTGCGCCGCGTACGCGGCAACGACATCAGCTTCATCTTCCAGGAGCCGATGACCAGCCTGAACCCGCTGCACACCATCGAAAAGCAGTTGGGCGAGTCGCTGGCCCTGCATCAGGGGCTGACCGGCGATGCCGCGCGGCGGCGGTCGATCGAACTGTTGAACAAGGTCGGGATTTCCGAGGCGATCAGCCGGATCGGGGCCTATCCGCATCAGTTGTCGGGCGGGCAGCAGCAGCGGGTGATGATCGCGATGGCACTGGCGAACGGGCCGGACCTTCTGATCGCGGACGAGCCGACAACCGCGCTGGACGTGACGATTCAGGCGCAGATCCTTGACCTTCTGGCCGATCTGAAACAACGCGAGAAGCTGAGCCTTCTGTTCATCACGCATGATCTGGGGATCGTGCGGCGTATCGCCGACCGGGTCTGTGTGATGCAGGGCGGGCAGATCGTCGAACAGGGGACGACCGCCGCAATCTTTGCCAACCCGGCGCATCCCTACACCCGCAAGCTGCTGGCGGCGGAACCGAAAGGGCGGCCGGACCCGCTGCCCGACACCGCGCCCGAAGTGCTGTCCACGCAAAACCTGCGGGTGTGGTTTCCGATTCAGGCCGGGCTGATGCGGCGACATGTGGGCGATGTGAAGGCCGTCAACGACGCAACTCTGTCGATCAGGGCCGGGGAAACGCTGGGCATCGTGGGTGAGTCTGGGTCGGGCAAGACCACGCTGGCCATGGCGATCCTGCGGCTGATCGAGTGCAAGGGCGCTGTGCGCTTCATGGGTCGCGACATCTCGGGTCTGCGCGGAACGGCGCTGCGCAGCTTGCGGCGCGACATGCAGGTGGTGTTCCAGGACCCGTTCGGCAGCTTGTCACCCCGGATGACCGCCGAGCAGATCATCGCCGAAGGGCTGGGGGTGCACGGGGTGGACCCCGGTCGCAACCGCAGTGAAATGGTGGCCGCGATCATGGCCGAGGTGGGGTTGGACCCCGCCTCGATGCCGCGCTATCCGCATGAGTTTTCGGGCGGGCAACGCCAGCGGATCGCCATCGCGCGCGCCATGATCCTGCGGCCCAAGCTCGTGGTGCTGGACGAGCCGACATCGGCGCTGGACATGACGGTGCAGGTGCAGATCGTGGACCTGTTGCGCGATCTGCAGCGCAAATGGGGATTGGCCTATCTTTTCATCAGCCACGACCTGCGCGTGGTGCGGGCGCTGGCGCACAAGGTGATGGTGATGCAGCGCGGCGACGTTGTGGAACAGGGAACCAGCGCGCAGATGTTCGCCGACCCGCAGCAGCCCTACACGCGGGCGCTGATGGCGGCGGCCTTCGGCACTCAGTCTGCACCGGAACCGAAGTCGGCTTCATGAAGATCCTGTTCGTCCACCAGAATTTTCCGGGCCAGTTCCTGCATCTCGCCCCGGCGCTGGCGGCGCGGGGCCATGACTGTCTGGCGCTGACCGATGCGGGCAATCAGCGGCCTTCGACCATTCCGGTGCTGCGCTACAAACACGAGGCCGCCAAGGTCGACCCGGCGGCGACACGTCTGGGGCGCAACTACACGACGATGAGCGACCGGGGTGTCAACGTCGCCCGCGCGGCGCGGCAGTTGCGCGCGCAGAAGGGCTATGTGCCCGACGTGATCTTCGGGCATTCCGGCTGGGGCGAGACGCTGTTCCTGCAGGAAGTCTGGCCGGAGGCCAAGCTGCTGGTCTATGCCGAATTCTACTACAGGGGCCGCGGGGCGGATGTGGGGTTCGACCCCGAATTCGGCGCGGCAAACTTCGATCAGGTGATGATCGCCCAAGGACGCACCGCGCATCTGGGGCAGGCGCTGCTGCATGCCGATGCCGGGGTGTCCCCGACCGAATGGCAGGCATCCACCTATCCGCCCGCCCTGCGCCGGATGATCGCGGTCATCCACGACGGGGTGAACACCGAGGCGGTTCGCCCTGATCCTGCGGCCAGTCTGACGCTGCCCGGGGGGCATGTCCTGCGCGCGGGGGACGAGGTTCTGACCTTCGTGAACCGCAATCTGGAACCCTATCGCGGCTATCACATCTTCATGCGGGCGCTGCCTGCGGTGCTGGCCGCGCGGCCGCAGGCGCAGGTGGTGATCGTGGGCGGCAACGAGGTTTCCTACGGGTCCGCACCCAAGGGCAAGACGGGGTGGAAGGACCATATCCTGTCCGAGGTGGCAGACGGCATCGACCCCGCGCGGGTGCATTTTCTGGGCAAGGTGCCCTACCCGGACTTTGTCAGCCTGCTGCAGGTCAGCCGGGCGCATGCCTATCTGACCTATCCCTTCGTGCTGTCGTGGTCGATGCTGGAGGCGATGGCGGCCGGGTGCCATGTGGTGGGGTCGGCCACGGCCCCGGTGCAGGAGGTGATCCGCGATGGCGTCAATGGAAGTCTGGTGGATTTCTTTGACGTGGCCGGGTGGTCGGCACGGTTGACCGAGGCGCTGGCGCATCCGGACCGGTTCGCCCCGATCCAGGCCGCCGCGCGGCGGACCGCAGTTGAAAGCTATGATCTGACAACCGTCTGCCTGCCGCGCATGGTGGCTTTTGTCGAAGGCCACGCGCCGCAGGGCCGGTAGCGCATCAGACGGCGGCGGAGTGTTTCGCCTTGGACTGGTCGTAGGTATCGAAAGCGCGCGCCACGATCCGGGCCAGCGGCCGACCGGGCAGCAGGATCGTCAGGCCGGAAGCATCAAGCCGGATGAACTCGCCGAATTCCCCGGCGGCAGAGGCCAGCAGGCGGTCCAGATCAGCGGGCGCGATCGGGAAATCACGCAGGATTTCGGCGCGCGCGATGTGGAAATCGCACAGCAGCGCCTCGATCATCCGGGCGCGCATCCTGTCATCACCGACAAAGACATGGCCGCGGTGCACGGCCAGTTTTCCCGCGCGGATCGACTTGGTGTAGTCCGCCGTCCCGCTGACGTTCTGCGCGAAGCCCTGCGGATAGCGCGAGATCGACGATGCCCCCAGCCCGATCAGCACCGGGGCGGTGTCATCGGTATAGCCCTGAAAGTTGCGGCGCAGGGTGCCCGCACGCGCCGCGCGGGCCATGCTGTCACCTGGCAGGGCGAAATGGTCGATCCCGATCGCGTCATAGCCGTCCGCCGTGAACAGCGCCGTCGCGGTTTCGAACAGCGCGAGCCGGTCCTGTGGCGAGGGCAGGTCGTCGGACGGGATCATCTGTTGCCGGCGGCTCATCCACGGCACATGGGCATAGCCGTAAAGGGCGACCCGGTCGGGTGTCAGCGACAGAAGTTTCTGAACCGAATCCGCCATCCGGGCGCGGGTCTGATGCGGCAACCCGAACAGGATGTCGGCATTCAGGCTGGCAATTCCATGACCCCGGATCATGTCGGCAACGCGGCGGGTCAGGTCATAGCTTTGCTCGCGCCCGATGATGCGCTGGATTTCCGGGTCGAAGTCCTGCACCCCGATCGAGGCGCGGGTCATCCCGGCGGCAACCAGCGCCTCCAGACGGGCGGCGTCGATCTCGTTCGGGTCGATCTCCACCGAAAACTCGGCACCGGGCGCCATCGGCACGGCGTCGAGCACGGTCGCGGCCAGTTCGCGGATCGCCACGGGCGGCAGAAGGGTGGGGGTCCCGCCCCCCCAGTGCAGCCGTGACAGCCGCACGCCGCGCGGCAGATGCGCCTTGAGAAGGGCGATTTCGGCCTGCAAGGTACGGACATAGGCGATGACCGGCACGTCCGACGAGGTGCCTTGCGTCCGGCAGGCGCAGAACCAGCACAGCCTGCGGCAGAACGGGACATGCAGGTAAACCGAGATGTCCGATCCGGCGGGGATTGCCTCGATCCACTCGATCACCTGGTTGGGTCTGGCCAAGGGCGCGAACTGCGGCGCCGTCGGATAACTTGTGTAGCGCGGCACACGCGCATCGAAGAGTCCAAGCCGGGCGAGTTGTGGATGGTGTGACATTCCCTTACAGTGAAATGTGTAAACCTGGGTTTCCTTGATTCAGATCAAACAGAACAGGATCCAATGGCAAATCTCGCTCCACCCATCGACATGCGCAATTGCGGGGATTGTCCGATCCGGCACCGGGCGGTCTGCGCGCGCTGTGACAGCGACGAATTGGCGCATCTGGAACAGATGAAGTACTATCGCAGCTTTCAGGCCGGCCAGACCGTGATCTGGTCGGGCGACCGGATGGATTTCGTGGCGTCGGTGGTGACCGGAATTGCCAAGCTGACCCAGACGATGGAGGACGGGCGGCGGCAGATGGTGGGGTTGCTGTTGCCGTCCGATTTCGTCGGGCGGCCGGGGCGGCAGCAGGCGGCCTATGATGTGACGGCGGTCAACGACGTGGTGATGTGCTGTTTCCGCAAGAAGCCGTTCGAAGAGCTGATGGTGCGCACGCCGCATGTGGCGCAGCGCCTGCTGGAGATGACGCTGGACGAGCTGGACGCGGCGCGGGAATGGATGTTGCTTTTGGGCCGCAAGACTGCGCGCGAGAAGATCGCAAGCCTGCTTGCCATCATCGCGCGGCGCGAGGCGACGCTGAAGCAGCGCAGCCTTGGCGTGACGGTGTTCGACCTGCCGCTGACCCGCGAGGAGATGTCGGATTACCTGGGGCTGACGCTGGAAACCGTCAGCCGCCAGATGAGCGCGCTGAAGCGCGAAGGGCTGATCGTGCTGGAAGGCAACCGCCGCGTGACGGTGCCCGATTTCAATAAGCTGATGGATGTCACCGGCGACGACAGCGACGGGGGAATGCTGTCGTAGCCGGTGGGCTTGGATCAGTGGGCCAGAAACACCGGCACCACGGACTGTTCCAGCAGATCGCGGGTCGGGCCGCCGATCAGGGCTTCGCGCAGGCGTGAATGGCCGTAGGCCCCCATCACCAGCATGTCGGCGTTGTGGTCGGCCACCTGCCGGGTCAGCACTTCTGATATCCGGGGCAGGGTCCTGGCCAGCACCGAAACTTCGGCCTTCACGCCGTGCCGCACCAGCATCTGGCACAGCAGGCCGCCCGGATCGGACCGTTCGGGATTGTGCGCGCCGGGATCGACGATGGTGATGATCACCTGATCGGCCGACTTCAGGAAAGGCAGCGCGGCCCGTGTGGCGGCCAGCGCCTCGGCGCTTTGATCCCAGGCGAGGACAATCCGGCGGGGCGGAAAGACCACCGGCGCACCGGAATCGGGCAGCACCACGACCGGCGCGCGGGCGTTGAACAGCGCGGCTTCCAGCACGGCCGGGGCCTCGTCCGAAGCCTCGGGGCCGTAGGGACGGGTCAGAACCACAAGGTCGGCGAATCGGGCATGTGCCGCCACCAGCTCCGTCATCATTCCGATCTGCACGGCAGCGCTTTCCAGCGCCCACCGCAGGCCCGGAGCGGGCTGCGCCAGAGCCGCCCGCGCGGCGGTTTCGTTGGCCCGCGCGTCGGCGGTGGCGCGTTCCATCGTTGCGTCCATCAAAACCGCTTCGGCCCCGATATAGCTGTAGCCCATCTGAATCCGGTCGATGCCCAAGGCCAGAACATCCAGATGCGCGCCCTGGTCGGCACATAGATCGGCGCAGGCCCTGATCGCAGGGTCGGCCTGGGCGGGTGCCGTTATCACCGAGAATACGGATTTGTAGTCCATGGCTTGTCTCCTTCGGGCTGCGGTCTGCTCCATCAGGACAGCATATCTTCGCGCGCCGCCTTGATCGGGATCAACTTGGAGGTGTGGTGCGATTGATATGGATCAAGGCGCAGTCCGCGCGGAGCCTGCACTACCGGACCATCTAAAGATCCCACGGCACGGCGGACCGGCCTGTTACGGGGACAGCGAAGGGACAAGACATGTGGGACTATCTGAAATTGACCGTGCTGGGGGTCACGGCCGTGCTGGCCGCGATTGCCGCGAATTACGCGCATGATCTGGCATACATGGTGAACGCGCTGGTGGCCATGCTGGCCGCCGCTGCCGCCTTTGTCTGGGTGCTGAGGTCGGCCGACGAACGGCTGCAGACCAACGAGGGCGAATACATGGACGGCGTGATCCGCGCCGGTGTGATCGCGACGGTGTTCTGGGGCGTCGTGGGCTTTCTGGTCGGGGTGTGGATCGCGTTCCAGTTGGCGTTTCCGGCGCTGAACCTTGAATTCGCCCAGCCTTTCCTGAACTTCGGCCGGTTGCGCCCGCTGCACACGTCGGCGGTGATCTTCGCTTTCGGGGGCAACGCGCTGATCATGACGTCGTTCTATGTGGTGCAGCGCACATCCGCCGCGCGGCTGTGGGGCGGCAACCTCGCGTGGTTCGTGTTCTGGGGCTACAACCTGTTTATCGTGCTGGCCGCGACCGGGTATGTTCTGGGGGCCACGCAGTCCAAGGAATACGCCGAGCCGGAATGGTATGTCGATCTTTGGCTGACGGTGGTCTGGCTGGCCTATCTGGCGGTGTTCCTGGGCACGATCATCAAGCGCCGCGAACCGCACATTTATGTGGCGAACTGGTTCTACCTGTCGTTCATTTTGACGGTGGCGATGCTGCATGTGTTCAACAACCTGTCGATCCCGGTGTCGGTCTTCGGGTCGAAGTCGGTGCAGGTGTTCTCGGGTGTGCAGGACGCGATGGTGCAGTGGTGGTACGGCCACAACGCCGTGGGGTTCTTCCTGACGGCTGGCTTTCTGGGCATGATGTACTACTTCGTGCCCAAGCAGGCCGAACGCCCGGTCTACAGCTACAAACTGTCGATCATCCACTTCTGGGCGCTGATCTTCCTGTATATCTGGGCCGGACCGCACCTCCTGCACTACACCGCGCTGCCCGACTGGGCCGCCACGCTGGGCATGGTCTTCTCGATCATGCTGTGGATGCCGTCCTGGGGCTGGATGATCAACGGGCTGATGACGCTGTCGGGCGCCTGGGACAAACTGCGCACCGATCCGATCATCCGGATGATGGTGGTGTCCATCGGCTTCTACGGCATGTCGACCTTCGAAGGCCCGATGATGAGCATCACGGCCGTCAACAGCCTGTCGCACTATACTGACTGGACCATCGGGCACGTCCATTCCGGCGCGCTTGGCTGGAACGGGATGATCACCTTCGGCGCGCTCTACTTCCTGGTGCCGCGCCTGTGGAACCGCGAGAAGCTTTACAGCCTTGCGATGGTGTCCTGGCACTTCTGGCTCGCCACCATCGGGATCGTGCTTTACGCGAGCGCCATGTGGGTGACAGGCATCATGGAAGGCCTGATGTGGCGCGAAGTCGACGCCAACGGGTTCCTCGTGAACGCCTTTGCCGACACGGTTTCCGCCAAGTTCCCGATGTATGTGGTCCGCGGTCTGGGGGGTGTCATGTACCTCACGGGCGGGCTGATCATGGCCTACAACCTTTGGATGACGGTGCGCGCGCAGCCTGCAAGGGCCACGATGCACTCCGCTGTCCCCGCTGAATGATCGGAGACGCACATGGCATTTCTTGACAAACACAAGGCCATCGAAACCCATGCCACGCTGCTGTTGGTGCTGAGTTTCCTCGTGGTCACCATCGGCGGGCTGGTGCAGATCGTGCCGCTGTTCTACCTGGAAAACACCATCGAGAAGGTGGAAGGTGTGCGCCCCTACTCCCCCCTCGAACTGGCGGGGCGTGACATCTACATCCGTGAAGGGTGCTATGTCTGCCACAGCCAGATGATCCGCCCGATGCGCGACGAGGTGGAACGCTATGGCCACTACAGCCTTGCGGCGGAATCGATGTACGACCATCCGTTCCAGTGGGGGTCCAAGCGGACCGGGCCGGATCTGGCGCGGGTCGGCGGGCGGTATTCCGACGCCTGGCATGTCGATCACCTGAACAACCCGCAGGACGTGGTGCCGGAATCGGTGATGCCGAAGTACGCCTTCCTTGGCCGGACCGAGATCGACGGCGCGCGGGTGGATGACCTGATGTGGACGCATTCTATCGTCGGCGTGCCGTATACATCCGAGATGATCGACGTGGCGCTGGCCGACTTCACCGCGCAGGCCGACCCGAACGCCGATACGGCGGGGCTGGTCGAACGCTATCCGGGTGCCGTGGTGTCGAACTTCGACGGGCAGCCACAACTGACCGAGATGGACGCGCTGATCGCATATCTTCAGGTCCTCGGGACGATGGTCGACTTTTCGACCTTCACCCCGGACGCCAGCCGCTAGGGGGAAAACATGGAAACCTATACCTTCCTGCGCGCCTTTGCCGACAGCTGGATGCTGCTGGCGCTGACGCTGTTCTTCGTTGGGGTCGTGCTTTGGGTGTTCCGGCCCGGTGCGCGCGCCCTGCAACAGGATGCGGCGGCGTCGATCTTCCGCAATGACAGAAAGCCCGCCGCGCCGGCCCTGGCCGAACTGGCCGCGTCCGTCCCGGCCGTGAAGGAGATGCGTGATGTGCGCTGAACGCGTGACCAAGGCCAAACCCGGCGAGGTCGAAACCACCGGCCACGTCTGGGACGGCATCGAAGAGTTCAACAACCCGCTGCCGCGTTGGTGGCTTTACACCTTCTATGCCTGCATCGCCTATGCGCTGCTGTATACGATCGCCTATCCGGCCTGGCCCATGCTGACCCGCGCCACACCGGGGTTGCTGGGCGCCTCGACCCGCGCCGACGTGGTGGCCGAAATCGCGCGGTTCGACGCGGCGCTGGCCCCCATCAAGGCCACGCTGGTGGCGGCCGACCTGACGGCCATTCCGGCGGATGCGGAGTTGAGCAGCTATGCGACCTCGGCCGGGGCATCGGTGTTCCGCACCAACTGCGCCACCTGCCACGGGTCGGGGGCGGCGGGCGTGCAGGGCAAGGGATACCCGAACCTTCTGGACGACGACTGGCTATGGGGCGGCGACATGGCGGCGATCCATACGACGATCACCCACGGCATCCGCAACAATGCCGATCCTGACGCCCGCTATTCGATGATGCCGGCGTTCGGGGTCGACGGGTTGCTGGAAGAGGCCCAGATCGGGCAGGTCGTCGAATATGTGTTGCAGATTTCCGGGCAGGACCACGATGCCGCCTTGGCAACCGAGGGTGCCGTGGTCTTTTCCGAAAACTGTTCGTCCTGCCACGGCGAGGCGGCCGAAGGAAACCGCGAGCTTGGTGCCCCGAAGCTGACCGATGCGATCTGGCTTTACGGCGGGGATCGCGCGGCGGTGACAACGACAATCGTGAATGCACGCAACGGGGTGATGCCGCCCTGGGCCCCGCGCCTTTCGGAAGACGAAATCCGGTCGGTGGCGGCCTACGTGCACAGTCTGGGCGGCGGCGAATAACCCTGCCTTAAGTTTGATCAAGGTCAAGGCGCGGCATCGCCGCGCCTGACACTTTAACTGGACATGCCAGACTGACGCGCCCCCTGGGCGACCGGAGCTTTCCTTGACAGATCCCGATACCGATACGCCGTCGCTGTACTTTTCGCGCGAACCGATCTTTCCGCGCCGCGTGAAGGGTCCGTTCCGCAAGATGAAGTGGTGGCTGCTGGCCGGGATGCTGGGCATCTACTATGTCCTGCCGTGGATCAGATGGGACCGCGGGGTCAGCCTGCCCGATCAGGCGGTGCTGCTTGATCTGGCAAACCGGCGGTTCTTCTTCTTCATGATCGAGATCTGGCCGCACGAATTCTATTTCGTTGCCGGGCTGTTGATCATGGCCGGGCTGGGCCTGTTCCTGTTCACGTCCGCCGCCGGACGGGTCTGGTGCGGCTATGCCTGCCCGCAGACGGTCTGGACCGACCTATTCATCCTGGTCGAGCGCTGGATCGAGGGCGACCGCAACGCCCGCCTGCGCCTGCACCGCCAGCCGCTGAATGCGGAGAAGCTGCGCAAGCGGGCGATCAAGTTCACCGTCTGGGCGCTGATTGGCCTCGCGACCGGCGGGGCGTGGGTGTTCTACTTCACCGATGCGCCGACGCTTGCCCGCGATCTGGTCCAAGGCACCGCACACCCGGCGGCCTACATCACCATGGCGCTTCTGACCGCGACCACCTTCTTCTTTGGCGGCTTCGCGCGCGAACAGATCTGCATCTATGCCTGCCCATGGCCGCGTATCCAGGCCGCGATGATGGACGAGGACACGCTGACCATCGCCTACCGCGAGTGGCGCGGAGAGCCGCGCGGCAAGCTGCACAAGGGTGCCACGACCCCGGCCGATACGCAGGGCGACTGCATCGACTGCATGGCCTGCGTCAACGTCTGCCCGATGGGCATCGACATCCGCAACGGCCAGCAGATGGCCTGCATCACTTGCGGGCTGTGCATCGACGCCTGCAACGATGTGATGGACAGGATCGGCAAGCCGCGCGACCTGATCGGGTATATGGCGCTGACCGACGAGGTTGCCGAACGGGCCGGAAAGCCGGTCAAGTCGATCTGGAAACACGTGTTCCGGGCGCGCACCATCCTTTACACCGTGCTGTGGGGCGGGATCGGCATCGGGCTGATCGTCGCGCTGTTCCTGCGCACGGATATCCACGTCAGCGTCACGCAGGTGCGCAACCCGGTCAACGTGACCCTGTCGGACGGGTCGATCCGCAACAGCTATGACATGCGGCTGCGCAACATGACGGGGCAGGACACCAAATTCTCGATCATGATGGTGGGTCCCGACGGGATGCGCCTGAAGATCGAAGGGGTGGAAGGCCCGCTGGTGGAAATTCCGGCCGACCGGACCCTGGCCAAACGGATCTACATCGAGGCCGCTCCGGAGTCGGAGGCCGCGACGGAAGAGCGCAGCCAGGTTCGCCTGTGGATTTCGGACGCGGGCTCGACCAGCCGGGTCCACCATGACACGATCTTTTTCGGAAAGGATGACTGAGATGACCGAACTGACAGGGCGGCACGTTCTGGGGATCACGGTCGGGGCGTTCACGGTGATCATCGCGGTGAATCTGGTCATGGCCTACAAGGCGGTCAGCACGTTTCCCGGGCTCGAGGTGAAGAATTCCTATGTCGCCAGCCAAGTGTTCGACGCGAACCGCACCGCGCAGCAGGGACTGGGCTGGACGCTGACCCCCACCTATGATGGCGGCGAGGTGCGGCTTGCCTTCACCGACACGCGGGGAAACCCGGTCACGCTGGGCGGGTTGAGCGTTCTGGTCGGGCGGCCGACCGAAGCCCGCGACGACACCCGGCCGGATTTCGTGCGCCGCGACGGGGCCTATGTGGCGCAGGCCACGCTTCGCCCCGGCAAGTGGATGATGCATGTCGAGGCCGAGGCGCTGGACGGCACCGCGTTCCGTCAGCGCATCGACCTGTTCGTCAAGGGCTGACCCGATGACCGACGCGACCCATATCCCGATGGCGGCCTGCCCCGCCTGCGCCGCTGCCCCTTCGGCGGAACGGCTGGCCGCGCTGGCACCGGCGCGGGAGGCGCGGCTGGTGCTGTCGTTGCCGGGGGCGCATTGCGCGGCGTGCATGGTGACGGTCGAAACCGCCTTGCAGACCGTGCCGGGCGTGCGCTCTGCCCGCGTCAACCTGACGATGCGGCGGGTCAGTGTCGATGCACGGGCCGACGTCGCAGCGGACGACCTCATTCCGGTGCTTGCCGGTGTGGGGTACGAGGCGCACGAGTTGGACCCCGGCCTTTTGTCGGCCACCGAAACCGACCGGCAGGGGCGCGAGTTGCTGATGCGGCTGGGGGTGGCGGGGTTCAGCATGATGAACATCATGCTCTTGTCGGTCGCGGTCTGGTCGGGGGCCGAGGATGCGACGCGCGACCTGTTCCACTGGATTTCCGCCGCGATCGCCCTGCCCACGGTGGTGTTCGCGGGACAGCCGTTCTTCAAGTCGGCCTGGGCCAGCCTTCGGGTGTTCCGGCTGGGCATGGATGTGCCGATCTCGCTGGCGCTGATCCTGGCCAGTTCGATCAGCCTGTACGAAACTTGGGCAGGCGGTCATCACGCCTATTTCGACGCGGCGGTGATGCTGTCGTTCTTCCTTCTGGCGGGGCGGTATCTGGATCACCGCACGCGGGCCATCGCCCGGTCGGCGGCGCAGGAGCTGGCGGCGCTGGAAGTGCCGCGCGCGACCCTGCTGGTGGACGGGTCCGAGGTGGTGCGCGCGATCTCCGAAATTGCAGTGGGTGATCTGGTGCGGGTGCGTCCCGGCGGGCGGATGCCGGTCGATGGCGTGGTGACGGATGGCACGTCGGAAGTCGACCGGTCGCTGCTGACCGGGGAAAGCCTGCCGGTCTATGCCGGGCCGGGGTCGGTCGTCGCCGCCGGAGAGGTCAACCTGACCGGGCCGCTGACGTTGCGGGTGACGGCGGCGGGGCGCGACAGTTCGCTGCACCGCATCGCCGATCTGGTCGCCATCGCGGAAAGCGCCAAAACCCGCTACACCAGTTTGGCGGAACGCGCGGCAAGCTGGTATTCGCCGTTGGTGCATATCCTGTCGTTCAGCGCCTTCGGGTACTGGATGTATGCCACGGGGGGCGATCTGCGGTTCGCGATCAACATCTCGGCCGCCGTTCTGATCATCACCTGCCCCTGCGCGCTGGGTCTGGCCGTGCCTGCCGTGGTCACGGCGGCCAGCGGGCGGCTGTTCCGCAAGGGGCTGCTGATCAAGCACGGCACCGCGCTGGAGCGGTTGGCCGAGGTCGACACGGTCGTATTCGACAAGACCGGCACGCTGACGCTGGGGGCACCCGGCCCGACCAATCTGGCCGATCACCCCGAGGCGGTGGTTCAGGTTGCGGTCGCGCTGGCGGCAGGGTCGTCGCATCCGCTGGCGACGGCGCTGGTCAAGGCCTGGACAGGGGACGTGGCATCGGTGACCGACCTGCACGAGGTTCCGGGTTACGGGATCGAAGGCCAATGGCAGGGCGCGCGGGTGCGGTTGGGTCGCGCGGCGTGGTGTGGCGCGGACGAGGTGGACGTGACGGCGACCTATCTGGCGCTGCCGGACGGGACGACGCATGCCTTTACCTTTGCCGACACGCTGCGCCCCGGGGCAAAGGCTGCGGTGGCCGGGCTGATGGCGCAGGGGTTGGCCGTCAAACTGATTTCCGGCGATGCGGCGGGGCCGGTTGCTGCGCTGGCGGACCGGCTGGGGATTGCGGACTGGGTGGCGGGCGCGCTGCCGGCCGAAAAGGCGGCGGCGGTGGCGCTGCTGACCTCGCGCGGCAAGCGGGTGCTGATGGTGGGCGACGGATTGAACGACACGGCGGCGCTGGCGGGGGCGCATGTCTCGATCAGCCCGGCCTCGGCGCTGGATGCGGCGCGGGTCGCGTCGGACATCGTTCTGCTGGGGCAGGACATGTCGGCCCTGCCCGATGCTCTGCGCATCAGCCGTCAGGCGGCGCGGCGGATGGTCGAAAACTTCGGGATTTCGGCCGCCTACAACGTGGTTGCCGTGCCGCTGGCCCTGATGGGACTGGCCACACCGCTTGCGGCGGCGCTGGCGATGTCGCTGTCGTCGATCACCGTATCCCTCAACGCGCTCAGGCTGCGCTGATGGATATCCTGTCGATCCTCATCCCGGTGTCGCTGTTTCTGGGGGCTGTCGGGCTGGTGGCGTTTGTCTGGACCATGAAGGCGCGTCAGTATGACGACCCGCAGGGCGATGCCAGCCGCATCCTGACCAACGAATGGGACGACCATCCCAAGCCGCCACTGGACGGGCCGCGGGTGCCGCCCGAAACCCGCCGCTAGGGCCCCATCGTGAAGCAGGCGATGGCCTTGGCCGCCAGCCTGCGGCACGCCAGATCGGCCTGATCCTGCGACAGACCCATGAAGTTGGCGTGATAGCCCCCGGACTTTTCGCTGATCTTGCGCAGTCCTTCGCCCAGCGTGGCGTTTTCGGAAAGCTGCATCTTCATCAGGACCCGTTCCGCCTCGCTGCGGCTGGAAAACTTGCCCAGATGGATGCCCCAGTGCCGACCCCCCGACGTGGACAGCCGCGTGACGACTTCGGGTGCGGGGGCGGCGGCCTGCACGGTCTGGATGTTGTCGTAGATCGGCGCGTTGCGCTTGGGGGGGCGGGGGGTGGACGACAGTTTGACCGCCTTCAGCCCCGGCGTGGCCTTGACGACCAGACCAGCCGGTTCAGCCAAGGCAAGTTCGATGTCCGCCGAAAGCGTCGGGTCCGGTGCCAGCGCGATGGCCTGCGCCTCCAGCGTGCCCTCCGGCGGCGGGGCGGCGTTCGCCTCGGCCAGCGCGCCGATGATGTCGTCCTGCATGGCGGCCACCACCGCTCCGGTCGCGTCTGCCTGGGCCGGACGCCGCAGGGGGCGCGGCGACGTGTTCAAGGACAGCATGACGCGCAGGGTCTTTGCCGGGAAGGTGCCTTCTTCCTCTTCTTCGACCAGATCGCCCTGGGCCAGCAGTTCCTCGTCGGCGGCATAGGTCGGGGCGGCGGGGCGCGAGGTCGGCGCATTGGCCGGTGCCTTGCGGAACCCGAGGTCCAGCAGGTCTGCCATCTTGGCGTTCCGGTTGGCGGTGGATGCGCCGCCAAAGACGGTCGCGATGATTCGGGTGTTGCCGCGTTCGGCGCTGCCCGTCAGGTTGAAGCCTGCCGCATCGGTATAGCCGGTCTTGATGCCATCCGCGCCCGGATAGGCGTCCAGAAAGCGCCGGTTGGTGTTGGCAACGGTGGCAAGCCCCGCATCGGTCGACCGGCGCGAGAAGATGTTGTAGTATTCCGGGAAGTCATAAAACAGCCGCCGCCCCATGATCGACATGTCCTGCGCGGTGGACAGATGCCCCTTGGCGGTCAGGCCGTTGGCGTTCTTGAAGGTGGTGTTCTTCATTCCCAGCGCCTTGGCGGTGCGGGTCATCCGCGAGGCAAACTTTTCCTGCGTGCCACCGATGTGGTCGCCGATGGCCGAGGCCGCGTCGTTGGCCGATTTCACCGCAGCCGCCCGGATCAGATAGCGCAACTGGATCTTCTGGCCGGCCTTCAGGCCCAGCCGCGAGGGTGGCTGTGCGGCGGCGTTCTTGGACACGGTGATCATCGTGTCCAGCGACAGGCGGCCCCGCTCGATTTCCTCGAACGCGATGTAAAGCGTCATCATCTTGGTCAGCGAGGCCGGATGCAGCCGTGTATTCGCATTCTCGCTGTACAGCGTTTCGCCAGTGCGGGCGTCCATCACATGCGCAGCATAGGGCGCGGCGCGGGTTTCCTGCGGGCCAGAGCAGGCTGCGATCAGGCTCAACCCCAGCAGAAACAGAAAGCTGCGGATGTACTGCGCTGGAAGTGGTCCCACGGTCATGCCTCGTATCTGCCTCGTGCCCCGTCATCCGCGCGGCTTAGGTCAACGATAGCACGCGGCTTCTTCGGATAAAACCCCGTTGTTTCAATGGGTTTTAGGGTGAAGCGCAGAAACCACAGGCAGATGTGGTGAAAACGTTCAGGGAACGGCGCAAAAGGTTGGGTCAATCCCGCAGTTCGGCAACCAGCGGGGGAAGCCCGCCGAGGTCGGGCAGGGTGAAGAACCGGCTGTTTTCCGCAGGGGGATCGGCGTGTTCCAGCGCCCAGATCAACCCGTGCGGCACATGCACGCCCCACCCCCCGGCCGCGATGGCGGGAAGGACATCGGACTTCATCGAGTTGCCGACCATCATCGCTTGGCCCGCCCCGCTGCCATGGCGGGCAAAGATCGAGGTGTAGATGGCGGGTGTCTTGTCCGACACGATTTCGACGGCGTGAAACAGGTCCCCCAGACCGGACTGTGCCAGTTTGCGTTCCTGATCCAGCAGATCGCCCTTGGTGATCAGCAGCACGCGATAATCCACAGCCAGCGCCGCCACGGCCTCACGGGCGTGGGGCAGCAGGTGGATCGGATGGGCCAGCATCTCGCGCCCCGCCGCCATGATCTCGGCGATGACCGACGCCGCAACCCGGCCTTCGGTCACTTCGATGGCCGTTTCGATCATCGACAGCACGAATCCCTTGATGCCAAAGCCATAGTGACCAAGATTGCGGCGTTCGGCCGCAAGCAGCCGTTCGGCCAGATGGTCGGGGTCCGCATCGTCCGCCAGCAGCGCCTGAAAGCGGTCCTGAGTCAGCCGATAGAACGTCTCGTTCTGCCACAGCGTATCATCCGCGTCGAAGCCGATGCAGGTCAGGTTCGCCATCTTTCCCCCATCGACCGCCATGGGTCTTTTCCCGCACGAAGAATCGTCTATATTCGTACTGTGCGTCCTGCCCGGCGCAACCCCGTTCCCGTCCCGCTGAATATCGGAGCTTGCCCCGTGCCGTTGAAGCCATTGCAGATGTCGGATGCGCCGAAGGGGCCGGGCGATGACGCGTCGGTCCTGACCAAGACGCGGACCCAGACGGCACGGCCGCCGATGTACAAGGTCCTGTTGCTGAACGACGATTACACGCCGATGGAGTTTGTCGTTCACGTTCTTGAGCGGTTCTTCGGGTTGAGCCATGCGCAAAGCTTTGAAATCATGCTGACGGTGCACAAGAAGGGCCTTGCCGTGGTGGGCGTTTTCTCGTTCGAGGTGGCGGAAACCAAGGTGGCGCAGGTGATGGATTTCGCGCGCCGCCACCAGCATCCGCTGCAATGCACGATGGAAAAGGATTAGGCCGCGCTGTCGGCTGCCCATGCGATCTGCAAGGCTTGAAATGGCGCTGGACGCCGGTTCGTGGGAATTGCCCGCGTCTGGCGATATCGGCGTGTGGCGGCCGGTGGCGGGGGATGACCTTGCCGCCTTGCCCAAGGCGCGCGTCGTCGTGCAGACCGGATTCAAGCCGGACCATGATCACTTTGCCGCCCTTGGCTACCGCATGGGTCCGGGTGGCCCGTTTGCCGCCGGTCTGGTCTGCCTGCCGCGCGCCAAGGCGGCTGCGCGCAACATGCTCGCGGTGGCATCCGCCGCCGTGGCACCCGGGGCCATGATCGCGGTCGACGGGCAGAAGACGGACGGCATCGATGCGCTGTTCCGCGAATGCCGCGCGGTGATGCCCGGCCTGCGCGATCCGCTGTCCAAGGCGCATGGCAAGCTGTTCACCTTTCCGGCGGGGGTGGTGCCAAAGGAATGGGCGGTAGGCCCGCAGCAGATCGAAGGCGGTTTCACGACTGCGCCGGGTGTGTTTTCCGCCGATGGAGTCGACCGGGGGTCGGCCTTGCTGGCGCAGGCGCTGCCTGCCGACCTTCCGGCAAAGGTCGGCGATCTGGGGGCAGGGTGGGGGTATCTGAGCCGTGCCATTCTGGCGCGTTCGGGCGTCAGGCATCTGGACGTTGTCGAGGCCGAGGCGGATGCACTGGACTGTGCCCGGTTGAACCTGCCCGATCCGCGCGCCGCGTTTCACTGGGCGGACGCCACGACCTTCCGGCCGGACCGTCTGTGGGGTGCGGTGGTGATGAATCCGCCGTTTCATCAGGGGCGCAGTGCCGATCCGGCGTTGGGCGCGGCGTTTATTCAGGCAGCCCATCGCGGGTTGGCCCCCGATGGCAGTCTCTGGCTGGTCGCCAACCGCCACTTGCCGTATGATCGCACGCTGACGGGGATGTTTCGCAAGGTCGAAGAGATCGGCGGCGACGCCGCGTTCCGCCTGACCTGCGCAACCGCGCCGATCCGGGTGCGTTAGCAACAAAAGAAGGCCGCTGCATGACCCTGTCCATCTCGGGAAAGACCGCCATCGTGACGGGGGCCGCCAATGGCATCGGCCTTGCCATCGCGCGCCACTTTCAGGACAAGGGCGCGAACGTCATGTTCGTCGACATGGACGAGGCGCGGCTGGAGGCCGAAGTCGGGGCCGAGGCGCGCAGCGAAGGGTCGGTCCGGATGTTCGCGGGCGACCTGCGCCAGAAGCTGACCGCGATCAACCTGCTGTCGGCCACGATCGACGCGTTCGACCGGGTCGATGTTCTGGTCAATGCCAGCCGCCAGTGCCGTCTGTCCGAAGGAATGTGCGCCGAGGAAGACGCGGTGGAAGACCTGTTGCAGCAGAACATGTTCACCGCCCTGCGCCTGTCGCAGATGACGGCCAAGCGGATGATCCAGCGGGCCGAGAAACTGCAAGAGACAGGGGGTGCCATCGGAAGCATCATCAACCTGTCGTCGACCGCCGCGACCCGTACCCGTTCCGGAATGCTGGGCTATTCGATCAGCTGTGCCGCCATCGACCAGATGACCCGCAGTCTGGCGGTCGAATATGCCGGGCGCGGCATCCGCGTAAACGCGGTGGCCTTCGGATCGCTGATGAGCGCGAGCCTGCAGGGTGCCATCAAGGACAATCCCGACTATCTGACAGCCATCGAGGCGGGCACGCCGCTGGGCCGGGTGGCGGCCGCGTCGGAACTGGTGGAAACGGTGCAGTTTCTGGCGTCGGATGCGGCGGGGTTCATCACCGGGCAGATCCTGACGGTGGATGGCGGGCGCGGCCTTCTCGACGCCGTGGCGGTTCCCGCACACTAGGCCCTATTCGGGATTGTCGACCCGGCATTGGGCCACAACGGGGGCGACGCTGCGGGTCTGCTGCGCCCGCTTGGCGCGAAGCTGGTCCAGCTTGACCTGTTCTGCGGCAAGATCGATGGCGACCGGGCGGCGTTCCTGTTCCGGCCTGCGGACGGCGCAGACCCGGCCGGGGTCAGATTCCGTTCCGCACCTGACATAATCGAGTTCCAGAACGGTGACATATTCATAGCCGTATCCGCGGTCCAGATTGCCCTCTGCCTCGCGGATCAGGCGGTCGACCACCCGGATATCGCGGGTTGCGGCGCTGATGCACTGTTCCTGCGGTGTCCCGCAGGCGGCCAGCATCACCAGCAGGGCCGTACAACCAAGACGCTTCATCGGACTCTCCTGTTCCTGCGCCATGCTAGGCGTCACGCGCGGGATTGCCAATTCACAACGTGCTCGGCTGGTTGGCAGTTCCGCAAAGGGCTGATAGCAATGGCGCAGATGCGAAGGGGGCCGTGATGACCGCAGATTTCGATGACCGCAAACGGCAGGCGGCGGGTTGGTTCCGCACGCTGCGCGACCTGATCGTGGCCGCCTTCGAGGCGCTGGAGGATGCGCACGGAACGGGCACGCCGGGCCGGTTCGAGGTCACTCCGACCACCCGCGCCGACGGCGGCGGCGGATTGATGAGCGTCCTGCGCGGGGGCCGGGTGTTCGAAAAGGTCGGCGTCAACGTGTCCGAGGTGCACGGCGTTCTGGGGGACCGCGCGCAAAAGGCGATGGCCGCGCGCGGCGTGCCGGGAATGGCCGAGGACCCCCGGTTCTGGGCCAGCGGCATTTCGCTGGTGGCCCACATGGTCAATCCGCACTGCCCGGCGGTGCACATGAACACCCGGATGTTCTGGACGCCGCATGCCTGGTGGTTCGGCGGCGGCGCGGACCTGAACCCCTGTCTGGAATACCCCGAGGACACCGCGCATTTCCATGCCGAGATGCAGCGCGCCTGCGATCTGCACGGGGCCGAGCTTTATTCGAAGTACAAGGCCTGGGCGGATGAATACTTCTTCATTCCGCACCGCAACCGGGCGCGGGGTGTGGGGGGCATCTTCTTTGATGACCGCAACAGCGGCGATTGGGAGGCCGATTTCGCACTGACCCGCGATGTGGGGGCGGCCTTTTTGCCCGCCTTTGCGCCGCTGGTCGAACGGCGGATCGACACTGCCTGGACAGAGGATGACCGCGAAACGCAACTGGTCCACCGCGGGCTTTATGCCGAATACAACCTTGTCTACGACCGGGGAACCAAGTTCGGGCTTGAAACCGGGCACGACGCCAACGCGGTCCTGATGAGCCTGCCGCCGGTCGCGAAATGGACCTGAACCGCTGGGTGCGGGGTGAATGGCCGGTGTTTCTGCTGGCCGTGCAGTTCCTGACGCGTCTGCCGGTCACGGTCGATTACACGCCCGAACGGCTGGAGGCGACGCCGCGTTGGTATCCGGCGGTGGGCGTGCTGATCGGGGCGATGGTCGCGGTGATCTGGTGGGGGTCCGCGCTGATCTGGTCGCCGGTCGTTGCGGCGGTGGTCTGCACGACGGCATCGGTGCTGATCACCGGTGCGTTTCACGAAGACGGCTTTGCCGACGCCTGCGACGGCCTCGGTGGTGGTCAGACCCGTGCGCGGGTGCTGGAGATCATGCGCGACAGCAGGCTCGGGACCTACGGCACGCTGGGGGTCGGGCTGATGGTGGGCGGCAAGATCGCCGTGCTGGCGGCGCTGCCGCCCCATGCCGTACCGTTGGTGCTGGTGGCGGGACATGCGGCCAGCCGGGCTTCGGCGGTCTGGGTCATCGCCACGTCAAGCTATCTGCGCGATCACGGCACGGGCAAGCCGGTGGCGAACGGCATCGACCGGCACGGGCTGGCGGTAATCGGCTGGACGCTGGGCGGCGTTGCGGTGGCGCTGCTGATGGCCGTGCCGGTCTGGGCGCTGTTGTGCGGCGCGCTGGGACTGGCGGCGGGGCACTACGCGATGCGGCGGCGGTTCGAACGGCGTCTGGGCGGCTATACCGGCGATTGTCTGGGCGCAGTGCAGCAATGCAGCGAGATCGGCTTTCTGCTGGGGGTTCTGGCAGTGGTCGGCTAGGTCAGCGGTGCTGCTGCAACAGCCAGCCGACCCCGGCCATCAGCAGCGCCATTCCGACCAGTTGCTGAGGCGTCGTGCGCTGACCCAGACGCCAGCGGGCCAGAAGCTGGGCAAACACCACCTCGATCAGCGCCACGGTGCGCACATTTGCGGCGGTGGTCAGCGAAAACCCGATGAACCAGAACTGCGAGGCGAAGGCCCCCAGAAAGCCCGCGCCCAGTGACGCCCGCCAGACCCGCAGGCAGGCCGCGATGGCCGGGCGGTCGAACAGAAGCATCCAGACCAGCAGGATCGCGCTTTGCAGGGCCAGCCCCACCACAAGCGCGGTGCTGGCGCGGATCAGAAATCCCCCATCGGGCAGCGCGGTGATGCCGCCGCGAAAGCCGATGGCGGCAAGGCCGAACAGGCCACCCGCCAGCAAACCCGTGGCGGCGGGAAGGACCTGAGTCAATTGCGCCGCGGCACCGGGCTTCACCGTCATCACCAGGACCCCCAGCGTCGCCAGCGCAATCGCCCCCAGCGCGGGCCAGGTCAGCGCATCCCCCAGCAGGGCGGCGGCGGTCAGGGCGACGATCACCGGTTCGGTCTTGATCCATGCGGTGGTGACGGCGAACGATTGGCTTGCCATCAGCCGCAGCATCAGCGCCGTCGCCGCGATCTGCGCGACGGCCCCCATCGCGACAAATCCGAAGGCGGGCAGCGTCAGGGTCGGCACGCGTTCACCGGTCGCCAGCACCGCCAGACCCAGAAACACCACCGCAAACGGCAACCCGAACAGAAACCGCACCTGCGTCGCGCCGATGGTCCCAAGCCGTGCGGTCAGCGCGGACTGGGCCAGGTTGCGCCCCGTCTGGGCCAGCGCCGCAACCAGCGTCGCCCAGAGCCACAGCATCAGCCGCCCCGGACGACGTCGATCATCCGCTGCACGTTGTCGGGGTTGGCGTCGGGCGTGATGCCGTGGCCGAGGTTGAAGATATGCGGCCCGCCCGCGAACGCCTGTACGACCCGGCGCGTCGCATCGTCCAGATCCTTGCCGCCTGTCACCATATGCTCGGGTGCAAGGTTGCCCTGCACACAGCCGGTGGTCTGGACATGGCTCGCCGCCCACTCCGGCGTCACCGAATTGTCGATGGCCACGCAGTCCGCCCCGGTCGCCGCGGCAAAGCCGATGTAGCCGAACCCCGCCTCGCGCGGGAAGGCGATGATCGGCAGGCCGGGGTGGCGGGCCTTCAGCGCCGCGATGATGGCGGCAGCGGGTTTGACCGCGAAATCGGTGAAGTCCTGCCCTTTCAGCGATCCGGCCCAACTGTCGAACAGCTTGATGACTTCGGCCCCGGCACTGACCTGTGCCGACAGGTATTCGACGGTCGCCTCGGTGATCACGTCGATCAGCGCGCTGAACGTGGCGCGGTCGGTGTCCTTCAGCGCGTGGGCCGCACCCTGATCCTTCGACCCGCGCCCGGCGATCATGTAGGTTGCGACGGTCCAGGGTGCCCCGGCAAAGCCGATCAGCGTGGTTTCCGCCGGCAGTTCGCGCGACAGGATGCGCAGGGTTTCATAGATCGGGCCAAGGGTTTCGTGGATATCCTCTTTCGGTTTCAGCGCCTTGACCGCGTCCATCGTGGTGATGGTGGAAAGGCGCGGGCCCTCGCCGGTTTCAAACCACAGGTCGGCCCCCAGCGCCTGCGGCAGCAGAAGGATGTCGGCAAACAGGATCGCCGCGTCAAAGCCGTAACGGCGGATCGGCTGCAGCGTGACCTCGGCGGCAAGGTCCGAATTGTAGCACAGTTTCAGGAAATCGCCCGCCTGCGCGCGGGTCGCGCGGTATTCCGGCAGGTAACGGCCCGCCTGACGCATCATCCAGATCGGAGGGGTGGGCAGGGTCTCGCCGGAAAGGGCGCGCAGGATTGTCTTTTCGGGGGTCATGTCGGTCTCCGGCAGGGGCTGGCCCTTACGTTCCCTGTCGGGCGTGTCTTGTCAAGGCGACGGGGGTTTGGCAGGAAGTGTCAGGACGATTTGACAGGATGCGCCCATGACCTTGCCCAGCCCCGATGCCCCGCTCCGGATCGGCACCCGAGGCTCCCCGCTGGCCCTGTGGCAGGCGCACGAGGTGCGGCGCTGCCTTATGGCGGCGCACGACCTGCCCGAGGCGGCCTTTGCCATCGTGGTGATCAAGGTGATGGGCGACCAGATTCTGGACCGCGCGCTAAAGGACATCGGCGGCAAGGGGCTGTTTACCCGAGAAATCGAGGACGCGCTGCTGGCAGGCGACATCGACATTGCCGTGCATTCGATGAAGGACATGCCGACGGTTCAGCCCGAGGGGCTGCTGCTGGACTGCTATCTGGCCCGCGAGGATGTGCGCGATGCCTTCGTGTCGCCCGGCGTTGCGGGTCTGGCCGATCTGCCGCTGGGGGCCGTGGTGGGATCGTCGTCCCTGCGACGGCGGGCGCAATTGGCGCACCGTCGGCCCGACCTGAAACTGGTCGAGTTTCGCGGCAACGTGCAGACCCGGATGAAGAAGTTGCAGGACGGCGTGGCCGAGGCGACGTTCCTTGCAATGGCCGGGCTGAACCGGCTGGGAATGGCGCATGTGGCGCGGTCGGCCATCGCCCCCGAAGACATGCTGCCCGCCGTGGCGCAGGGCGCCATCGGGATCGAACGGCGCAGTGAGGATACCCGCGTGGCGGGGCTGCTGGAGGGGATACACGACGGCCCGACCGGGCAGCGCCTTGCGGCGGAACGCGGGTTTCTGGCGCGGCTGGACGGGTCCTGCGAAACGCCCATTGCGGGGCTGGCGCTGCTGGACGGTCCGGAACTGTGGCTGCGCGGCGAGGTTCTGCGCCCGGACGGGTCGGAAGTGATCACCGGCGAGTTGCGGGGGCCGGTGGCGGATGGCGCGGCGATGGGGCGCGAACTGGCCGACCGGCTGCTGGCGCAGGTGCCGCCGGGGTTCTTCAGTTGGCGGTAGGGGCGAATTTTCTGCGAAAATTCAGGGCTGCAACGACCCGGCCAGACTTTTCGCAGCAAGTTCGTCCCTAGGGTCGCGCCGGAACAACCTTGCCGGGATTGAGCAGGTTGTCAGGGTCCAGCGCCGCCTTCAGCTTGCGCATCACGTCCAGCGCGACCGGGTCCTTGCGCCGCGCCATCGACGGCAGTTTCGACAGTCCGACACCGTGTTCGGCGCTGAACGTACCGCCAAGGGCCTGAACCTCGTCTTCGATGGCCGATACCACCGCGTCCTGCAGGGCGGGATCGTCGCGGGTCGGAAAGACGGTGAAGTGCACGTTGCCGTCTCCCAGATGGGCGACCGACATGGTTTCCGACCCTGCGTCCAGGTCCGGCAGGCGGGCATGGATCGCGTCGAGAAACGCCCCGACCCGGTCCAGCGGCAGGGCTACATCGGTGTCGATCGCCGGTTTGCGGTGATAGGTGATTTCCGCCGCCAGTTCCCGCCGGTGCCACATCGCCCGGCGCTGCTGTTCAGTGCGGGCGACTTCGGCCTCGACCACCGCCCCCTGTTCCAGCAGGTCGGCCAGCGTGCCTTCCAGCAGATCGACCAAAGGCACGGCGCCCTCCGGGCCGGGGGTGGCGTCGGCGGGTGTGGTGGTGCCGATCTCGACAAGGATGTTGACCGCCCGGCGGGTTGTGAACGGCTGGCGGATGTCGGGCCGCGCCTCGGCCAGACGGCGCATGTAGGTGTCGGGCATGAATTCGAACGCCTCGACCCGGCCGCCGGTCGCCTCTTGCAGACGGTTCAGCAGGGTCAGCGCGTCGGGCAGGCTGCGGGCGGCCAGCCATGCCGTGGCATGGGCCAAGGGGGCGGGAACCAGCTTCATCACCGCCGCCGTGATGATCCCAAGCGTGCCTTCGGCCCCGATGAACAGGTTCTTCAGGTCATAGCCCGAGTTGTCCTTGTGCAGTTGCGACATCAGGTTCAACACACGGCCATCGGCCAGCACCACCTCGATCCCCAAACACAGGCCGCGGGTGGAGCCATAGCGCAGCACGTTCGATCCGCCTGCATTGGTCGACAGCACGCCGCCGATCATCGCAGACCCCCGCGCGCCGAACCACAGCGGGAAGTACAGCCCCTCGGCCTCGGCCGCGTCGTGCAGGCGTGACAGGATCACCCCCGCCTCGACCACGGCAATCCGGGTTGCAGCGCGCACCTCGCGGATGCGGTTCAGCCGTTCGACCGACAGCATCAGCCCGCCTTCGGTCATCGCCCCGCCGACGATGCCGGTCAGGCCCGATACGGGCGTGACCGGCATCTTGTGTCGGGCGGCGATCTGCATGACCAACGCCACTTCGGCGGTGTTCGCAGGCCGTGCCACCGCGCAGGGGTTCGATGTGTAATGCGAGGACCAGTCCGGGCGGTAGCGGGCCAGCGCGTCACCCGTCAGCACATGGTCGGCTCCGATTGCGGCGGTCAGGTCGGCGATCAGGGTCATGGCGGTTCTCCTCGGGACTGCCGATTGATCCGATGCGCCGCGCGCCGGTGCAAGGGGGATCAGTCGGCAACCTTGTTCAGCAGCGCCAGAACCTTCGGTCCAAGGCCTTCGACGATCAGGGCCACCCCCTTTGCGCTGGGGTGGATGCCATCGGGTTGCATGACGCCCGCATCAAGCCCGCCTGCCGCGACCAGCGGCGCAAAGAAGTCGGTTTCCAGATCGGCCCCGTAGCTGGCGGCAAGGGCGGGATACATCGCGTCGAAGTCGCGCTTGAAGTCGGGCCCGTAGTTGCCCGGAGCCTGCAGGCCCACCAGAAGGACGGGCAGGTTGCGGGCCTGCGCGGTGGCCAGAATCCTGTCCAGGTTGGCGCGGCTGCTGGCCGGATCAAGTCCGCGCAGCAGGTCGTTGCCGCCCAGATTGACGATCATCGCATCCACCTCCGGCGTAAGCGACCAGTCGAGCCGCGACAGCCCGCCCGCTGTGGTGTCGCCCGACACACCGGCGTTGATCACCGTCACGTCCTCGCCTTGCGCCCGCAGCCACGCCTGCATCTGCGGCACGAACCCCTGATCCTGCGGCAGGCCATAGCCCTGTGTCAGGCTGTCCCCCAGCGCCAGCAGGGTTTTTTCCGCATGGGCAGGCAGACCGGCCAAAAGCAATGCAACTGCACCGTTGCGGATTGTGCGGGCTGCGCCATATGGAAGGAAACGGGCAAGGGCAGGGATCATGGGACAGGTGCTTTCACTGAACGGGGTCGGATTGACGCTGGCCGGCAACGCGGGCCCGGTGGAGATTCTGCGCGGCATCACCCTTGCGGTCGAAGAAGGTGAGACTGTCGGGCTTGTCGGGCCGTCGGGATCGGGGAAATCGTCGCTGCTGATGCTGATGGGCGGGCTGGAACGGGCGACGTCGGGGCAGGTGATGGCGCTGGGGCAGGACCTTTCGGCGATGGACGAGGATGGGCTGGCGCGTTTCCGCAGGGGGAATATGGGCGTGGTCTTTCAAAGCTTCCACCTGATTCCGACGATGACCGCTCACGAAAACGTGGCGCTGCCGCTGGAACTGGCTGGGATGCAGGATGCCTTTGGCCGGGCGGCGGCAGAATTGCAGGCCGTGGGCCTCGGCGCGCGGATGGACCATTATCCCAGCCAGTTGTCCGGGGGCGAACAGCAGCGCGTGGCGCTGGCGCGGGCCGTGGTTCCACGTCCGGCGGTCCTGCTGGCGGATGAACCGACGGGAAATCTGGATGGCGTGAACGGGACGGCCATCATGGACCTGATGTTCGGGCTGCGCGACCGGCATGGGGCGACGCTGATCCTGGTCACCCATGCGCCGGAACTCGCGGCAAGGTGCAGCCGGGTGGTGCGGCTGGCCGACGGGCGGATCGCGGGCGAGGGGCTGCTGTGATCGGTCTTGCGATGCGCATCGCGGCGCGCGAGTTGCGGGGCGGGCTGTCGGGGTTCCGGGTGTTTCTGGCCTGCCTTGCCCTTGGTGTGGCGGCCATCGCGGCGGTCGGCATGGTGCGCGCGGCCATCGACGCGGGCTTGCGCGATCAGGGCGCGGTGTTGCTGGGCGGCGATGCGCAGATGGAATTCACCTACCGCTTTGCGACCGAGGCAGAGCGGGCCTATATGGAAGGGATCGCCAACGAAGTGTCCGAGATCGTCGATTTCCGGTCGATGGTCGTCGCGGGCGCGGGCGAGGCGGAAGACCGCGCGCTGACGCAGGTCAAGGCGGTGGACGGGGCCTATCCGCTGCTTGGATCGGTGGGGCTTGAGGCGGGAACGCTGGCCGATGCGCTGGCCGGGGCAGACGGTGTGCCGGGTGCGGTGATGGACAAGGTTCTGGTGGACCGGTTGGGTCTGTCGGTCGGTGACCGGTTCCGGCTGGGCCTGCAGGAGTTCCGGCTGGGGGCGGTGCTGCTGCGCGAGCCTGACTCGGCAACCGGGGGCTTTGCCTTGGGTCCGCGCACCATCGTGCGGACCACGGGGCTGGCACAGTCGGGTCTTCTGGAACCGGGCACGCTGTTCGAGACGGCCTACCGGTTGCGGCTGCCGCAAGGGGCTGATCTGGCTGCGCTGGAAGCCGCCGCAGAGGCGCAGTTCCGCGATGCCGGGATGCGCTGGTCCGACAGCCGCCGTGCGGCACCGGGGGTTGAACGGTTCGTGGACCGGATCGGGTCGTTCCTGATCCTGGTGGGGCTGGCCGGGTTGGCGGTGGGCGGTGTCGGTGTGGCCAGTGCGGTCCGCGCCTATCTGGAGGGAAAGGTTGCGACCATTGCCACGTTGAAGGTTCTGGGCGCGACGGGCGGTCTGGTCTTTGGCGTCTATCTGGTTCAGATCGGCGCGTTGGCCGCGCTGGGTGTCGGGATCGGGTTGCTGCTCGGGGCCGGGGTTCCGCTGTTGGCGGGACCGCTGATCGAGGCGCGGCTGCCGTTTCCCGCAGAAATCGGCCTTTATCCCAAGCCCCTGATCGAGGCGGCCTTCTACGGGTTGGTGACGGCATTCCTGTTCACCCTGTGGCCGCTTGCACGCAGCCAGAAGGTCCGCGCGGCTGCGCTGTATCGCGGGGCGGGCGGGGGCTGGCCCGGGGTGTGGGCGCTAGTCGCGATCGTGGGGTTGGCCGTGCTGCTGGTCGGCGGCGCGGTGTGGTTTTCCGGTGCGGCCACTTTGGCGCTGGGGTCGGCGGGGGGCATCCTCGGGGCGCTGATCGTGCTGGCCGGGGCGGCACTTGCGCTGCGCGCGGTTGCACGCCGCCTGACGCGGGGATTGCGGGGCCGGGTGGCATGGAGGCTCGCTTTCGGCGCGATCGGCGGCCCGGCGTCCGAGGCGGCCTCGGTCATCCTGTCGCTGGGGCTGGGGCTGTCGGTGCTGGCGGCGGTGGGACAGATCGACGCCAATCTTCGCACCGCCATCGACCGCGACCTGCCCGCGCGGGCGCCTTCGTTCTTTTTCGTCGACATCCAGCCCGACCAGATCGAGGGGTTTCTGGCGCGCGTCGATGGCGACCCGGCGGTGACGCGGTCTGAAAATGCACCAATGCTGCGCGGGGTGATCACCCAGATCAACGGCAAACCCGCGCGCGAGGTCGGGGGCGAGCACTGGGTTCTGACCGGTGATCGCGGCGTGACCTACTCGGCCCGGCCGCCGTCCAATGCGACAGTGACGGCCGGTGCGTGGTGGCCCGAGGATTATGCCGGTCCGCCGCAGATCAGCTTTGCCGCCGAGGAGGCCGAAGAGATCGGGCTGAAGTTGGGCGACCGGCTGACGGTCAATGTTCTGGGCCGGGATATCGAGGCCGAGATCACCAGTTTCCGGCTGGTGGACTTTTCGACCGCCGGGATGGGGTTCGTGCTGTCAATGAACCCGGCGGCCCTGCAGGGTGCGCCGCACACCTACATCTCGACGGTCTATTCAACGCCCGAGGCCGAAGCGGCGCTGATGCGCGATGTCAGCCGGGCCTATCCCAACATCACGGCGATCCGGGTGCGCGATGCGGTGGACCGGGTGACCGAGGCGCTGACGGCGATTGCCAGCGCAACCGCCTGGGCCGCATCGGCCACGCTGCTGACCGGCTTTGTGGTCCTGATCGGGGCGGCGGCGGCAGGCACGCGCGCGCGGGTCTACGAGGCGGCCTTGCTCAAGGTGCTGGGGGCGTCGCGTGCCCGCATCTTGCTGAGCTTTGCCTTGAGGTCGGCGTTAATGGGCGCTGCGGCAGGTGTGGTTGCCGTTCTGGCGGGGGCGGCGGCAGGCTGGGCGGTGATGGTCTGGGTGATGGAAGCCGACTATGCGTTCGAGCCGGTATCGGCCTTTGCCATCGTGCTGGGCGGGATTCTGGCAACCTTGCTGGCCGGACTTGCGTTCGCCTGGGGTCCGCTGGCCGCACGCCCGGCACAGGTGTTGCGCGCGCAGGACTGACGGAGCAGAATTTCTGCACCATTTTCGGGCACGGTGGAACAAATAATCCGGATTGCGTTTCGCCCCGGCCTTGACGCGCCCCGCGCCGCGGCGGAAACATGCCCGCAAATCAGCCCGGCCTTGCCGGAAGGGGGACGAGATGACGGTCAGATTCGGGCTTTTGGGCGCAGGGCGCATCGGGCGGGTCCATGCCAAGGCGATCCACGGCGATGCGGATGCGCGGCTGGTCGCCGTGGCGGATGCGATGCCCGAGGCGGCTTCGGCGATCGCGGCGCAGTATGGCTGCGATGTGCGGTCGATCGATGCCATTTTGCAGTCGGCCGACATCGACGCGGTCGTGATCTGCACGCCGACCGACACCCACGCCGATCTGATCGAGGCGTTCGCCCGATCAGGCAAGGCGATCTTCTGCGAAAAGCCGATCGACCTCAGCCTTGCCCGCGTGAAATCCTGCCTGCAGGTGGTCCGTGAAACCAAGGCCGTTCTGATGGTCGGCTTCAACCGCCGCTTTGACCCGCATTTTGCCGCCGTGAAGGCCGAGATTGCAAAGGGCACGATCGGCGCGGTGGAAATGGCGGTGATCACCAGCCGCGATCCGGGTGCGCCACCGGTGTCCTATATCGCGCGGTCGGGGGGCATCTTCCGCGACATGACGATCCATGATTTCGACATGGCCCGGTTCCTGTTGGGCGAAGAGATCACCGAAGTGTCGGCGATGGCCTCGGTTCTGGTCGACCCCGAGATCGGGGTGGCGGGCGATTTCGACTCGGTGCAGGTCATGCTGAAAACCGCCACCGGCAAGCAGGCCGTCATCTCGAACTCGCGGCGGGCGACCTATGGCTATGACCAGCGCATCGAAGTGCACGGGGCCCTCGGGGCCGTGTCGGCGGAAAACCAGCGCCCGGTGATGATCGAGGTGGCCAGCGCGGCAGGCTACACGCGCCCGCCGCTGCATGATTTCTTCATGACCCGCTACACCGAGGCTTACGCCGCCGAGATTGCCGCCTTCATCGCCGTACTGGGCGGTAAGGGTGAAGCCTCACCGTCCGGCGAAGACGGATTGGCGGCACTGGCGCTGGCCGAGGCAGCGTTGAAATCCGTCGCCGAAGGCCGGACGGTGCGGGTTGCCGAGGTGCTGGGCTAGATCAGCCCCCGGCAGGCACGGTGCGCAGTTCAAGCTGCAGGATGCCCGGCGCCGGGCCGCTTTCGGCCTCGTCGGTCAGCGCGGTCGCGGCGCGGGTGGTGGTGCCAAAGCCTGCCTCTGCAAGTGCGTCCTTCAGGCCGGGCGCGCCCTTCGGCACCTCGCGGGTGTAATCGAGGGCGTCCTGCGCCAGAAAATCAAGGTTCTCGACCGGCGATTGCGGAACGGCAGGGGTCAGGACCACGACCATCCGTTCGGCCCCCAGAACCGAATCGCCGATCTTGAACAGCCCGCGTTTCAGCGTGTCGCCCGGCTGCATCCGTTCGGCGGCCCAATGGCTGATCGAATAGTCCGCGCCGATGTAAAGGACGTTCACGTCGACCGGCACATCCATGTTGTTGCGCGCCAGAATGTGCACCTCGTCATCGGGCACAAGACGGGGGACGGTGTTGGTGGGCAGGGGGCGCAGGGTGCGGTCCTCGGGGGTGCGGGTCTGCATCTCGACCTCGACATCCAGACTGCCCGCCCCGATGCCGTCGCCAAGCTTCAGCAGGTTGATGGCGCGGGCCATCGTCGTCAGAGTGTCGGCCAGCGTGAACCCAAGCGCGGCGGCATCCTTGTCGGCGGTGGTCACCGAGGGGATCGTGGCATAGTCGGTGTCGGCCAGCCCGGTTCCGGGCAGGACCCAGATAGCGTCGGGACGCGGGCTGTCGGGCAGGACTGTCAGCGTCAGATCGGCAGGTTCGCCCGCTGCGACGTAGATCAGCCGGGGGCCGGATTCGGCGGTCAGGGCCTCCATCGCCGCAGCCAGCGCGGCGGACGGGGCGCTTCCCGGTTCGGGCAGGGCGATGGACAGCGAAAAATCCAGTTCGGTCGTGATCTTGCGCAGCGTCAGACCGCGCGGCAGTTCGGCGGGCAGGGTCTTGCCCTCCTGTTCGACCGGGGTCGCGGTCGCGGTGAAGGTCTGGGCATCGGTGATCCGGACATGACCAAGGGCGGCGGCGGTTTCATCGGCGGCAGAGGCCATGACGGCAAGGATTTCATCCTGCGCCAATCCGTGCAGGGTGCCTGCGGGAAGGGTGAAGGTGTCGCCATCGCGGGTCGCGGGCCATTGGGCCACGCGGGTGCCGGGGGTGCCGGAAAACGCCACGCGGTCCAGATCGCCCTCGAACATCGGGGTCGACCGGGCCAGCGACTTGGTCGCGTATTTGCGCAGCACCTCCTGGCCGATCTGGCCATAGGTCGCGGCGGGGTATTCGGCCAGCGTTTCGAACAGGGCATAGGTGAAAACCCCGTGCGGCACGCGGCCGGGCTTGCCCTTCGGCAGGTTCTTTTCCGGCGTCACCTCGTTGGTCTGGGCGGCGTAGAAGGCCACGAAACTGCCGGGCTGGTCGGTGGCGTCCAAGGGGGCCTCGGGTGCGGCGCGCGGGTCTTCGACGCTGCGCGACTGGGCGGGTTCGGGCAGGGATAATGCCTCGGGCGGCAACTGCCGGGTGCGGACCTCTTCTGCGCCACTGGGGGCTGCGCGGGTGACGGTGCCGCTGTGGCACGAATCGAACACCGCCCAGACATCCGCCCCCCTGGCGCGCAAACCGTCGATCATCTGCCCGATTTCATCATCCACCAGACCGTTCTGCACCGCGCCAACACTGTCAGACCAAGGGCCGATGTCGGTGGGAAGAAACAGTTCGTCCAGCCCGTCGAGTTCCGCGTCGGGGTTCAGCGCCGGGGCCTGCGTGCCGTGGCCGGAAAAATGCAGATAGACGAAATCGCCGGGCTGCACCCGCGCCGTCAGGTCCGCAAAGGCGGTGCGGATCGCCTCCAGCGTGGGCGCGGTGGTGACGCCGTCGGAAAGGACAGTGACATTCTCCGTCTCGAACGGCACCGGGGCCGCGGTCGTCAGGTACGTCTGCACCAGTGCCACATCGTTGGCCGGGCCTTTCAGCCAGTACCGCTCTTCCAGTCCGGGATAGGTGTTCGCCCCGATCAGGATGGCGTGGTTTTCCCGCGCCAGAACCGGGGCGGAGGACAGCGCAAGGGCCATGGCAAGGGGGAGGATCGCGCGCATGTCAGTTCGTCATCAGTGCATAGCTGGCCGCAGACGGGCCGTTGTTTTCGACCTTCAACACGAAACCTGCGGTATCGGCGGGGCGCCAGCCGCAATAGGCGATGTGGCTTGCATCGGTGTCCGAGCAGACAAGCCGCCCCTTGGCATCGACGATCGTCAGGTTCAGGTCCGACGCAGATTTAGCCTCGACATAGACCTCGGCATATTCGCCGCCGATGAAATCGACCATCGGATAGGTGTCGGTCTTGCCGTTCGGAATCGATCCGATGTTGTAGACCGGCCCCGACGACACGCCCTTGGTCGTTTCCGCGCGCACGTCGTCGATCAGGCCCAGGAGAATGTCGTCGCCTTCCGACAGGGCCTCGGCCTCGGCCAGCATGTCCTCCCAGCTCAGCGGCGCATCGCTGGCCGGTGCGCCGTCGGTAGCGGCGCGGTCGGTCGCGGTGGGGGCCAGCGTCTTGCGCAGTTTCGCGGCCGACAGGATCAGCAAGGGGTCCGCCATCTCCACCCCGGTTGCGAACAGCCGCGCCGAAAGTTCGGCGGTCTTGACCGGCGACGGGGTTTCTGCGGCGGCGGGTACGGCGAACAGCAGGGCGATCAGAAAGGGGCGCAGCATGGGTCTATCCTGATTGGGTCCGGTGCGGTGAAGATGATCGGTGCGCGGCCCCCTGTAAACATGCGTTTTTTTGATGACCGCCTTTGTCATGTGACGCTGTGCGGCGGCTTGCATAGGTTGGTCGGGCACTTGCAAGGAGACCACGATGCGACGCCTGACCATTCGCTTTCCGCTGATCGCCGAAGGCATGGCCGTTCTGGCCGTGCTGCTCTGCGTGGCGCTCGTCAGTCCCGCCCGGGCCGACCCGCCGCTGGATCAGGCCATGGCAGCGGTGTTCACCGTGCACACCGCCACGGATGAGGACCGGTTTCTGGGCTCCGCATTCCTGTGGGGGGCGGGCGAGGTGGCGGTGACGAATGCGCATGTCGTCGCCGATGTCGCAGAGGTGCGGCTGACCGATACGGCGGGGCGGGCGCAGATCGGGCGGATTGTTGCGCGCGACGCCGTCCGCGACGTGGCGGTGATTTCGGTGACGCCGGGGCGGGCGGGACTGGTTGCAGGTTCCGCATTGGCGCTGGGAGAGCAGGTCTGGGCTTTGGGGGCGCCGCTGGGAATCGCCTTCACCGTGACGGCGGGGCATGTCTCGGCGCTGGCGCGCCAGATCGAAACCGCCGTCCCGATCCGGATGATCCAGCATGACGCCGCCGTGAATCCCGGATCGTCAGGCGGGCCGCTGATCGATGCCGAAGGGCGGCTGGTGGGGATGAACGCCCAGATCGCCAACGGCAGCCGGATGTTCGTCGGCATCGGCTATGCGATCTCGGCGGCTGATCTGGGGCGCATCGTTGACGGTCTGGTTGGCGAAACCCTGCCGCCCTTTCCCGAACTTGGGCTGACGGCGCGACCGGTGGACCGCCAGATCGCCGCAGCCTTGGCGGTGCCGACGGGTGGTGTGCTGGTCGATGCCGTCGATCCGACCGGTGTCGCGCGCGCCCTGCAGGCCGGGGATGTGATCCTTGCGGTAAACGGGGGCGCGCTGGCGCAGGCCGGTGATCTGGCCTTCGCGATCGAGGCGGCGCAAGTGCGGGGCAGGGCAGAACTGACACTTCGGCGCGGCGTGAAAGAGGTTTCCGTCACGCTAGACCTGATACCGCCTGCCCCGGTTCTGGCACTGCGCGACCTGACGGGCACGCAACACCAGACGGAGTACACCCTTCCCAAGCTGGGGATCACGCTGGACGCGGCGGGGCAGGTGACCGATCTGGCCGATCCTTCGCCTGCGCTGGTCGCGGGTGTCGCGGTGGGGGATGTCGTGGTGTCGGTGAACGGCGGTCCGGTGGACGCCGCGCCGCTCGGCGACGGGGCGGTTCTGGTCCTGTTGCGCGGACCTGACGGGCGGACGCGGCATGTCGTCATCGACCCGTTTGCCAAGCCGGGGTTCCGCGCGCTGGGCGGCGCGAATGTGCTTGACCCCGACGTGGTGGTGTTCTGAGGATGCGGCAGGAGATTGCGATGGACCGTATTCTGATCATCGAGGACGACCCGGAAACCGCCGAAGCCGTGGCCGGGATCGTGCGCGACCTGGGCTGTCAGCCGGTGATCTGCGGCACGCTGGACGACGGGGTCAGGGCTGCGCAGGGTGACTTCCGGGTGATCGTGCTGGACCGGATGCTGCCCGGTGGTGATGGCGTCGCAGCCATCGCGGACCTGCGGACCGCCGGGTCGAGGGCGTTGATCCTTGTGCTGTCCGCGCTGGGCCGGGCCGCCAACCGGGTGGAGGGACTGGAGCGGGGGGCCGACGACTATCTGCCGAAACCGTTCGAGCCCGACGAACTGCGGGCGCGGTTGCGGGCGCTGCTGCGGCGCGGGGCGATGCAGAGCCTGGACAACGATTTGTTGGCTTTTGGTGAACTTGAAATCCGCATCAAGGCCCGCACCGTTCATGTAAGACGCGCACATGTGGCCGTAAGCCCCAAGGAATTCGAACTGATCACCTTTCTGGCGCGAAATGCGGGGCATGTGGTGACGCGGATGCAGTTGCTAGAAAATGTCTGGAATCTGCATTTCGATCCGCAGACGAATGTGGTGGATGTGCATGTCGGCCGCCTGCGCCGCAAGCTGGAACAGGCCGGGTCCGCCGCAATCCAGACCGCGCGGGGCGAGGGGTATGTCTTTGCGCCGCTGGAGCCGATGTGAAAGGTGCCTGGCAGGCGCGGGCGACCTGGCGGCTGGCTGGGTTCATGGCGCTGGCAGTGATGGTGTTGGCGCTGGGGGCGATGGCCTTGCAGTACCGGCTGGTCGAAGACCGGCTGATGGTGCAGGCCCGCGCGTTGCTGACCGCCGATCTGGACGGGTTTGCCACGCTGTATGACCAGCGGCGGATCATCGCGCTGCGGCAGGCGATCGACTACCGGGCCACCGCGACCACGGGCGACGAGGTTCTGGTCCTGCTTGACCGGCAAAAGCAGGTTCTGGCGGGTGAACGCCAGGGTTGGCCGGTGGCAGCGGCCCGCCAGGGCGATCTGCTGAGCCTGGAACCGGCAGAGGTCATCCCGGAAGGCAAAGCCCGATGGCTGGCCGTGCTGTGGGACCTTCCGGGTGGCTTCACGCTGCTGGTGGCGCGCAGCCTGCGTCCGGTCGATGATACACTCGCCGCGATGCGCCGCAGAATGCTGGGGCTTCTCGCGGCGCTGCTGGTTGCGGGCGGGGGGGTTGGCTGGCTGACCGCGCGGTCGGTGATGGCGCGGATCGGGCGGATAAACGACCTTGCCGACCGCGTCGCGGATGGGGCACTGGACGCTCGGCTTCCGGGACAGCGGTCTGACGACGAGTTCGGCCTTCTGGAAACGCATGTCCACGGCATGCTGGACCGGATCGAGGCCCTGAACCGGGCGACGCACCGGCTGTCCGACACCATCGCGCACGAGTTGCGCACGCCACTGAACCGGATGATGCAGAAGCTGTCGAGGATCGAAGGGCAGGCGGTGGCGGACGAGTTGCGCGCCGACATGCGGGCCGCGGTGCGGGTGTTCGATGCGCTCCTCGACATCAGCCGCGCCGAGGCGGATCAGGGGACGGGCGGGTTGGTGCCGGTCGATCTGTCGGGCGTGGCGGGCGAGGTGTGGGAGCTTTACGAGGCCCTGGCCGAAGACAAGGGGTTGGTCTGCGAGGCCGCGATCGCGCCGGGGTGCCGGGTTCTGGGTGACCGCAACCTGATTGCGCAGATGCTGTCGAACCTTCTGGACAACGCGATCAAGTATTGCGGGCCGGGGGATGCGGTGCGGCTGTCGCTGGTGGACGGCGAGCGGGTCGTGTTGCGGCTGGCCGACACAGGCCCCGGCCTGCCGCCAGAGATGGCAGGCGAGGCGTTCGAGCGGTTCGTGCGGGCCGACCGGGACCGGGCGGTGCCGGGGCATGGGTTGGGTCTGGCGCTGGTGCGGGCGATCGCGGCACGGCACGGGGCGCGGCTGGACCTGCCGCCGGTCGAAAAGGGGTTTGTGCTGCAGATCGGCTGGCCTAAGCTTGACGTGTGAATGCCCGGAGAATGACGATGAAGCGACTGCTGTTCTGCCTCACCCTGCTGACCGGCTGCGCCGTCTGGAACCAGCCGGTGAATGCGCCCCTGCAGGGCGAGAACCTGTCGCTGGTCGAGGTCACGGACGAAAGCATCGGCAAGGGTGATCTTTATGTCGGTCTTGCCTTTTCGGGCGGCGGAATGCGGGCTTCGGCCTTTGCCTATGGCATGTTGCAGGAATTGCAGGCGCAGGCTGCGGTCACGGGCACGCCCGACGGGCTGCTGGACCATGTGCGGCTGGTGTCGGGCGTGTCGGGCGGCTCGGTCACGGCGGCGCAGTTCGGGCTGAACGGGCCACGCGGCATTGACGGCTACCGCGAGCGGTATCTGATCACGGACGCCGAAAAATACATGGCAAATACCATGTTCAACCCGATCACGGTGGTCAAGGGCCTGTCCGGCGGGGCCAACGGGCGCAGCACCTTTCAGCGGTATCTGGACGAAGTGCTGTTCCACAACGCGACCTTTGGCGATCTGCGCGCGCGGTCGCGGATCAAGACATGGATCAACGCCACCGACATGGCGAACAACACGCCCTTCCTGTTTTCGCCCGAAACCTTCGATGCCCTGTGTTCCGATCTGTCGCGCATGCCGATTTCCGAGGCGGTGGCCGCGTCCGCCGCCTTTCCGCTGGTGTTCTCGCCCGTGGTGCTGCAGGCGCATCAGGGGGCCTGCGACTATGTCGAGCCCGACTGGCTGACGGCGGCACGGTTCAACCCCGAGGCGACGGCAGCGATGCGCGCCCATGCCCGCGCTCTGGAAAGCTATGCCAACCCCGAGGAGGTGAAGTTCGTCAAACTGCTGGACGGCGGGATCACCGACAATTTCGGTACCACCGGGCTTGCGGTAGAACGCGCGCGCGCCGAGGCGCCCTTTGCGCCGATGACGCCGGCCGAGGCGGTGCGGATGACGCGGATGCTGTTTCTGGTCGCCAATGCGGGGGTCGAGACGGATTTTTCCTGGACGCAGAAGGTGGCGGGACCGGGGGGCGTCGGGCTGGGCATGTCGATTGCCACGGCGTCGATGAGTGCGGCCACCCGGTCGGGCTATGATGCGATGCGCGGCGAGTTGAAGCTGTGGCAGGAAGAACTGGTCGAATGGCGCTGTGCGCTGCCCATGGCCGAGGTGCGGCGGTTGCGCGGAAGCCTTGATGGCTGGGATTGCACCGATGTGAAGCTGTTCGTCGGGCAGGCCAGTTTCGAAGGCGTGCCCGCCGCGATGCGCACGGAGTTGAACAAGGTGCCGACCCGGCTGCGGCTGGCGACGGATCAGGTCGATCTGGTGATCGAGGCCGGGCGGCTGGCGACGCGGGCAACCCCCGAGTTCAACGGGTTTCTGGCCTCGCTGGACGGCAACGATGTGGATAACCGGATCAGCGCAGGCATCAAGGCGGGCGGCCGGCGGATCGTGCCGGTAGGCAACTGACCCAGGAACGAATTTTCGGCAATATTCAAGGCGGGTCCGCCTGATGCCCCGGACCGGTATCATCGCAGAAGATTCGCAGCCGTCCGCAGACGGGTGCGGTCAGTCCTGCTGCGTGGCGAGCCACTCCATCAGCGCGGGCCGGGCGCTTTCGGCCCCCGCCGTGCGGGCGGTTTCGATGACGGCGCGGGCCTGGGCCAGATCGACCCGGCGCAACAGCGACTTGACCGGACCGACCGAGGCGGGGCGCATCGAAAGCACCCGCAGCCCGATGGCGGCCAGCGCCAGCGCCTCGATCGGGCGGCCCGCATCCTCGCCGCAGAACGACAACCGGGTGCCCGAGGCTGCACAGCGCTGCACGACGAGTTCCAGAAACGACAGGAACGACAGGTTCAGCGTGTCATAGCGCTTGCGGACCCGCTCGTTCTCGCGGTCGGCCGCAAAGAAGAACTGTTTCAGGTCGTTGCCTCCGATCGACACGAAGTCGGCCAGATCGAAGAACGCCTGCGGCGCGTAGGCGAGGCTGGGCGTTTCCAGCATCGCGCCGATTTCGATGGAGGCGGGAACCGTATGGCCCAGACTGCGCTCGCGGTGAATCTCGCGCAACGTGTGCGACCGGGCCATCATGAACTCTCCATGTTCCGAGATGAACGGAAACATGATCGACAAGGGGCGGCCGTTCGCGGCGCGCAGCAGGGCCTGCAACTGCATCCGCAGCACGCCGGGCTTGTCCAGCCCCACGCGGATCGCCCGCCAGCCCATTGCCGGGTTCGGTTCGTCCTGCGGCTTCATGTAGGGCAGCACCTTGTCTGACCCGATATCCAGCGTGCGAAACGCCACGGGCCGCCCCCGTGCGGCGTCCATCACGCGGGCATAGGTCTGGGCCAGTTCGGCCCGCTGCGGCATCCGGTTGCGGATCAGAAACTGCAACTCGGTCCGGAACAGGCCAACCCCTTCGGCACCTGACCCCTCCAGCGACGGCAGATCAGCCATCAGGCCCGCGTTCATCAGCAGGGCGACCGTCTGCCCGTCGCGCGTCGTGGCGGGCAGGTCGCGCAAGCTGGCATAGCGTTTCTGCGCCTCGGCCTGCATCGCGATCTTGTCGCGGAAACTGCGGGCCACGGTTTCGTCGGGGCGCAGGTGGACCAACCCCTGATCGCCGTCGACCAGAATCGGGTCGCCGTTCAGCGCCTCGGTCGTGATGCGGTCGGCGTTGATGACCAGCGGGATGGCCAGCGCCCGCGCGACGATGGCGGCATGCGAGCCGACAGACCCTTCCTCCAGCACCACGCCGCGCAGCTTGCGGCCGTATTCCAGAAGTTCGGCAGGCCCGATGTTGCGGGCCACCAGCACCGGGTTTTCCGGCATTTCTGCCCCGGTATCAGAGCCTTGTCCGGTCAGGATGCGCAACAGCCGGTTCGACAGGTCGTCCAGATCGTGCAGGCGGTCGCGCAGATAGGCGTCGGGCACCTGTTCCAGACGGTTGCGCGCGGCGGACTGTTCCTTTTCCACTGCCGCCTCGGCCGACAGGCCGCGCTGGATGTCTTCCTCCATCCGGCGCAGCCAGCCGCGCGAATGGGCGAACATCCGGTAGGCCTCCAGCACCGCCTTCTGGTCCTTGTCAAGGCTTTCGGCGGCCAGCAGGTCGTCGACCGAGACGCGCAGCACGCCCACCGCCTCGCGGATGCGGTCGATCTCGGTCAGGGGGTCGTCGGCCACCGGGTTGGTCACCACGACGCGGGGTTCGTGCAGCCAGACCCGGCCCTCGGCGGCGCCCTCCTGCCCGGTGCCGCCGCGGATCAGGACGGGCTGCTTGTGCTTGGCCCCCATCGCGTCGCCTTCCCCGGCGAAGGCGCCAAGCTCGGCCATTTCAGCCAGAACCATGGCCACCACGTCGAGCGCGTCGATTTCGTCTTCGGAGTAGGCGCGGGCGGCCTTGGACTGCACCACCAGCACGCCCAGCTTTTCGCCGACCCGCTGGATCGGGACGCCAAGGAAGGACGAGTAGATTTCCTCGCCCGTTTCGGGCATGAACCGAAAGCCTTTTTCGGCGGGCGCATTGGCGGTGTTCACCGGCTGGCCAAGACGGGCCACGCGCCCCACCAACCCTTCGCCCAGCTTCATCCGGGTCTGGTGGACGGCTGATTTGTTGAGCCCTTCGGTAGCGCAGAGTTCCAGCGTTTCGGGGTCGCGGAACAGATAGATCGAGCACACTTCGGTGCGCATCGAATCGGCGATCAGACTGGTGATGCGGTCCAGCCGGTCCTGACCCTTGCCGGGCACGGCCAGACTGTCCCGCAGACGGCGCAGCAGTTTGCGGCTGTCACTTTCTGTCCGTTCTGGCATCGAAACCCACCGCAGGTTGTTTGCGCCTTTAGATCACAAGGGGCGGCGCAACGGAACCGGGCATCTGCGCCTGACGAAACCGGCCAACAGACGGGGCCGACGATCCATCAGGACATGGGGTGAATGGCCCGGGCGGCGGTGCGGGTCAGGCCTGTTCCAGCCCGAACGCGTCGTGCAGCGACTGGACGGCCAGTTCCATGTATTTTCGGTCGATCAGCACCGAGATCTTGATCTCGGAGGTGGTGATGACCTTGATGTTCACATTCTCGGCGGCCAGAGCCTGGAACATGGTCGCGGCCCCCCCGGCATGCGACCGCATCCCGATCCCGACCACCGAAATTTTTGCCACGTCCGTGTCGGTCACCAGATCGCCATAGGCAAAGCGCCCGGCGTCGCGGGCGTCCTCGATCGCCTTGCGGGCCCGGATCACCTGGTTTGTCGGGCAGGAGAACGTCATGTCGGTATAGGGCCGACGGTCGGCGCCATCCTCGATCTCCGAGATGTTCTGCACGATCATGTCAACGTTCACGCCCGCATCCGCCAGCGGGCCGAAGATTGCCGCGGCGATGCCCGGGCGGTCTTCGACCTTGACCAGCGTCATCTTCGCCTCGTCGCGCGAATAGGCGACACCCGACACAACTTTCGATTCCATGATTTCATCCTCGTCGCAGACCAGAGTTCCCGAGTTGTCGTCGTTGTCCTCGAAGGACGACAGCACGCGCAGGCGCACCTTGTAGCGCATCGCCAGTTCGACGGACCGGGTCTGCAGCACCTTGGCCCCGAGCGAGGCCAGTTCCAGCATTTCCTCGAAGGCGATGCGATCGAGCTTGCGGGCCTTGGCACTGATCCGCGGATCGGTGGTATAGACGCCATCGACGTCGGTGTAGATGTCGCACCGTTCGGCGGCAAAGGCGGCGGCAAAGGCCACCGCCGTGGTGTCGGACCCGCCGCGCCCCAGAGTGGTGATGCGGCCTTCGGGCGACACGCCCTGAAAGCCCGCGACCACGGCGACATTGAAGCCTTCGGCGAATTTCGCGTCGATGTTGGCGCGGGGGATGTCGACGAACCGGGCCGAAGAATGGGCGGAGGTGGTCTGGATCGGCACCTGCCAGCCCTGCCATGACCGCGCGGGCACGTCCATTTCCTGCAGCGTCAGGGCCATCAGACCGGCCGTCACATTCTCGCCCGATGACACCACCGCGTCATATTCACGGGCATCGAACAGGGGCGAGGTGCCCTCGACCCAGCCGACCAGTTCGTTGGTCTTGCCCGACATCGCGCTGACGATGACGATCACGTCATAGCCGCGTTCGACCTCGCGCTTGACCTTTGCAGCGGCGTTCCCGATCCGCGCGAGATCGGCCACCGAGGTGCCGCCGAATTTCATCAC
>JAIYDJ010000052.1 GCA_027487575.1 Rhodobacter sp. | reverse complement strand
CCGACGCCGATCCGCGTCGAGATTTCGGACTAGGCGCATGTTCAAGACCGTTCTTGTGGCGAACCGTGGTGAAATCGCGGTCCGCATCATCCGAACCCTGCGCGCGATGGGAATCTCTCCGGTGGCCGTCTATTCCGACGCCGACCGGTTCGCGCCCCATGTCCGGCTGGCAGATCAGGCGGTGCGGCTTGGCCCGGCACCTGCGGCGGAAAGCTATCTGAACGTGGCGGCCGTGATCGCCGCCGCCCGCGCGACGGGGGCCGAAGCCGTGCATCCGGGCTACGGATTCCTGTCCGAAAACGCGGGCTTTGCCGAGGCGTTGGCAGCGGATGGCATCACCTTCATCGGCCCCCATCCCCGGCACCTGCGCGACTTCGGCCTGAAACACACCGCCCGCGATCTGGCGCAAAAGGCGGGCGTGCCCCTGCTGCCGGGTACCGGTCTGCTTGCAGATGTCGGGGCGGCGGTGGCGGCGGCGGGTACCCTTGGCTATCCCGTCATGCTGAAATCCACCGCAGGCGGCGGTGGCATCGGGATGAGCCGGTGCGACGACGAACCCGCCCTGCGCGCCGCCTTTGACGGGGTGGAACGCACTGCGCGCGCCAGTTTCGGCGACGCGCGGGTGTATCTTGAACGTTTCGTGGCCCGTGCGCGGCATGTGGAAGTGCAGGTCTTTGGCAACGGGCGTGGCCGCGCCGTGGCGTTGGGAGAGCGCGACTGTTCCCTGCAACGCCGCAACCAGAAGGTCATCGAGGAAACGCCCGCGCCGCACCTGCCGGAAGCGGTGCGTCAGCGGCTGCTGGCTGCGGCGCAAACGCTGTGTGCCAGCGTCAGCTATGCCTCTGCCGGGACTGTGGAATTCATCTATGACCCCGACCGTCAGGACTTTGCCTTTCTCGAGGTGAACACACGCCTGCAGGTCGAACACCCGGTGACCGAGGCGGTTCTGGGGATTGATCTGGTGGAATGGATGGTGCGGCTGGCGGCAGGCGAAGACCCGATCCCCGCCACCCTGCCAACACCGCAAGGCCACGCCATCGAAGCGCGGCTTTATGCCGAACAGCCGCATGCGGGCTTTCGCCCTTCGGCCGGGCGGCTGACGGATGTGGCCTTCCCCGAGGGCATCCGGGTGGATGGCTGGATCGCGACGGGTACGGTGGTAGAGCCGTACTACGACCCGATGCTTGCCAAGATCATCGTGCACGGGCCTGACCGCCCCGCCGCAATCGCCGCCCTGCAACAGGCGCTGGCCGCATCCCGCGTTGCAGGGATTGCCACCAACCTTGACTATCTGTCGGCCATCGCTTCGTCCGAGATGTTTGCCGCCGGTGATGTGACGACCGCCGCGCTGAACAGCTTTGCCTTTGCGCCGAAGGGAATCGAGGTGCTGGCCCCCGGCGCGCAGTCCAGCCTGCAGGAACTGCCGGGGCGGCTGGGCCTGTGGCATGTCGGCGTGCCGCCATCAGGGCCGATGGACGCGCGGGGGCACCGCAATGCGAACCGGCTGGTCGGCAACCCGCCCGACACGGCGGCGCTGGAACTGACGATGGCCGGTCCGACCCTGCGGTTCCTGTCGCCCGCGCGGGTGGCGCTGGCCGGGGCGCGAATGCGGATGACGCTGGACGGCGTCACTGTCACCGGGCCTGTGGTCGATGTGCCGGCCGGTGCCGTGCTGGCGCTTGGGGCCATCGACGGGCCGGGCATGCGGGCCTATCTGGCCGTGGCCGGGGGCTTTGCCGCGCCCCAAGTCCTTGGCTCGCGCGCGACCTTTGGTCTGGGCGGCTTTGGCGGCCATGCAACTGGCACGCTCAGAACGGGCGATCTTCTGCCTCTGGCGGGTGCCGTGGTGGCAACTCCGGACAGTCCGGAACCCGCCGAACTGACGCAGGACTGGACGCTGGATGTCGTCTACGGCCCGCATGGCGCGCCGGATTTCTTTGCGCCCGGCGATATCGAAACGCTGTTCTCGACCCCCTACGAGGTGCATTTCAATTCCGACCGCACCGGCTTGCGCCTGATCGGCCCCGCGCCGACATGGGCGCGCGCGGATGGGGGCGAGGCGGGGCTGCATCCGTCCAACCTGCACGACAACTCATATGCCGTGGGGGCCATCGACTTTACCGGCGACATGCCGATCCTGCTGGGCCCGGATGGACCCAGCCTTGGCGGCTTTGTCTGCCCCGGCGTGGTGGCAGCGGGTGACCTGTGGAAACTGGGGCAGTTGCGCCCCGGCGACAGGGTGCGCTTCAACCCTGTGGCGCGACCCGCCGATCCGGTCGCGGGGCCCGCCTATCAGCGCGCAGGGTCACCCATCGTCTGGCAGGGTGGGCAGGGGGTGTCGGTCGCCTACCGCCGTCAGGGCGACGCGAACCTGCTGGTCGAATACGGCACGATGACGCTGGACATCACGCTGCGCCTGCGGGTGCATCTGCTGATGCAGGCGGTTGCCGCCTCAGGTCTGCCGATCATCGACCTGACGCCCGGCATCCGGTCCCTGCAGATCCACTACGATCCTGCGCGGCTTTCGCGCACCGATCTGATCCGCGAGTTGCAACGGATCGAGGCCGCCCTGCCCGACGCAGGGTCTGTCAGGGTGCCCAGCCGCATCGTGCACATGCCCCTGTCGTGGAACGACCCGCAAGCGGAACTCGCCATGCGCAAGTATCAGGAGCTTGTGCGCCCCGATGCGCCTTGGTGTCCGTCGAACATCGAATTCATCCGCCGGATCAACGGGCTGGCGGATGAGGCCGCCGTGCAGCGCACCATTCTGGACGCGCGCTGGCTGGTACTGGGTCTGGGGGATGTCTATCTCGGCGCGCCGGTTGCCACCCCTGTCGACCCGCGCCACAGGCTGGTGACGACCAAGTACAACCCCGCGCGGACATGGACGCCGGAAAACGCCGTGGGGATCGGCGGGGCCTATATGTGCATCTACGGGATGGAGGGGCCGGGGGGCTATCAACTGTTCGGCCGCACGATTCAGGTCTGGAACACGTGGAACCGCACGCCCGCCTTCAAGGACCGCCCGTGGCTGCTGGATTTCTTCGACCAGATCCGGTTTCACCTTGTCTCGCCCGCCGAACTGGCCGAGGCGCGCACCGCCTTTCCCCACGGCGCCTATCCCCTGCGGATCGAAGAGACGGTGTTTGACTGGGCCGCCGAAGAGGCCGCCCTTGCGCAGGACGCGCCCGGCATAATTGCCGCAAAGCTCCGCCAGCAGGAGGCCTTCGAGGCCGAGCGGATGCGCTGGAAAGAGGCCGGGCTCGACAGCTTCACCCCCTTCGAACAGCCCGCGACCGGCCCCACCGATCTGCCGCCCGGCTGCACGGGTGTGGAAAGCCCCGTGCCGGGGTCATTGTGGAAGTTTCTGGCCGAACCCGGTGCGCGGGTCGGGCTTGGTGATACGGTGGCGATCATTGAGTCGATGAAGATGGAGATTGCGGTGACGGCTCCGATCGCGGGCCGGTTGCGCAGCGTGAACACCAGCCCGGGGCGGACGGTCCGCGCGGGCGAGATCCTGGCCGTGATGGAGAGCGATTGATGCTGCCCCCGATGCTGACGATTGCCGCCCTGCAGGCGGCTTACGCGGGCGGCCTGACGCCGCTGGATATGGTCGAAGAGGTCATCCGCCGCCGCGATGCGCTGATTGACCGGGCGGTGTTCATCACCGAAACGCCGGCCGAGGCGCTGCGCGACGCCGCCCGCGCGGTGATGGCCGGTCCGCGCGATCTGCCGCTGTGGGGCATCCCCTTTGCGGTCAAGGACAACATCGACGTGGCAGACCTGCCCACCACGGCCGCCTGCCCTGCCTTTGCCTATCAGCCCGAAGCGGACGCCACGCTGATCGCCCGTCTGCGCGCGGCGGGGGCCATCGTGATCGGGAAGACCAACCTTGACCAGTTCGCAACCGGGCTGAACGGCACGCGGTCCCCTTATGGCGCGCCGCGGTCGGTGTTCGATGCGGCCTATGTCTCGGGCGGGTCCTCGTCGGGGTCGGCGGTCGCCGTGGCGTCGGGCCTGTGCGCCTTTGCGCTTGGCACCGATACGGCGGGGTCGGGCCGGGTGCCTGCCGGCTTCAACAACCTTGTCGGCATCAAGCCGACGCCCGGACTTGTGCCCAACACCGGCGTGGTGCCCGCCTGCCGATCGGTCGATGTGGTGACCGTCTTTGCCGGATCGGTGGCCGAAGGGGCCGCCGTGCGCCGGGTCATGGAAGGCCACGACCCCGCCGATCCCTTCTCGCGCACAGCGACCCCGGCCGCCCTGCCACCGGGCCTGCGGATCGGCGTGCTGGAGGGGGCCGAGCGGGAATTCTTCGGCAATGGCGAGGTCGAGGCGCTGTATGACGCCGCCATCGCGCGGGCAAAGTCGCTGGGAGCGGTGATCCTGCCCTTCGACTATGCGCCGTTCCGCGAGGCGGCGGCCCTGCTTTACGACGGACCGTGGGTCGCGGAAAGGCTAGCGGCGGTTGAAGGGTTCTTTGCCACCCACGAAGGCGATTTCGACCCGACCGTGCGCAGGATCATCGCAGGGGCAACCCGGTACAGCGCCGTCGATGCGTTCAACGGCCTCTACCGGCTGAACGCGATCAAGCAGCAGGTGGCCCCGGTCTGGGACGCGGTCGATGTCTTGATGCTGCCGACCTCGCCCACCACCTGCACTGTGGCCGACATGCTGGCCGACCCGGTTGTGCGCAACAGCCAGTTTGGGCGGTATACCAATTTCGTCAACCTGATGGGGCTGGCGGCCATCGCGGTGCCTGCGGGCTTTGGCCCCTCGGGCCTGCCCGCCGGGATCACGCTGATCGGCCCTGCGTTCAGCGATGACGCGCTGGTGCCCTTTGCCGGGGCGATGCATGCGGCCGCCGCCTGCGGCATGGGGCATGACCGCACGGCAGCAGTCCCGCCTGCGCCATCGGCGGAAATCCCCTCCGCATGGCTGCCCATCGCCGTTGTCGGTGCCCATCTGACCGGCATGCCCCTGAACCACGAACTGACCGGCCCCGGTGGCGTCAAACTGTCCGAAACGACCACCGCGCCCGGATACCGGCTTTATGCCCTTCCCGGAACGGTGCCTCCGAAACCCGGCCTGATCCACGACCCGGCCTTTGCCGGGCCCGGCATCGCGGTCGAGGTCTGGGCCCTGCCCGCCGCCGCCTTCGGATCGTTCGTGGCGCGGATTCCGGCACCCTTGGGCATCGGCAAGCTGACCTTGACCGATGGCAGCACCGTCAGCGGATTCCTGTGCGAATCCCATGCGATTGATAGCGGCGCAGAGGAGATCACGGCCTACGGCGGCTGGCGGGCCTTTCGGGCGGCGCGGGCCTGAACCATCGCGCAGCATCCGGGCGCCGGTTGGCAGCGTCCCGGCACCGACGCAAAGGTCGGTGCCGACCCGGCGGCCGGTTCACGGGATTGGAACGGCAGGCGGTTCACCACCGCGCCTCCCAGAACGCCAAGGGATTGGTCTGCATGATCTGCGTGATGCCCGGCGGAATGACCCTGATCTGCTGGGGACCGACGCGGGCGGCCAGTTCCGCCTGGGCCTGCGCGATCTTGTCGGGATGGATCAGCAGATCGACTGCGGCCAGGGCCAGCGCCTCGGACGCCATCAGGGGGCCTGCATCCCCGGCCGCATGACCCGACAGCGCCGTCCACGCCCAATTGTGGATCGGAACGCCGGTCGGATAGGCCCAGTTCACCCGGCCAAGCGGCACGATCCAGCTCGCGTCGCCGTCATCCTGTGCGTAATAGTCGATGCCATCGGTGAAATAGGTGATGTCGCGGTGCAGATCGAAAGGCTTGCCAGGCGAGGCTGCCTGCGACAGGTCCTGCATGAAGGCGATGTCGGCCGCTGACCATTTCGGCGCGCCCACGATGCGCAGGCTGTCGTCCAGAACCTTGCCCAGCACGTCATTCGCCAGATACCCCCGGCAGGCAGACACGAATTTTTCTTCAACCTCAACGCCTGTTCCTACGGCGACCTCGCGGAAGATCCGCTCCATCCCCCGATAGGCTTCCATCACCGGCCCAAGCTCGCGGTGGCGCAGCGAGCACCACAGGCGCACCTCGTCCGGCATCACCCCCGGCATGATGCCCGCCGACCGGAATACATGCTTTTCGTTGATCTGCGGAAACCGGTCCGGCAAGGCCGCGATGAAGGCTGCCATTGCCTCTTCCGCGGTCTTGAGGGCATTGCGCAGAACCCCCATGCCCGCATGGGCACTGTCGCCGCGAAAGACGAATTCGCCCGACGCCATCGCATGGCAGGGCCGCGACAGGGACCCGTTCTGATAGTCGCCGTGGGATGTCAGCAGCACGTCAAAGCCGTCGAACACTCCGGCCTCCTGCAAGGCGATCTTGCCCCAGCAGATTTCCTCGGCCGGGCAGCCGATCACGCAGATCTCGCCGGGCAGGGACAGGGCTTCGGCTGCCATGGCGGCGGCAATCGCCGCGCCGCTATTGGCGGGGCCGATGTGATTGTGCCCGCAGCCATGACCCGGCAGGCGGCCCGTGCCGGTGCGCCGTGCAAGGGCCGCATTGTCCAGACTGGGCAGCGCATCATACTCGGCCAGTATTCCGATGCGGGGCGCACCGGCGGCCCCGGCCTTGCGCGCCAGAAAGGCGGTGGGAACCCCGCCGATGCCGACCTCGACCAAAAATCCGTGCGCCTTGAGGAACTCCGTCAGGATGGCAACGCTTTGGTATTCCATTCCGGGCAGTTCCGGGCAGGCCCAGAGGTCGCGGAACAGGCGCACCATGTGGGGGGCCACCTTCGCCCAGGCCGACCCAAGGGCGTCAACTTCGCTACGATCCATTCAGAGACCTCCTGCCAGTGTGCCCACGATGCCCCCGGATGCGGACCATGCAAGGCGCAACGGACCTTGTCGCCCTTCACGATGTAGACCCCATGTCGGGAAGGGGCGGATTTGAGGCCGCTACGGCGACCGCGCTGAAAAGACGGGCACACGGTCACCGGCCCAAAGGCAAGGATGCTGCTTGCCCGGCAGAAACCCGAACAACCGCGATCCGGGTTTCACGCACAATCCCCGCCGGGGATGACGTGCAGAGTAGCCAACGTCATG
>JAIYDJ010000047.1 GCA_027487575.1 Rhodobacter sp. | reverse complement strand
TCCAGCCCCGACCCGCCGTAAAGCCCGTCATTCTCCAGCCCGCCCTCCAGAAGGTCGTCGTCATCGCCGCCAAACAGCGAATCCGCCCCCCCCAGACCCAGCAGCGTGTCGTTGCCGGCCAGACCAAAGGCCTTCTGACCCGCCGCGTTGCCGTCGAAGATGTCCGCCCCGGCAGTGCCGCGCCACGCCAGAAGCGCATCGGAGAAGTCCGTTTCATCCAGCACCTGGCCGGGTACGGCCGTCAGCCGGATCAGGAAATCATCCTCGCCGAACTGGCCGTCATCGTCGGAATCGACCCAGATTTCGACGCCGGTCCAGCCGCCATAGGTCGCATTGCGCCAGTTGATGTCGACCAGACCGTCGCCGATGTAGGCTGGAAGGATGCCGCCAGTTCCGGTGTCTGCGACGTCATCATAGGTGAAGCTGCCCTCTTCCGCGTTGAAGGCCACGTCACCACCGGCCAGAAAACCGGGCAGGTCGATCTTGTCGCCCGCCGCCGTGCCGATCCCCTCGAAATCGGTGATCAGATCGATGGTTGTCGGTGCGGAATCGGTCCGCGGGGAGCCGCTTTCGAAGCGGAACAGATCCTGCCCCGAGTTGCCGGTCAGAATGTCCGCGCCCAAGCCGCCGGTCAGCGTGTCATTGCCGGCCCGCCCGGCAATCGTGTCATTTCCGGCACCCCCGGCAAGGCCGTCAGACCCGTCGCCACCGGTCAGGGAATCGGCCGCATCGCCGCCGATCAGCGCCACGCCCAGACTGAGAACATTCTGCGCCGACAGGATCACCTGTTCGTTCTGCCCCGCCGCGGACGCATCGACCGTCAGCGCCGACACGCTGGCCGCCGCCGCATTGCCGATCGTCAGGGTCAGCGGTCCGCCACCCAGATGTTCGATCCTTTCGATGCCCTGCACCGTGCCGGGCAGGAAGGCCACCGAGACCGCGCCGCTTAGGATAAGCGTATCAAGGCCCGTACCGCCATCGATGCTGTCCTGATCGGTGAAGGCGTTCCGCAACACGATGACGTCGTTGCCGACATCCGCCAGAATCGTATCGTTCCCGCCGCGACTGGATTCAAGATAGTCGCCCAGCGCGGTTCCGGACTGGCTGCTGTTGCCGCTGTTCGGATCGAACTGGAAACTGCTGCCGTCGAGGAACGAGAAGTTGGAGGTCAGGAGGGTCGCGAGCCCGACATTTGCCAGCAGCATCACATAGCCGCCCCAGGACACCTCGATGTCGGTCCCCTGTACCCGCAGCCGCAGATCGCTGGCGGGCAGAATGGCATCAAATTCCAGAACAAGATCCGAGGTCCATCCGACCGTCGTTCCGGCATTCTCGATGAAATCCAAAGTCGGCATGCCCAGCAATCCTTGAACAAAAGGTTACTTTTTGAGCCTAGTGACGGGTCCGGCAAGAGTCAAAGCTGATATGCCGGTCGGGCTGGTCCGCGCAGGCGTTTCGGGACCTGGCACGCGTCCGGCACGGACAAAGCCTGTTCCTGCAGAGACATGCCGCGATCGGCGAAGCGCGCTTTGCCGGTGATCTTGCCGACATCGTTTACGTCGGCCTTGAAGAGCCGGCAGGATGCCGCAGCGCATTGCACCCTGCACGGCGGCCTGACCCGTTTCGGTGAGGGTGTCCGGGAACTTGTGTCGCCGGTAGTGGTTACCCGCCCTGACAAAGAAGACGGAGGCATCATGGAGACCGCAACGGTATCCGGCGTGTGTATTCCGCCGCGCCTGCACGCGGCGCAGGCAAAAGGCGGCAAGTCCTATGCGGGGCAGAAAGACGGGGTGATGGCGGGCGGGGTGGCAGGCCTAGCCGTCCGCCCCGGCGGGGCACAGTGACATCATGCGACAATGGGTCAGACGACGGTCCGGCAAGGATGAACGTCCCCCGTTGACCGGGCGGTTCGTGTCAACGCTCGGCCGGACCAGTCATGTGGTGTCACGGGGCCAGGGGCAACCCGTCCTCCTGCTGCACGGCAATGGCAGCCTCGGCGAAGAAATCCTGAGCGCCTTTCCCGAGGTGAAGGGGATTGCTTGGATCGCGCCCGACCGACCGGGGTTCGGCCAGAGCGACCCCCTGCCGGAGGGGGCGCAGGACCCGTTGTCCCAGGCGGTCTGGCTGGAGGGTCTGATGGCGGCATTGGGCGTGGACAAGGCGACGGTCGTGGCACATTCGCTGGCGACGGCGGCGGCGCTGGCCCTTGCAACGGCACGGCCCGCCCGCGTCAGCCGCCTGGTCCTTTTGTCGCCGTTCTGCAGACCGACACCCGAGCGCGCGATGCTGGGCCTCAGGCTTTGCGGAATGCCGGTAGTTGGCCGCGTCCTGCGGCGGTTGGTGGTGCCGACCGTGGTGCGCACGGTCCGCAAACGCATCATCCGCGGTTTCATGGCCCCGAACCTGCCCCCACCCTGGCTGTCGGACTTTCCGGTGACCCATGCCGCGAATGCGCGCGCCGTCAAGGCGACGGTGAAAGAACTGGAAAGCTTCAATGCCGCCATGACAGCGGCCGAAGACCAGTTGAGCCCGCCGCAGCCTGTCACGGTCGTGCACGGCCTGAACGACAAGACGGCCGAACCCGAATGGCATCTGCCCTGGCTTCGCCAGCGTGCGCCGCAGATGAAATGCATCCTGCTGCGCGGATGCGGGCATGCCATCCATCACGCGTCGCCGGGACTGGTGCTGCGGGTCATCCTCAGCGACGATATCGACGACCCGCGTCGTGATGGGTCGGGCCGCAACGCGCCCGGCCTGCGCCGGACGGACACGCGGGCAATGAAACGGCCGGGCATCCTGCCGGTCGGGCGGTGGGATCAGCATACGGGCTATACGGTTGTCTGAACCGGCGCAGGTCCGTCCGGTGCCCCCCGGGCAGGCGGACTTAGGCACAAATGCAAGGGGCTTCGGAACATTTCCGCGCGCCTCAGGTTGGCGATGTGCAACCGGACAAGCGGGTCCGACATCCTGTGCGGCGTGCCGCCGCGCGCGGTGCGACGGACCCTTCCTGTCCCTGTTCCGAGGAGAAAGTCATGGCACAACTCGCCATCGTAACCGGCGCATCCAGCGGGATCGGCCTTGAACTTGCGCGGTGCTGCGCTGCAGCCGGTCACGATCTGGTTCTGGTCGCGGACACACCGCTGGCCGACATCGCGGCAGAACTTGGCGCAGCGGGGTGCCGCGTCGACCATCTGGACGCTGACCTGTCGACCGAAGCCGGAGTGGACCGGCTATTGTCCGTGGTCGGCCAGCGGCCCGTGGACTTCCTGCTGGCCAACGCGGGACATGGCCTGGGCCACGCCTTTGTCGATCAGGACTGGGCGGACATCCGCCACGTCATCGACACCAATGTCACCGGGACGGTTTACCTCGCGCATCGTATCGGAAAGGACATGGCCGCCCGGCGCAGCGGCAGGATCCTGTTCACCGGCTCCATCGCCGGGTTCATCCCCGGCACGTTCCAGGCCATCTACAATGCCAGCAAGGCATTCGTGGATTCGTTTTCGGTCGCCCTGCGTCACGAGTTGCAGGATTGCGGCGTCAGCGTGACCGTCCTGATGCCCGGCGCGACCGACACCGAATTCTTTGATCGAGCCGGGATGGAAGATACGAAGGTCGGTCAGGGTCGCAAGGCCGATCCGGCTGATGTGGCAAAGGCCGGTTTCAACGCGATGATGGACGGCGACGAAAGCGTCGTGCCGGGGCTGAAGAACAAGCTTCAGGTCGCCATGTCCGGGGTCATGCCGGAAGGCAAGATGGCCGAACAGCACCGCCGCATGGCCGAACCGGGCAGCGGCCGCGACAGCGATTGACCCGTTGCGACAGCCGGTCGCGCGTGGCGGGTTCGGGGACGTCACGCGCGTTGGTGCGCAGCCGCAGGGACTCTGCATGAATCGTGCGCCGAAGGCAGCTTCGCGCAGAATGAAAACTGACAGGACCAAGGGTTGCAGTGCGCCCGGATCGGAAAGGTCAACATGGACGACGACCTGACACAGGCCATACGCGAGCGTGCCTTTCGCATCTGGCAGGAAGAAGGCAGGCCGGACGGTCAGCACCTGCGCCACTGGGCCGAGGCGAGCGCCCAGGTGGCTGAAGACAGGGCGCGACTGGTCCGGCCCGCCGGACCCGATCAGATGCAGACGCCACCCGAAGGCTGGGACATTGTGGACGAACAGTCCGACCAGTCCTTCCCCGCCAGCGACCCCCCGGGCAACTATTGACGCCACAGATCGAACGGATTCCCGGCGGACCCTTGTCGGACAGCGCCGGATGATTGCGGAACACTGTGATCTTGTTGACCAAATGTGGCGCGTCACAATGCACGCATCAGGAAACTGCGCGGCAGATCGGGCGACCAGTCAGAAAGTCCGCAGTTTGGCTAGGACCGATTTTTTGCTGCGTAGGAAAACCAAAGGGGGGCAGATGCCCCCCTCCTCCCATTGCCGATACGCCGCGAACCCTACTCGGACCGGCGGCCGCCGCCCGAGGATTGACCGCCTTTCTGCCCGGCTTCGGCTGCACGCTCGGGGTCGTTCTTGAAGTTTCCTCCCGAGGCCTGACCGCCTTTATGTCCGGCTTCGGACGCACGTTCGGGGTCGTTCTTGAAGTTGCCGCCCGAGGCTTTGCCGCCTTCGCTGGCAATCTCGCGCTGCTTGTCATCGTCCATGGACGCAAAACCCCGCTTCGAGGTATCGCCCGAGCCTTGGTTCTGGTTTGCCATTGTCTTCCTCCAGTGTTCGATCGGGCGTTGCTGCCCTGTGTGTTCAACCCGCTTCCCTCAAAGGATGTTTCATCAACAAGATCGACAACTTCAGATTGCAGCGCGGCTGGGCAAAAAGTTGCCAGTGCAAACGGTATCTGCCGTCCCGTCTGGTCGCGAAAGGCGGGCCACCGCGGGTTGCCTGCAAAGTCGGTTCGGGAGCAGTCAAACAGTGCAGGGGCCGGAACCATTCAGGCTTTCGGTCGTTTCGACCCGATAGACAGACAAAGTGCAAACCTGTTGGATGCGGCGGTTCTTGCGTGCCGGTCCTGCCATCATCGGGGCGAGTGCGTGACAAAGGTTTTTCAAGGTACCTATTGCGGACCTCCGCCCGACCCTGCCGACCTTTGGCGCGACTGGAACCTTGATCCGCCGCTGTTGCTGGCATTGGGTGTTCTGGCCTTTCTGATCGGTCGGCGGCCTGCGGGGGCCGCCGCGGTTGCCGTGCTGTTCGTGACGTTTGTTTCCCCCCTGTGTGCCTTGTCCGCAGCGCTGTTTTCGGCCCGGGTGGTGCATCATGTGCTGTTGATCGCCGTGGCGGCCCCCTTGCTGGCTGCAGCGTTTCCCGCGAGGCGCAGCGCAGCGCCCACCTTGGCGTTTCTTGCCGCGACGGCGACGCTGTGGGTCTGGCATCTGCCTGGTGCCTACGACCTGGCGCTTGGCAACATGTTGGCCTACTGGCTCATGCAGGCATCGCTTCTTGCCACCGCCACGGTCCTTTGGCGTGTCATTCTGCAGCCGGGTCAGCCGTCCGTGGTGGCACTGCTGTCCGTCTTTGGCGGCTATCTGCAGATGGCGTTGCTGGGTGCGCTGCTGACGCTGGCCCCGGACCCGCTCTATGCGATCCACGCCATCGCACCGCTGGACTGGGGATTGACCCCGCTGGAGGATCAGCAGTTGGGCGGGCTTATCATGTGGATGCCGTCGGGCCTGCCCTATCTGGTGATCGGCGGGTTGGTGGCACGGCGCGGCTGGCGCGCGATGGGAGCGCCTTCGTGAGCGCGCTTGAATCCTTCATCCCCCATCTGAAGGCGTTGCATGTGGGCTTCATGGCGTTCTGGATGGCCGGCCTTGCGGCCCTGCCCGCGATGCTGGCGCGGCATGACCGGGCCATCGCGCAGGCCGATTTCCACCGCATCCGTCAGGCCACGCATTACGGCTATGTCTGGGCGGTCACCCCCGTTGCGGCGCTGGCCATCGGCACGGGCATGGGACTGATCTTTCTGCGCGAGGTGTTCACGGCCTGGATGTTCACCAAGCTGGTGCTGGTGGCCGGCCTCGTCGCGCTGCATGCTTGGGTGGGTCACACGATCGTCGCCGTGGCCGAGACGGAGGGACAGCACGAACCGCCCGATCCCGTCGTGCCGATCCTCGTGCTGTGCGGTTTGGTCGCCGGGGTGCTGACGCTGGTGCTGGCGAAGCCGGATCTGGGCACCGTGCCCTTCCCCGACTGGCTGAATCAACCCTTGGGGCGCTCATTGCCTTTTGACGTGCCCAGCCCGTAATCGAACACGAGTTTTCCGCCATGCCACCCTGTCGCCACGACCACCACCACCGAAAAGCCCGACATCAGGATGCCCCATGGCAGGATGGCCTGAACATAACCGCCAAAGCGCCAGCCCCAGTTCAGGCCCAGAACCGACAGCAACATCATGGCAATGGCGAAATGCGTCCATGCGGCGGCGCGGATGCGGATGCCGGGCACGATCAGCAGTTCGGAAATGCCGGTCAGCCCGGCGAGCAAGCCGAACAGGAACGCGGTGCCCGCCGCCCAGAACGCGGCCCAGGCCCATTCCTCCGCCCCCGACCACCAGTACAGCGCATCCGCCCCGAAGGCACAGAAGGTCAGCGCCACCGGAAAGGCCACGCTCATCGCGTGCAGCGGATGGCCCCAGATCGCCACGCGGGATTCACTTTCGTTGAACCCGATGGCTGCGGTGATCGGATCGGTGAATTCCAGTTCCTTGTCCTTCGTCTGTACCATTTCCTGCGGCATCGGCGTTCCCTTCGGTCTGCGGCTGCGGTGACAACGCTGATCGGCCTGAGCGGTTGCAAGGGAGAAGTCTCCATCCTCGATCCGGCAGGGTCGGTCGCGCGGGACATCGCGGGCCTGTGGTGGGTCCTGCTTTTGGGGGCTGTCGTCATCTTTGTCGCGGTGATGGCCTTGCTCGCCTGGGCGATGGTGCGCCCTCAGGGAAGGACATCGGAACGGGTGTGGTTCTGGGGGCTGGGGCTGGCCTTTCCGATGCTGGTGTTGTCCGCACTGACCGTGCATGGGCTGGTGGTGGGCGAGCGTCTTTTGGCGCGGTCGGCCGAGGGCGTGGTGACGGTGCGCGCCGAGGCGCGGCAATGGGCGTGGTCGTTCGGCTATGCCGATGCACCGGGGCGGGTGACCGAAGACCTGCTGCACATTCCCGCAGGCCGGCCCGTCGATGTCGAGATCGGCAGCGTCGATGTGGTTCATTCGTTCTGGGTGCCACGCCTTGCGGGCAAGCTGGATGCGATCCCGGGGCGGATCAATGTGCTGCACCTGCAGGCCGACCGCCCCGGCGATTATGCCGGGGTTGGTGCGGAATTCAGCGGCTACGGCTATCTTGACCATGTGTTCACCGTGCGGGCGCATGACCCGGCGGCATGGGCCGCGTTTCTGGCGGAGACACCATGACCGACCCCAAACCCGCCAGACGCGCCGAGGCGTTGCGCCTGCACCGCAAGCTCTTGCCAATCTGGTCGTCGGACCAGCGGTTTCGCGGCTGGCTGACAACGAACAACAACAACGACATTGGCGGGCTGTTCCTGATCGTCGCCACGATCTTCTTCGTGATCGGTGGCATCCTCGCCATGCTGATCCGCGCACAGCTTGCCAGCCCAGGATCGGCCTTCATGGGGCCGGAAGCCTACAATCAGGTCTTCACGATGCACGGCACCGTGATGATGTTCCTGTTTGCCATCCCCTTCTTCGAGGCGATGGCCGTCCTGCTGCTGCCCGGAATGCTGGGCACCCGTGACCTCGCCTATCCGCGTCTGGGGGCCTACGGGCTGTGGGTCTATATCTTCGGCGGCAGCGCCGTCATCATCGCCATGCTGCTGGGACTGTCGCCGGATGGCGGATGGTTCATGTACCCCCCGCTCAGTTCTTCGGCGTTTTCGCCGGGGATCGGGCCGGATGTCTGGCTGCTGGGGATCACGTCGATCGAAGTGTCCGCCATCGCCGCCGCGGTGGAGGTGGTGGTGACCGTGCTGCGTTACCGCGCCGCCGGGATGAGCCTGGCCCGGATGCCCATCTTCGCGTGGTACATCCTTGTGGTCGCGGTGATGATCCTGACCGCCTTCCCGCCGATGATCCTCGGCTCGCTGCTCCTGGAGGTCGAGCGCGCCTTCGGCTGGCCCTTCTTCCAGACCGAGAACGGTGGCGATGCGCTGCTTTGGCAACACCTGTTCTGGTTATTCGGCCACCCCGAGGTCTATATCATCTTCCTGCCCGCCGCCGGGATGATCGCCACCATCCTGCCCGTCATGGCGCGCACGCGCCTTCTGGGCTATGCGTGGGTCGTGGCGGCGGTGGTGGCGCTGGCCCTGCTCAGCTTCGGGTTGTGGGTGCACCACATGTTCACCACCGGCATCCCGCATATGGGTCTTGCGTTCTTCTCGGCGGCCTCGACTCTGGTGGCGGTGCCCACAGCGGTGATGATCTTTTCGTGGATCGGCACTCTGTGGCAGGGCAAGCCCAGGCTGGAACTGCCGATGCTGTGGATCCTGGGGTTCTTTGCGACCTTCGTGATCGGCGGTCTGACCGGGGTGATGCTGGCCATCGTGCCCTTCAACTGGCAGGTGCATGATACGCACTTCGTTGTGGCGCATCTGCATTACGTGCTGATCGGCGGCTATGTCTTTCCGATGATCGCGGCGGTCTACTATTTCCTTCCGCTGCTGACCGGACACAGCCGGTTCTTCAAACTGGGCGAAATCGCCTTCTGGATCACGGTTCCGGCGTTTCACCTGACGTTCCTCGCGATGCACTGGGCGGGCATCCTGGGGCAAAGGCGGCGGACCTGGACCTATGACGCAGGGTCAGGGTGGGAGTGGATCAACCTGACCGCGTCCATCGGAGCCTTCGCCATGGCCATCGGCTTTGCCCTGGTGATCGGGGATGTCGTGGTGAACACGCTTGTGGCCCGCAAGGCGCGGCGCAACCCCTGGGGGGCGGGCACGCTGGAATGGGCGACGATGCTGCCGTCGCCGGTCTACGGATTGGCCTCGATTCCGGTCATCGCCGGCCGGTATCCGTTGGACGACGATCCGCAACTGGCACTGCGGATCGCGCGGGGCGAGGGGTTTCTGGCCGATACCTCGCGCAACCGTCGGGAAACCCTCATCGTCTCGACCACGGGGGGCGAGCCTGCACAGGTTGCAGTCCTTCCCGGCAATTCCGTCCTGCCGTTCATTCTGGCGGTGGTCACCAGCACGTCGTTTCTGGCGCCGCTCGTCGGGGCGTACCTGCTGTCCGGCGCAGCACTGATAGGGGTGGTGGTTGTCGCGCTGATCTGGGCCTGGGGATTGGGCAGCAAGGCTGACGAGGGCCCGGTGGATGCGGGTCGCGGCGTGACGCTGCCCTTGTCGACAGAGGTGCCCGATCCGCCGGGGTGGTGGGGTTCGCTGATGCTGCTTTTGGCGGATTCGGTACATTTCGGCTCGCTGCTGTTCGGATATGCCTTCCTTTGGACGGTGGCGCCCAACTGGCCGCCACCGTCGTATCTCGCGCCGGGGGCGGTGGATGCGGTTCTGGCCGGGGCGGGCGCGGTGGCGCTGCTGGCCGGGCCGCGATGGGCGGCGCGTTCGATTCTGAAGGGCGCGGGGCCATGGCCGGGTCTGGTGCTGGCGGTTCTGGGGGCCGTGGCACTCGCGGGGGCGGCAACCGGGATCATCCTGGCGCGGCCCGATCCCGCCGGGCACGCCTATGACGCGACGCTGTGGCTGCTGGCGGGGCATGTCGGGCTGCATGTCGCGATCACCGCCATCATGCTGGGCTATCTGACGGCGCGGGTGCTGGCGGGCTACACCTCGCCCCGGCGGATCGGCGACGCGCGGATCGTCCAGCTTTGGGCGGATTTCACCGCGCTGACGGGGCTTGTGGCGCTTGCGGCGGCATGGTTGCCGGGGGTGTTCGGATGACCGACATCGCCCGCCTGTCCGTCCCGCTGACGCTGTGGCTGATCTCTTTTTCGGGCCTGTACGGGCTGCACGGCCTGGTCTGTTCCGGCCACTGGACCCGGCTTGCCGGGTCCGGGGCAGAGGTGGCAGGACAGACCGCCCTGATCGCCGGATTTCTGGCAGCCCTTCTTGTTCAGGCCGTGGCGGTCGCGGTGTTGTGGACGCAAAGGTTCGGCGGCCCGCCCGGTTTCGTGCGGACCACCTCGCTTGCGCTGGCACTGGTCGCACTGGTCGCCACCTTGTGGACGCTGGGCCCGTCGGTGGCCCTGCCCGCCTGCGCGTGGCCATCCGCAACGGTGGCCGGCTGACACGCCGGACAGGGCGACTAACCAAGAAATTCCTTGAGCGTCTGCTGCGTGCCGACTGTCCAGAGCCGGTTCAGATGCCTCTGGAAGGGCTCGACAAAGCGGGCATCGTCGCCCAGCGCGCCATAGACCGTCGCCATTTCCAGCCAAGCCGCAGGCCGCTCTTTCGCGGCCCTGGACCGGGCCACCAACGACTCCCAGTCCGGGTCGTTCGGGGGGATCGGCGTACCGCTGTCCGTCTCACCGTAACAGTAGCGGCACCACAAGGCCGAGACCAGCGCCAGACCTTCCACCGATCCGCCCGCCGCAAGGGCGTCGCGGATCGAGGGGACAATGAATTTCGGCTGCCGGTTGGACCCGTCGAGGCACAGCCTGCGTTCGGTATCGGCGACCTCGGGGTTCGAGAAACGCGCGACGATCAGCCGGTAATAGTCGCCAAGGTCGGTATCTGGAACCGGCGGAATGTAGGGGATGATCTCGGCACTTTCCACCTTGTCCAGCAGCCCCCGGATCAGCGGGTTTGCCATCGCCTCGTGGACGAACTCGATGTCCATCAGGCCGCCGGGGTAGGCAATCGTTGCATGGCCGCCGTTCAGGATGCGGATCTTCATCATCTCGAAGCTGTGGACCTGCGGGGTCAGCGTCACGCCCACCTTCTCGAAGGCCGGGCGGCCTGACGGAAAGTCATCCTCCAGCACCCACTGCCGGAACGGCTCGCACGTCACCGGCACCGGGTCATCCCCCAACCCGAACTCCGCCGCCATCGCCCGTTCGCGGGGGCCGGTGGCCGGGGTAATGCGGTCAACCATGCCGTTCGGGAAAGCAATGGTCGTCTCGATCCAGTCGGCAAGCGCCGGGTCCTTGATCCGCGCCAGTCCAGCCACCGCGGCTCTGGTCACATGGCCGTTGCCGGGAAGGTTGTCGCAACTCATCACCGTGAACGGCGGCACACCCGCCGCCTTGCGCGCCTTCAGTGCCGCGATGATCGCGCCAAAGGCGGTGCGGTGCGGGTTCGCAGAGTCAGCCGCGATTTCGGGATGCGCCGGGTCGAAGGCGCCGGTCGCCGGGTTGATGAAATAGCCGCCCTCGGTCACCGTCAGACTGACGATCCGGATCTCGGGCCGCGCCATCGCCGCGATCAACGCCCGATTGTCCGGCTCGACCGGCAGGAAGTCGATCATCGACCCCACGCGCCGCGCCGATTTTCCGTCCGGGTCCAGTTCGATCACGGTCGAGAGGCACTCCTGCGCCTTCAATGCCTCGCGCATCCGGGCGTCGCCTTCGCGAACCCCGGCACCCAGGATCGCCCAGTCGTGGCAAAGCCCCATCGCGAAAAGGTCATCCAGATAGACCGCCATATGCGCCCGGTGGAAATTGCCAAGCCCGATATGGACAATGCCAGGCGTCAGCTTGCTGCGGTCATAGGCGGGAAGTGTGAAATCCATGCTCAAGCCATCCAGTTGCCGCCGTCCACGCCGAAGCACTGGGCGACGATGTATTTCGCTTCCGGGGTCGCAAGGAAGATCGCCATGCCGGTCAGATCTTCGGCGGTTCCCATGCGCCCGAAGGGCACGGCCGCGCCGACTTCGCGCTTCTTCTGGCCGGGGGCCTTGCCTTCGTACCTTGCGAAGAAGGCATCCACCCCGTCCCAGTGTTCACCGTCCACGACGCCGGGCGCGATGGCGTTCACGTTGATGCCGTGCCTGATCAGGTCCAGCCCCGCCGACTGCGTCAGGCTGATCACGGCGGCCTTGGTCGCGCAGTAGACGGCGACAAGACCCTCTCCCCGGCGACCGGCCTGCGAGGCCATGTTGATGATCGTTCCGCCCTGCCCGCGCGCGATCATGTGGCGCGCGGCGGCCTGCAGGCAGAACAAGGTCCCCGCCACGTTGACGGCGAACAGCATGTCATGGTCGGCGCGGGTGATTTCCACGATGGGTGCTGCCGAAAACAGCGCCGCGTTGTTGATCAGGATGTCAATTTTGCCCATCCGGGCAATGGCTTCGGCAAAGCCCGCATCGATGCTGTCCTGTTTCGTCACATCCAGCGCAATGGCGTGGGCCATTGGCCCGAGTTCCGCCGCTGCCTGTTCTGCCGCCGCACGGTTGATGTCGGCAATCGCCACCTGCGCGCCTTCGGCCAGATAGGCCGTTGCAAAAGCCAGACCGATGCCGCGTGCGGCACCGGTGATCAGGGCAGTCTTTCCGTGAAGTCTCATATCGCAAGTCCCGTCGCGTCAAAGCGGTGAATTTTCCCGGCAGGGGCCAGCCGGACCCGGTCGCCGTGGCGGGCATGAACCTCGCCGGGTGCGCGCACGGTCAAGGTGCCGATGCCCTCCACGGAAACCTTGAGGAAACTGTCCGAGCCGAGATGCTCGGACAGGCCGACCACACCCTCCCACGGGCCATCGCCCACCGTGATGTGCTCGGGGCGGATGCCGATGGTGTGGGCCTTGTGCTTTGCAGCCTCGGCGCCTTCGATCAGGTTCATCTTCGGACTGCCGATGAAGCCTGCAACGAACAGGTTGCAGGGGAAGTTGTACAGCTCCAGCGGCGCGCCGACCTGTTCGATCCTGCCTGCGTTCAGCACCACGATCTTGTCGGCCATCGTCATCGCTTCGACCTGGTCGTGGGTCACGTAGATCATCGTGGTCTTGAGGCTCTGGTGCAGCTCGGAAATCTCCTGCCGCATCCCCACCCGCAATGCGGCATCGAGGTTCGACAGCGGCTCGTCAAACAGGAAGGCCGACGGTTCGCGCACGATGGCCCGACCGATGGCGACCCGCTGGCGCTGGCCGCCCGAAAGCTGGCCGGGGCGGCGGTCAAGGTAGCTGGTCAGGTTCAGGACCTTGGCCGCGCGTTCCACCCGCTTGTCCTGTTCGGCCTGATCCATCCCGGCCATCTTCAGCGGAAACGCGATGTTCTTGCGCACCGTCATGTGCGGGTAAAGCGCATAGCTCTGGAACACCATCGCCAGACCGCGCCTGGCGGGCGGCAGGTTCGTTGCGTCCTTGCCGTCGATGTCGATCACACCGCTTGTGGTGTCTTCCAACCCCGCAATCAGGCGCAGCAAGGTGGACTTGCCGCAGCCCGACGGGCCGACAAAGACGACGAACTCGCCATTCTCGATGGTCAGGTCGATACCGGGGATTACGTCGACCTCACCGAAGGACTTGCGAACCGCTGTCAGCTGGATCTTGCCCATGTTACCTCACTTCACCGCGCCAAAGGTCAGGCCGCGGACGAGTTGCTTCTGGCTGAACCAGCCAAGGATCAGGATCGGCAGGATCGCCATCGCCGATGCCGCCGAAAGTTTCGCGTAGAACAGGCCCTGCGGCGCCGAGAAGCTGGCGATGAAGGCTGACAGGGGCGCCGCCTTGGTGGTGGTCAAAACGATCGTCCAGAACGCCTCGTTCCAGGCGAGGATGATGTTCAGCAGCATGGTCGAGGCGATGCCGGGCAGCGCCATCGGGGTCAGGACATAGATGATCTCGCCCCAGAGGGTGGCCCCGTCCATGCGGCTTGCTTCCAGGATTTCTCCGGGAATTTCCTTGAAGTAGGTGTAAAGCATCCAGATGATGATCGGCAGGTTCATCAGCATCAGTGCGATGACAAGGCCGAACTTGGTGTCGATCAGGCCCAGCCGCTGGAACAGCAGGTAAAGCGGGATCATCACGGCAACTGCGGGCATCATCTTGGTGGACAGCATCCACATCAGCAGGTCCTTGGTCTTTTTCCCGGGCACGAAGGCCATGGCCCAGGCTGACGGGATTGCGATCGCAAGGCCAAAAAGGGTGGAGCCGATCGAGATGACGACAGAGTTCCAGAAAAAGCGCGGATAGTCGGACCGCGCCCAGACCTCGGCATAATTCTCCAGCGTCCAGTCGGCGGACAGGAACTGCGGCGGCATGGCAACGGCGCTCGCTTCGGTCTTGAAGCTGGTCAGGATCATCCAGAGGACGGGGAAGAAGATGATCAGGGCGACCGCCCAGGCGGCAAGGGTGGTGATCAGCCGTCGGCGGGGGGATTGGGCGCGGGCCATGGGAACCTCAGCTGTCCAGGTTGCGGCCAAGGCCGCGCATCAGGAAATAGGCGACGATGTTCGCCAGGATCACTGCGATGATCCCGCCCGCCGCCGCCCGTCCGATGTCCTTTGCGACGATGGCCTGCTTGAAGATCATGTAGGGAAGTGTGGTCGATGCCGAACCGGGACCGCCCTGGGTGGTCGTGTAGATTTCGCCGAAGATGCCCAGAAGGAAGATCGTCTGGATGAGTATCACAACGGTGATTGCCCGCGTCATGTGCGGCAGGATGATATAGCGAAAGCGGCTGAACGCACTGGCCCCGTCCATTTCGGCGGCCTCAAGCTGTTCCGACGACAGCGATTGCAGCGCGGTCAGAAGGATCAGCGTGGCGAAAGGAAGCCACTCCCAACTGACGATGCCGATCACCGACAGCATCGGGTAATCCTCGAGGAACAGGATCGGCTGCGCGCCGAACCCCCGCGACACGGCAGAAAACAGGCCGTTCTGCGGGTGCATGAACAGGTTCTCCCAGATCGACGCGGCGACGGGGGGCATCACGAAGAACGGCGCTATGATGAGAATGCGCAGCAGGCCCTGCCCCTTCACCGGCTGGTCGATCAGAAGGGCGATCAGCGTGCCCAGAATTACGGTGATGATCAGCACCCCGCCCACAAGCGTCAGAGTGTTGAACAGCGCCAGCCAGAAGTCGGGCGCGTTCATGAACCAGAGATAATTGTTGAACCCGACCCACCCGGTGCGATCCGGCGACAGCAGTCGGTAGAACCGGAACGAATAGTACAGTGTCATCGCCAGCGGCACGATCATCCAGATCAGCAGCAGCGCCACCGATGGCGCCACCATCAGGCGGGCTGCAAGACGGCTGGAGTGCGTGGACATGGCGGATCTCCCAGGATCGGCGACGGCTGCGGCAGAATGGCGAGGCCCAAGGCACCGCGTCAGCGCACAGGCAGGTTTTCGGTTTTGGAAAAGCGGCTTGCGGGCCGGTGGCGGTCCGCAAGCCAGGGGTGATCCCGGGGGGTGTTGGGAGGGCTCCTCCGGGGTCGGTGTTACTGGATGTAGCCTGCGGCCTTCATCTCTTCTGCAACGGCGGCTTGAGCCTCTGCCAGCGCCTCGTCAGCGGTCTTCTGGCCGGCCAGAGCCGCCGAGAAGATTTCACCGACCGTGGTGCCAAGTCCCTGGAATTCCGGGATGGCCACAAACTGGACGCCGACATAAGGCACCGGCTTCACCGTCGGCGCAGTCGGATCGGCCGAGTTGATGCTGTCGATCGTCATCTTGGCGAAGGGCACCTTGGCGTACTCTTCGTTCGAGTAGAGCGATGTCCGCGTGCCCGGAGGAACGTTAGCCCAGCCTTCCTTCGACGCGACGAGCGCAAGGTAGTCCTTGTTGGTCGCCCAGTTGATGAAGGTCTTGGCCGCATCCTTGGCATCCGACGACGCCGGGACCGCCAGCGACCAGGCCCAGAGCCAGTTGCCGCGCTTGCCCAGACCGTTGTCCGGTGCCAGGGCGAAGCCGACCTTGTCGGCAACGGTCGAATCCGCGCCGGTCACGAAGGAGGCCGCCACCGTGGCATCAATCCACATGCCGCACTTGCCCTGCTGGAACAGCGTCAGGTTTTCGTTGAAGCCGTTGTTCGACGCGCCTGGAGGTCCGTAGCTGTTCATCAGGTTCAGGTAGAACTCCAGCGTCGCCTTCCACTCGGGCTGGTCGAACTGGGGTGCCCAGGCCTCGTCGAACCAGCGGGCGCCAAAGCTGTTGGACATGGCGGTCAGGAAGGCCATGTTCTCGCCCCAGCCGGCCTTGCCACGCAGGCAGACGCCGAAGACGCCCGTGTCCTTGTTGGTCATCGCGGCCGCGGCCTTTTCGATGTCGGCCCAGGTCGGCGCGTCGGGCATGGTCAGACCCGCGGCTTCCATCATATCCTTGCGGTACATCACCATCGACGATTCGCCGTAGAAGGGCGACGCCATCAGGTTGCCGTCGACGGTCAGCCCGCCCCGGATCGCCGGAAGCAGGTCATCGACGTCGTATTCCGCGGGCAGGTCGTTCAGGCTTTCGAGCCAGCCCTGCTTGCCCCAGATCGGAACTTCATAGGTGCCGATGGTGATCACGTCATACTGGCCACCGCCGGTGGCGATGTCGGTCGTGACGTTCTGGCGCAGGACGTTTTCTTCCAGCGTCACCCATTCCACCGTGATGTCCGGGTGCTTGGTGTTGAAGTCCTCCATCAGCCCCTGCATCCGGACCATGTCGCCGTTGTTCACAGTGGCGACGGTGATCGTCGTCTCGGCCATCGCCACGCCCGAAAGCGTGATCAGAGCCGTTGCACCCAACAGGGCGCGAAGCGTCTTGGTCATGTAATCCTCCCTGGATCAGCGTATGAGCAAATCATCGCATGACGGGTAAATGCTCATACGTTCCACAGAGTCGTCAAGCCCCCTCTTCCGCCGCGCCTGCACGGTTCAGCCGCGGGACAGAAGGGCCCGGGCGGTGGGCTCATCTGTCACCAACCCATTGAATATACGTGATTTCAGCGCGGCATGGATCGCGGGAACCTTGGATGCGCCCGCAGCAATGCCTACGGATGTCCGTGCTAGACCCGGCGCGACACGGACCCCGCCGGTCCGCCGGTTTGTGCCCAGATCCAGATAGCGCCCCTCGGAATCGAAGACCCAGCCCGCCACCTCGCCGACGGCTCCGGCGGCCTGCATCTCGTCCAGTTCCGCCCGGCTGACAAAACCGTCGGCCAGAAGCGGCGCATCGTCCGACATCTGGCCGACACCGACGAAGACCACATCCGCCGCTTCCGCAAGGGCCACCACCTTGCGGACCGGAGGCAGACGATGGAAGGCCTCATTCTCTTCGGGCGTCGGGCTGATCACCGGCACCAGCATCGGATAGTGCGGCGCGCGCACCTTGTCGGCGATCCGCATGACCACGTCGAAGAAGCTGGCCGATCCGTCGGGGGCGATGTTCCCGATCAGGCTGACGAGCCGATGCTGCGGCGCCTCGATCTCGACCATCGCGTCGACCATCCCGCGCATCGCACGGCCGGTGCCCAGGGCGATGACCCGTGGCTCGGGCATCCGCAGGACGCGTTCCAGTTCGGCCGCCGCTGCCGGGGCGATGGCGCGCACCGGGTCGGCCCCGGCCCCAAGCGCCGGGGCAACGCGGGCCCGTTCCAGCCCGAAGCGGGCCCGCAAGGCGGCCTCAAGGTCAAGGCAGGCCCCGATCCGGTGATTGAGCCGCACATGGATCAGCCCGTCCGCCATCGCCCGGCTGACCAGCCTTTGCGCCCGCTGACGGCTGACCCCAAGTTCCGACGCGATCTGGTCCTGCGTCATGCCCGCGACGTAATACAGCCAGCCCGCCCGCGCCGCTTCGTCCTGCAAGGTCGGTTCGCCGCTCATGCCGGATGCCGGTCAGCCTTCAGACTGGCCTCGATCTTGAAGAAGTCGGCAAAGCTGACAAGCCTGCGGTGCGGGCGGGCATCGGCAGGCTCGTCCGGTGTGGAGGCGCCAAGATGGCTGCCGCCGACAAAGCGCCAGACGGTCATGCCGGCCGCCAGTCCGGCGCGGATGCCGGTCAGGCTGTCCTCGATCACCAGCGTCCGGTCGGGCCGCGCGCCCATCTTCTGTGCCGCGTACAAAAACAGATCAGGTGCGGGTTTGCCGCGTGCGACCATGGTCGAAGTGAAGACCCTGTCGCCGATCAACGGCGTCAGGCCGACCAGCGCAAGCGACATCTCGACCCGCCTCGGGCTGGACGAGGTGGCGACGCAGAACGGCACGCCGATGGCCGCAAGAACCTCATGGACATGCGGAACGATCTTCAGCTCTTGCTGGAAAGCGGCAAGCAGGGCTTCACGGTACTGCGCCTCGAAGTCGGGCGGCAGATCCAGCCCGAATTCCCGCCGGATCGTCTCCATCACGACGGGGTAGCTGCGGCCCAGGAAATGGCGCTCGACGTAAGGCAGGCCGATGGTCAGCCCAAGCCGGGCTAGCTCGGCCACCAGCATCCGGGCGCTGATGATCTCGCTGTCGATCAGCACGCCGTCACAATCAAAGATGACAAGGTCGAATTCGCTCATGCGCCGAGTCCTAGCGCAGAGTTTCGGCAAAAGGTAGCCCTGCAAGCCGCCACTCGATGACCGACGGACAGCCGCATTCCCGCATGTCGTCTGCCGTCGCAGATTGGGCAGACCGACATCACGGCCAGGGAACTTCCGGGGGGCAGGTCACCCTGGGTGCTCAGCAAGCGCAGCGCAACGGCTGGTTCGGGTTGCCTCCGCCCCGATGCTCCATTCCACCGCTGGCCTGCGAAGCCGCCTTCACCGCGCATAAAGAAATGCGGCCGTAAGAAGGCGTTGGGACGGCTTGCTGCGCAAGTACCAGCGGCTGCAGCTACTGAGGCCGATGCTACACTCGATGAAGATGAGACTACCTGATGGTGAGTAAGCGATGCCTGGTTTGTTTGATAAGGGACGGCGATGGAAAAAGTGTCCGACGAGGACCACGTGGATCACTTTTCTAGCGCGGCTAATGTTGATTTGGCCGTTCGTTTATCGATGAGCCGCAGGGCAGCGCAAACATTTTGCGGGCAAGTTGGTCATCAGCTTGCTCTTATCAACCTCGATCAGCGCCATTTGTTTTCGGCACTGTTACCGGTTACAACGCAAGTTCGATTTCAGTTCCTTCTAGAGCACGCCACTGAAATCGAAGTGTTCAGCCATTCATCCAATAAAATATCACATTTGCAATGGCTTAGTTGAATTTCACCAAGCGTGCGCAGGCAACAGGTCGAGAGAATACCAGCCCTGAGAGACCGCGTCCGAGCCTCCTGGCGACGGGGCCAGTGCTCAGCCCCACCCGAATAACCCCCGAAAACAACGGAAAAATCCGGCCGCAGCCGGATCGGGAGAACGCTTTCATGAGGGCAAGTGGCGGAGGGAAAGGGACTGCGGTCCAACCTTCTCTTGTGGATGCCGCTCTCATTTGCAAGGAATTTCTGAATCTTAGACATGTGATCGAGTGCGGACTCTTGTCAGGCCTGTTCGTGCGGCCCGATAGATGCCGCTGGCCGAG
>JAIYDJ010000065.1 GCA_027487575.1 Rhodobacter sp. | reverse complement strand
CCGATTTCGGCCTTCCATCTGGCCCAGTCGAAACCCGGCGCGGGCGGCACCAACGCGGTCAACACCATCATCGTCGATTTTCGCGGCTTTGACACCTATGGCGAGATCATCGTGCTGGGCATTGCCGCCATCATCATCGCTGCCGTGGGTCAGGCCCTGCGCGGCCTGTCTCCGACGCCCGCCCCCGCCTCGGCCGACGCGCATCCGGTGATCTTCGCGACCGCAGCACGCCTTCTGCTGCCCATCGGGGTCTTGGTCGGCGTCTACATCTTCCTGCGCGGGCACAACCTGCCCGGCGGCGGCTTTGTCGCGGGGCTGGTGGTGGCCATCGCGATGATGCTGCAGTTCCTGGCTTCGGGCCATGGCTGGACCAGTGCGCGGCTCAGGGTCGGCTTCTTCGGGCTGATCGGCGCCGGGGTGATGGCCGCAACGCTGACCGGCCTCGGGGCCTGGCTGTGGGGTCGGCCCTTCCTGACCTCATGGCACGGCTACATCTCGCTGCCCGGACTGGAGAAATTCGAACTGGCCAGCGCGATGGGCTTTGACCTTGGGGTGTTCCTGTGCGTCCTGGGGGCGGTGCTGGCCACCCTGTCAGCCGTCGCGCGGTTGACCCACGGAGGGGGGCGGTAATGGAAGTTCTGGTTGCCGCAATCATCGGCCTGCTGACCGCCGCCGGAGTCTGGCTGACACTGCGCGCGCGCAGTTTCGATGTGATCGTGGGTCTGTCGTTCCTGTCCTATGCGGTGAACGTGTTCCTCTTCGCCTCGGGCCGTCTGGCCCCCGGCCTGCCGCCGATCATCGACCCGGCGGCTGCGGGGTACACCGACCCTCTGCCGCAGGCGCTGGTGCTGACGGCGATCGTGATCAGCTTCGGGATGACGGCCGTTCTGGTGATGATGGCGCTGGGCGTGTTCCTGCGCACCGGGTCCGACAGCACGGGCCCCGCCGCGCCGGATGATGAACGGAAAGAGCAATGATCCCCTATCTTGTCACCCCGATCATCCTGCCCGCCGCCACGGCGGCGGTGATGCTGCTGGTTGCCCGCGACAACCTGACCCTGCAGCGCATCATGGGCCTTGCCAGCGCTGCCGGACTCGTCTGGCTTGTGCTTCAGTTTGCGATAAGCACCCTCCCCAGAGCCGAAGCATTGGGCAACTGGCCCGCGCCCTTCGGCATCGTGCTGGCGGCGGACGGGCTGACCGTGCTGATGCTGGGGCTGGTGGCGGCGCTGGCCGTCGTCGTCCTGCTGCACGTCTGGGCCAATGGCGAGGACAAGCTGGGCGCATCCTTCCATCCGCTGTTCCAGTTTCAGCTTATGGGCCTGAACGGCGCGTTTCTGACCGGTGACGCCTTTACCCTGTTCGTGTTCTTCGAGGTGCTGCTGATCGCCTCTTACGGCCTTGTCGTGCACGGCGGCGGGGCCGAACGGCTGGGCGCGGGGGTGCGCTATGTCGTGACGAACCTCGTGGGATCGACACTGTTCCTGATCGGGCTGGGTGTGGTCTATGCCGTGACCGGGACGCTGAACATGGCGGATCTTTCGGCCAAGGTCGCGATGCTGCCCGCCGGAGATGCGGCGCTGATCCGTGTCGCGGCGGTGATGTTGCTGATGGTGTTTGCGGTCAAGGCGGCGCTGGTGCCGCTGCACATCTGGCTGCCCGGCACCTATGCGGCGGCCCCTGCCACGGTAGCTGCGCTGTTTGCGGTGATGACCAAGGTCGGAGCCTATGCCGTGCTGCGCTTTGGCATGCTGGTGTTTCCCCCGGGCGTGGCGGCGACCGGGTCGCTTTATGCCGATCTGCTGCTGCCGGCCGGTCTGCTGACGCTGGTCGTGGGCGCCGTGGGGATGCTCGGGGCGCGGGGGATGAACCGGGTTGCGGCCTATGCCGCCATCGCCTCGACCGGGACGCTTTTCATCGCGCTGTCGGGGTTCACCGCCGTGTCAACCTCTGCAGGGCTTTACTACCTTGTCCACTCCACCTTTGCCGTCGCAGCCCTGTTCCTGCTGGCCGACCTTTCCAGACGCCGGGGGGCGCGGTCCGGTCCGGTGGCGGTGCTGTTCTTTCTGACGGCGGTCGCAGTTGCGGGCATGCCGCCGCTGTCGGGGTTCCTTGGAAAGCTGCTGATCCTGCAGGCCCGCTGGGACGCGGCACCCGTGGTCTGGCCGGTCGTGCTGACCACCTCGCTGGTCATGATGGTGGCGCTGTCGCGGCTGGGGTCCGACCTGTTCTGGAAAGCCGCGACGCCCGAGCGGCCCGCACCGGCGACGCTGACCGCCCCGGTCCTGCTGCTGCTGGTGCTGGTCGCGATGACGGTATTCGCCGGTCCGGTCGGCATCGCGCTGGACGGGGTGGCGGCGGCGCTGCACGATCCGGTTGACTACATCGCAACGGTGGAGGCGCTGAAATGATCGCCCGATTGATCCCGCATCCCGGCCTGTCGGCCTTTCTGGTTCTGACCTGGGTGCTTCTGACCAATTCGGTGTCGCTGAACACGCTGGTTCTGGCGCTGCTGCTGGGCCTTGCGATCCCGGTCCTGACCGCGTCCTACTGGCCCGACCGGCCCCGCCTGCGCAGCCCGGTGCGGTTGCTGTGCTACATCGGCCTTGTCGTGTGGGACGTGATCGTCGCCAACTTCCAGGTCGCCCGGATCATCCTGTTCATGCCGCATGACCAGATCCGCTCGGCCTGGATCACCGTCCCGATCGATCTGCCCTCGCCCGAGGCTTTGGCGATGCTGGCGGGCACCATCACCCTGACCCCCGGCACCTTGACCGCCGATGTTTCCGCCGACCGCAAGGCACTGCTGATCCATTGCCTGCACGCGCCGGACCCCGATGCCACCCGCGACGACATCAAACAGCGCTACGAGGCGCGGCTGCAGAGGATTTTCGCGTGATGCTGTCCTACGCCCTGACCTTCGCGCTGACCTGTTTTGCTTTGGGCTTTGCCATGAACGTCCTGGCCTTCGCACGCGCACCCGGCCTTCCCGACCGCATTCTGGCGGTAGACACGATGGTGGTGAACGGCATCGCGCTGATCGTGCTGTACGGCGTCAAGACGGGGTCCGGACTATATCTGGAAGCGGCGATCCTTCTGGCGCTGACCGGGTTCGTGTCGACCATCGCATTTTGCAAGTTCCTTCTTCGGGGGAGCATCATCGAATGAGCCTTGCCCTTGAAATCCTCGTGTCGGCGGCGCTGGTCGTGGGTGGCATCTTCGGCCTGATCGGCAGTTTCGGCCTGCTGAAGCTGCGCGGCGCGATGCAGCGTCTGCACGCGCCGACCAAGGCCACGACCGTGGGCGTGGGCTGCACCCTGATCGCCTCGGCGCTCACCGGTCTTGCAGCAACGCAGGCGGCAAGCTGGCATGAAGTGCTGGTGACGGCGTTCCTGTTCCTGACGGCCCCGCTGACCGCGCTGTATCTGGCCAAGACCCATATGCTGACCACCCCGCCGGGCGAACTGCCGCCCACCGGCACGCCGCGCGACTGGTCCAACCGCGACGCGCCCGGCTGATTTTTGACCGGACGGTCAGGTTCCGTTTCGCCGCCCTTGCCAGTCTGCCCGGCGTCATGCAAACCTGCGCCGCAACATCGCCGGGACGGAGACAGCCCTTGCAGACCCTGACCCACACCCTGCTGCCGCAGTTGTCCGCACAAGGGCATCCGCGCAATCCCGGCATGCCGCTTGATCTTGACTGGGTCGCATCGGCGCAGGCCAACACCTCGGCCATCGAACGGCGCGCGGCCACCCTGCCGGGCCGAAGGTCGGTCAAGAAAGACCATCAGGCGGCCTGGCTTTGCAAGGCGGTCAGCCTGATCGACCTGACCACCCTGTCGGGCGACGACACCGCCGGCCGCGTGCAGCGTCTGTGCGCCAAGGCCCGGCAGCCGGTGGCCCCATGGATGCTGGAGAGGCTCGGCATGACCGGCCTGACCACCGGAGCGGTCTGCGTCTATCACGACATGGTGGCCACGGCGGTCCGCGCGCTGGAAGGCACCGCGATTCCGGTCGCCGCTGTTTCCACCGGCTTTCCCGCCGGCCTTTCGCCCCTGCATCTGCGGCTGGCCGAGATCGGCGAAAGCGTGGCGGATGGGGCGGCCGAGATCGACATCGTGATTTCCCGCCGCCATGTCCTGACCCAGAACTGGCAGGCGCTGTACGACGAAACCGCCGCGATGCGCGCCGCCTGTGGCGAGGCGCACATGAAGGCGATCCTTGCCACGGGCGAACTTGGCACCCTGCGCAACGTCGCGCGCGCGTCCTTGGTTTGCATGATGGCGGGGGCCGATTTCATCAAGACCTCGACCGGGAAAGAGGGTGTCAACGCCACCCTGCCCGTCACGCTGACGATGGTCCGCGCCATCCGCGACTATGAAGACCGCACCGGCTTCAAGGTCGGCTACAAGCCCGCGGGCGGCATCGCCAAAGCCAAGGACGCGCTGGTCTATCTGTCGATGATGAAGGACGAGTTGGGCCACGACTGGCTGCAACCCGACCTGTTCCGCTTCGGCGCGTCGTCGCTGCTGGGCGACATCGAACGGCAACTGGAACACCACCTGACCGGCGCCTATTCCGCCGCCAACCGCCATGCGATGGGCTGACCGGTGACCCCCGCACCCGCCCCCGCCATTCCGGGCGCCCCCCTCCCCCCTCGTGGGGGAGGGATGGGGTGGGGGGGCCGCTCCACCATTGCCCCCCACCCCCGGCCCCTCCCCACGGGGGGGAGGGGAGGCCCTCGCCACAAACTGCATTCCGACTCCGACTTCCGAGGACCCCGGCCATGACGATCAAGGAAATCTTCGACACCATGTCCTACGGCCCCGCCCCCGAATCCAGCGCGGAAGCCTTGGCCTGGTTGGCAAAACACAAGAACAGCTTCGGCCACTGGATCGACGGCGCGTTTACCAAACCGGGCCAGACCTTCGCCACCAAAAACCCCGCCACCGGCACCGAACTGGCGCAGGTGACGCAGGGCACCGACACCGACGTGACCACCGCCGTCGCCGCCGCCCGCCGCGCGCAGCCGAAGTGGGCCGCTCTTTCCGGCCACCAGCGCGCGAAGCACCTTTATGCCCTCGCGCGGCTGGTGCAGAAACATTCCCGCCTGCTGGCCGTCCTTGAAACCATGGACAACGGCAAACCGATCCGCGAAAGCCGCGACATCGACATCCCCCTTGTCGCGCGGCATTTCTACTATCACGCGGGGCTGGCCCAACTGCTGGCGTCCGAACTGCCCGAACAGCGACCGCTTGGCGTCTGCGGCGCGATCATCCCGTGGAACTTCCCCCTGCTGATGCTGGCGTGGAAGGTCGCCCCGGCCCTCGCCGCCGGCAACACCGTGGTTCTGAAACCCGCCGAGTACACCCCGCTGACCGCCCTTCTCTTCGCCGAACTGACGCGCGAGGCGGGCCTGCCGCGCGGTGTCCTCAACATCGTGACCGGCGACGGCGAGACCGGGGCGGCGCTGACGGCCCACCCCGGCACCGACAAGATCGCCTTCACCGGATCGACCTCGGTCGGCCGGAAAATCCGCGAGGCGACGGCCGGCACCGGCAAGGCGCTGACGCTGGAACTCGGCGGCAAATCCCCCTACATCGTGTATGACGATGCCGATCTGGACAGCGCGGTCGAGGGGCTGGTGGATGCCATCTGGTTCAACCAGGGTCAGGTCTGCTGTGCCGGATCGCGCCTGCTGGTGCACGAAGGTGTGGCGGACCGGTTTTACACCAAGCTGAAACGCCGGATGGACGGGCTGCGCCTTGGCGACCCGCTGGACAAGTGCATCGATGTGGGTGCGATCGTGGACCCGGTTCAGCTTGCCTCGATCACCGCGATGGTCGACGCCAACACCCAAGGCACCACCTACCGCGCCGCCTGCGACGTGCCTGCGGGCTGCTTCTACCCGCCCACCCTGATCACCGGCCTGTCGGCCGCTTCGACCCTGATGCAGGAAGAAATCTTTGGCCCCGTCCTTGTCTCGATGACCTTCCGCACGCCCGAAGAGGCGGTGGCCCTTGCCAACAACACCCGCTACGGTCTTGCCGCCACCGTCTGGACCGAGAACATCAACCTGGCACTTGACGTGGCCCCCAAACTGCGCGCCGGGGTAGTCTGGGTCAACGCCACCAACCTGTTTGATGCCGCCGCGGGCTTTGGCGGGGTGCGGGAATCCGGCTTTGGCCGCGAAGGCGGGTGGGAGGGGCTTCTGGCCTATCTCAGGCCCGCGACCGCGGCCAAGCCCCTGAAACGGATCACCGCGTTTCCCGAACCGAAGACGCCGGTCATTCCGGACCTCGACCGCACGGCCAAGCTTTACATCGGCGGCAAACAGGCCCGTCCCGACGGCGCCTATTCGCAGCCCGTCTACAGCCCCGGAGGCAAACTGCAGGGCCACAGCGGGATCGGCAACCGCAAGGACATCCGCAACGCGGTCGAAGCGGCACATGCCGCCAAGAGCTGGGCCAGAACAACCGGCCATGCCCGCGCGCAGATCCTGTACTTCATCGCCGAAAACCTGTCCGCCCGGGCGCCGGAATTTGCGGCCAGACTGCGCGATCTGACCGGCACCAACGGTCAACCCGAAGTCGATGCCGCCATCGACCGTCTGTTCACCTACGCCGCCTGGGCCGACAAGTATGACGGTCAGGCCAAATCGGTGCCGCTGCGCGGCGTGGCGCTGGCGATGAACGAACCTGTCGGGGTCATCGGAATGCTCGCCCCCGACGAGGCGCCTCTGCTGGGCCTGATCTCGCTGATGGCCCCCGCCATCGCGATGGGCAACACCTGCGTCATTGTGCCCTCCGAACCCTTTCCGCTGGCCGCCACCGACTTCTATCAGGTCCTCGACACGTCCGACCTGCCCGCCGGGGTTGTCAACATCGTTACCGGCCCGCATGCCGATCTGGCCAAGCCGATGGCAACCCATCTTGACGTCGATGCGGTCTGGAGCTTTTCGTCGACCCCGCTGTCGGCGGCAATCGAAACGCAGTCGGCAGGCAACCTCAAGCGCACCTGGGTCAATCACGGCAAAGCGCGCGACTGGTTCGGCCCGCAGGCGCAGGGGCGCGAATTCCTGCGCCATGCGACAGCGGTCAAGACGATCTGGGTGCCCTACGGGGAATGACCGCCCAAGGTGCGCCGTGCCTCAGGCCCGGCCCGCGACCGATGACAACAACAGCGGGTCGATCCCCAGCCCGCGCAGGGCGCCCATCCATTTGCCGCCATCCTCTGGCGCGAACACCAGATCGTCCGCCGCATCGGCCGTCAGCCAGTCGTTGCGGGCAATCTCGGCCTCAAGCTGCCCCGGCCCCCATCCGGCATACCCCAGCGCCAGCAGCGCCCTTCGCGGCCCGGCCCCATGCGCCAGCGCCTCCAGAACGTCCAGCGTCGCCGTCATGCTGAATCCACCCGGCACCGCCATGGTCGCAGCCCCCCCGGCATAATCCGGCGAATGCAGCACGAACCCCCGCCCCCGTTCCACCGGCCCGCCGAAATGCACCCGTATATCGCGCGGCCCCGGTCCCGGCACGATGTTGAGCTGGGCCAGCAGCATCGAGAAGTTCAACTCGGTCACCGGCTTGTTGACGATCAGCCCCATCGCGCCGTCCGCACTGTGCGCGCAGATCAGGATGACCGCCCGCTCGAACCTCGGATCGCCCATCGCGGGCATCGCCACCAGCAGTTTGCCGCCAAGGTCCATCGAATCGCCTTCTGTGCCCATCGAGTTTTCCCGGTGTCAGGATGGCCCCAGCCGCGCCGCGCCTCAAGCCCCTGCGACGAAATCGCGTCATCCTCACACATCTCTCGCCTATACGTGATTTCCCTCCGGCGGCCGAATGCCTATGGTCGGGGCATGCATCGGATTTTCGCTTTCATCGCCCTGCTTGCTTCCCCCGCCGCCGCGTTCACCCAGGCCGATGTGCTTCGGGCGGAATTGCTGACCGGGTGGCGTGCGGCCGATGGCAGCCACATGGCAGCGCTGTCGCTGACGCTGGCCCCCGGATGGAAAACCTACTGGCGCAGTCCGGGCGAGGCCGGCATTCCGCCGATGCTCGATTTCGAAGGCTCCACCAACGTGCGTTCGGTGCGTCTGCATTGGCCCAGCCCCGTGGTGTTCGAGGTCAACGGCGTGCAGACCATCGGATATCACGACCGTCTGGTCCTGCCGATCGAGGTCACGCCACAGCGCCCCGGTCAGCCGATCCAACTCGAGCTTTACGTCGATCTCGGCGTGTGCCGCGACATCTGCCTGCCTGCCCACCTTGATCTGGCAGCCCTTCTGCCGCCACAGGGCCAGTCCGACCCCGCGATCCGCGCCGCCCTGTCGGATGGCCCTGTCCGCGCGTCAGACGCCGGGCTGACTGACATCCGCTGTGCGGTGGAGCTGATCGACGACGGCCTTGCCATGACGACCCGCATCACCATGCCGCGCCTCGGCCCCGCCGAAGCGGTGGTGATCGAACCGGCCGACGGCGCGATCTGGGTCTCGCAATCCGACACGTCCCGTATTGGCGCCACGCTGACGGCGGTAACCGATCTGGTGCCACCGCATGGTGCGCCCTTTGCACTCGACCGCTCCACCCTGCGCGTCACCGTGGTGGGTGAGACCGGCGCGGTGGAGGTTGTGGGCTGTCCCGCCCCCTGACCGCCGCGCGAACCTTGCAGATCCGGGTGGCAACGCGGGCGCGCGGGGGCTCGATGCCCCCCAAGCCCGCCCCTCTTTTCAGGGTCACTTCCGCCGCTTGTGTTCTTCCAGCCGGGGCATGATCTCGACGAAATTGCAGGGCCGGTGCCGGTAATCCAGTTGCCAGCGCAGGATTTCGTCCCAGGCATCGCGGCACGCCCCCGGGGACCCCGGCAGCGCAAACAGATAGGTCCCACCCGCTACACCGCCACAGGCCCGGCTTTGCACCGCCGACGTGCCGATCTTGGCCATCGAGACATGGGTGAACACCGTTCCGAACGCCTCGATCTCTTTCTCGTAGACATCCCGGTGCGCCTCGACGGTCACGTCCCGCCCGGTCAATCCGGTTCCCCCGGTGGTCAGGATCACATCGACCGCCGGATCGGCGATCCAGTCGCGCAACCGCGCCGCGATCACCGTCCGCTCGTCGCGCACGATCGCCCGCGCCGCCAGAAGATGCCCCGCCCCGGTCAGCCGCTCCACCAGCGTGTCGCCCGACCGGTCCTCGGCGGCCGTCCGCGTGTCCGACACCGTCAGCACCGCAATCCTGACGGCGATGAAGTCCCGGCTTTCGTCGATGCCCATGCCCTACCCCCTTGGCGCCAGCGCCAGCCGTGCCGCCAGCGCCACGAACACCCCGGCGGAGATCCGCCCCAGCCAGCGGGCAAAGCCCGCCGACCGCATCAACCGCTGCCCGGCGCCGCCTGCAAACCCGCCCACCAGCCCGTTGACCGCGAACCCGCCCACGCCCAGCACCGCCCCGAAGATCAGGAACTGCGGCAGCACCGGCCGATCCGGGTTCACGAACTGCGGCACGAAGGCCAGCACGAACAGGATCACCTTGGGATTGGTCAGGTTGACCATCGCCCCCTGCCAGAACGCACGCCCCGTCCGCACCGCCGGCAGATCGGGCCGCGCGGGGCCCGCCCGAAGCGTCGCCACGGCCAGCCACAGCAGATAGGCAACTCCGACCCAGCGGATCACCTCGAACAGCCACGGGGCTGCCGCAACCGCCGCACCCAGCCCCAGCCCCGCGACCGCCACATGAACCATTCCTCCGGCCGAAACACCCGCCGCCGCCGCCAACGCTGCCTGCGGCCCGGCCCGCAACCCCTGACCCAGGCAGAACATCATGTCCGCACCCGGCGTGAGGTTAAGCGCCAGCGCCGCCGGAATGAAGGCCACCAGAACTGCCGCATCCACGCTCATCCGCGCAACCTCGCCTGCAGCCTCAGAAGATCGGCCCAGGCTTCGCGCTTGAAACCGGGCTGCCGCAGCAGATAGGCCGGGTGGAACATCGGCAGCACAGGACGCCCCGACGCCTCGGCCCAGACCCCGCGCAGTTTGGTGATCCCCCGAACTCCCAGCAGGGCCGCACAGGGAGTATTGCCCATGACCACGATAATTTCCGGGTCGGCCAGCGCGATATGCCGTTCGACGAAGGGCCGCATCATCGCGATTTCCTGCGCATCGGGGTCGCGGTTCTGCGGCGGTCGCCAGGGCATCACATTGGTGATGTACAGCGCACGTGCGGGATCGGCCGCACCGCGCGACAGTCCGATGGCCGCGAACATCCGGTCCAGCAGCCGCCCCGCCGGCCCCACGAAGGGCCGCCCCTCCTTGTCCTCCTCGACGCCGGGCGCCTCACCCAGCACCAGAACCCGCGCCCCGGCCAGCCCGTCGGCGAAGACCAGATTGCGCGCGCCGCGCTTGATCTCGCAGTGTTCATAGGCCGCCAGCGCCGCCCGCAGCGCCGCCAATGAACCCGCCCGCGCCGCCGCAGCCGTCGCCTCTGCCACAGCATCGCCCGCAAGCTCCGCCACTGCGCGCACGGCGGCAGGCGCGGGCTGCGGCACTGCAACGGGGGGCGTCTTCCCCGCCACATCATAGCGGTTGACGGGCGCATCCCCCATCACCTCGGTCACGCCAAGGTCGACCTGCCAGCTCAACGCCGCGAGAGACGCCTGCCAGTCCCCCAGAATGTCCGTGCCGATTCCCATGCCCCGACGCTAGGCCCCCTGCCCCCCCGCCACAATCCCCCGCTTGCCCCCCACCGTGCCCGACGCGCGGCACGGCCATGGCTCACACCTGCCTTCGCGCCCGTCGCTTCCTTCATTCCCCGACCTGCAGCCAATGCACCCCGATCTGCGCCTCCACCGCCGCCGCCCTTCTGCCGACCTGATCATTTTCTGTCCCCAAATATCCCACGGGGGGTCCGGGGGGTGTGAAACCCCCCGGTTCCGACGCTTGCCCCACCCCCCCACATTTGCCATAACCCCTCCACCCCCCGGCAGGAGCCCGCCATGACTTTCCGCGCCCGCCACCTTCTCGGCATCGAACATCTGTCGCCGCAGGACATCGTCACCGTCCTCGATCTGGCCGACCGCTATGTCGACCTGAACCGCCGCACGATGAAGCAGTCGGACGCCCTGCGCGGCATGACGCAGATCAACATGTTTTTCGAGGCGTCGACGCGGACACTGGCCAGCTTTGAACTCGCCGGCAAACGGCTGGGGGCAGACGTGATGAACATGGGCGTCTCGCAGTCCTCGGTGAAGAAAGGCGAAACCCTGCTCGACACCGCGATGACGCTGAACGCCATGCACCCCGACCTGCTGGTGGTCCGGCATCCGTCGTCCGGCGCGGTCAACCTGCTGGCCGAAAAAGTGAATTGCGCCGTTCTGAACGCAGGCGACGGCCGCCATGAACACCCCACGCAAGCCCTGCTCGACGCCCTGACGATCCGCCGCGCCAAGGGCCGGATTCAGCGGCTGACCGTGGCGATCTGCGGCGACATCGCGCATTCCCGCGTGGCGCGCAGCAACCTGATCCTGCTCGGCAAGATGGAAAACCGCATCCGCCTGATCGCCCCACCAACCCTGATGCCCAACGGCGTCAACGAATTCGGCTGCGAGGTGTTCGACGACATGGCGAAGGGGCTGGAAGGCTGCGACGTGGTGATGATGCTGCGCCTTCAAAAGGAACGGATGGACGGTGCCTTCATCCCCTCCGAGCGCGAATACTACCACCGCTATGGTCTGGATGCCGAGAAACTCGCCCACGCAAAACCCGACGCCATCGTGATGCACCCCGGCCCGATGAACCGCGGGGTCGAGATTGACGGCACGCTGGCCGATGACATTAACCGCAGCGTCATTCAGGAACAAGTCGAAATGGGCGTCGCAGTCCGCATGGCCTGCATGGACCTGCTGGCGCGGAACCTGAAGGCCGAACGCGGGGCGAAGGCTTCGGAGGTGATAGTGTGAGCGACCCGAACCGCAAACCCAAGCGCCCGATGTCCGACGCCCGCATTTCCGGCATGGTCGCCACCGCCGTTCTGGTCGCGCTTTTCGCGTTCGTCGGCTGGTTTGTCTGGCTCGCCGGATGACGCCCGTATGACCCCACCTGCATCCCTTCGCGAGGCCAGATGATTCACTTCACCAACGCCCGCCTGATAGACCCCGAAACCCTGACCGATTCCCCCGGTTCCCTCACCGTCGAGAACGGCCTGATCCACGCGATCAACGCCCCCGCCCCCGCAGGCGCGCAGATATTCGACTGCCAGAGCCTCCCCCTCGCCCCCGGCATCGTCGATCTTGGCGTGCAGATCGGCGAACCGGGGGAGAGGCACAAGGAATCCTTCCGCTCTGCCGGTCTGGCGGCGGCGGCGGGCGGCATCACGACCATCATCGCGCGACCCGACACCAACCCGGCCATAGACTCGCCCGAACTCCTCGAATTCGTCACCCGCCGCGCGCGCGAGGCGTCGCCCGTCCGAATGCACCACATGGCCGCGCTGACCAAAGGCCGCCAAGGCCAGCAAATGGTCGAAATCGGCTTTCTGCTCGACGCAGGCGCCATCGCCTTCACCGATGGCGACCATGTCACGCAGAACACCAAGACCCTGTCGCGCTGCATGACCTATGCCCGCAGCCTGAACGCCCTGATCATCGCCCACCCGCAGGACCCCGGCCTGTCCGCAGGAGCCTCGGCTACCACCTCCAAGTTCGCCTCCCTGCGCGGCATCCCTGCCGTCAGCCCGATGGCCGAACGCATGGCGTTCGACCGCGACATGGCGCTGGTCGAGATGACGGGCGTGAAATACCACGCCGACCAGATCACATGCGCCCGCACCCTGCCCGCCCTGCAACGCGCCAAGGCCAACGGCCTCGACGTCACCGCAGGTACCAGCATCCACCACCTGACGCTGAACGAGCTTGATGTCGGCGACTACCGCACCTTCTTCAAACTGACCCCGCCCCTGCGGTCGGAAGACGACCGCCTCGCCATGGTGCAGGCCGTGGCCGATGGCCTGATCGACACGATCAGCAGCTATCACACGCCTGCCGACGAGGAATCCAAACGCCTACCGTTCGAAGAGGCTGCCAGCGGGGCCGTCGGCCTGCAGACCCTGCTGCCCGCCGCGATGCGCCTGTATCACGCGGGACATCTCGACTTGCCCACCCTGTTCCGCGCTCTGTCGCTGAACCCGGCCAAACGGCTGAACCTGCCGCAGGGCCGCCTCGCCGTGGGTGCCCCTGCCGACCTGATCCTCTTCGACCCCGACGCGCCGTTCCTGCTCGACCGGTTCAAACTGCACTCGAAATCGAAGAACACGCCCTTTGACGGACAGCGGATGGAGGGTAAAGTGCTGGGAACCTGGGTGGCCGGCACCCGGGTCTATGCAGAGTCCTGAATGCCAGACCTGATCACTCCGACCACGACCATGGCCATCGTGGCCATCCTCGCCTACCTGCTGGGCGCCGTCCCGTTCGGCATCCTGATCACCCGCGCGCTGGGTCTGGGCGATCTGCGCCGCATCGGGTCGGGCAACATCGGCGCGACCAATGTCCTGCGCACCGGCAACAAGCGCGCGGCGGCGGCAACCCTGCTGCTGGATGCGGCCAAGGGGGCCGTTGCCGTGCTGGCCGCCCGCGCGTTGGTGGGCGAAGATGCGGCCCAGCTTGCAGGTCTTGCCGCCTTCCTCGGGCATCTCTTTCCGGTCTGGCTGGGGTTCCGGGGTGGCAAAGGCGTTGCCACCTTCCTCGGCGTGCTGATCGCGCTGTCGCCGCCGGTCGGTCTGGCCTGCTGCGCGGTCTGGGCCGGAACCGCCGCCATCACCCGCATCTCGTCATTGTCCGCCCTGGCCGCAGCCGCCTCGGCCACGCTTTGGCTGCTGGTGTTCGATCAGGGGCTGATGCTGTTTCTGGTCATGGTCCTGACCGTGCTGATCTATGTGAAACATGCCCCCAACATTGCGCGGATCAAGGCCGGGACCGAACCCCGCATCGGCGCGAAATCCTGAGCGATCCGTTCCGCAAGGCGCTTGCCGGCATTCCCGACGGATACAGCGAGGGTCACTACCTTGGCCGCAGGTACGGCATCACCAGATCGACCCACACCGGCGGGCGCAGCCTCAAGCTGTACGCGCATGACCTGTCAGGACCTGATTTCATCAGCCTGAACCTGTATCTGCTGGCATCCGGTGATGTGCTGAAACCCTGCGAGATGCCCGAAGCCAAGGTGCGCGCCTTCGTACTGGGCGTGACGATTGATGCTTTCCATTCCTGATTATTCTGTTATTTCTGTCCATTCAGAAATTACTGAGTGATTCCCATGCACCTCACCCCCGCCATGCAAGGCTTCATCCTCCACTGGGGGGAAATGGGCGCGAAATGGGGCGTCAACCGGTCGGTGGCGCAAATCCACGCTCTGCTGCACATCGCGCCGACACCGCTGGATGCCGAGGAAATTGCCGAAACGCTGGGCCTTGCACGGTCAAACGTCTCGACGGGGTTGAAGGAACTGCAGGGCTGGAAACTGGTCAAGGCCAGCCGCGCGCTCGGCGAACGCCGCGACGTGTTCACGTCCGTTCAGGACATGTTCGATCTGGCCAAGGTCGTGGTCGAAGGTCGGCGCGAACGGGAATTCGTCCCCACCATCGCCGCCCTGCGCGAGGTGGCACAGGCGGCGGAATCTGACGACACGCCTGCGCATGTGCAGGCCCGGATGAAGGAAACGCTGGAGGTGATGCAGATGTTCGACGACTGGTATCGCGATGTCTCGGGCCTGTCGCGCGGGGTGCAGATGATGGTGATGAAACTGGGCGCGCGGATCGCCCGGTTCTTGCCAAAGGGCTGACCCGCCAAAAAATTTGCGCAGGAGTTTCACAAATGACAGAAACGACAGAACTTCCAAGAATAGTCCCGCCCTTCTCTCCCATCGCCTTCACCGTTGCGCTGATCGGAGCACCTCTGTTGGTGACGCTCGTCGGCGGCGTCTTTCTGATCCCGATCGCGGCGCTGATTTTCGGCGGCCCGGTCTATCTGATCGCCGGGACCCCAGTGCTCCTTTGGATGGTTGGACGCTACCCGCCAGCGTTCGACACATATGCGTGCGCGGGCCTGATCACAAACATGCTGATTTTCTTGCTCGTGTGCATTCTCACATCATCGATCACCAAAGGTACCGTCGATCTGGAACCACTCGCTCTAATCCTGATCTGGGGCACCGCTTTTGCCCCCATCTGGGCGGGCACCTTCGGATACCTCTACGCCCGCTTCACCCGTTCCAACCCCACCTGACCCCTGAAAGGACACCAGATGACTCTTGCCACCTACCTGATCGTAAGCCTGTCGATCCTCGCCGCCCTTGCCGTGATGATCATGGCCATCGCGAAATCCCTGTCCGACTGCCCCGAAACCGGCCGCGCCGCCCGTGCCGGGGGTGTTACCATCACCACCGGGTTCACCGCCATCGGCGGCGGCGCGGTGCTGGTGATCGCCACCCTGCCGCTTTTCGGCCCGAACCCGGCGATGGTGCTGTTCGCGATGGGCCTTGCCAGCCTGATCCTCGGCCTCGGCTTCACCCATGCCGTCACGCTTCTGCGGTCCGTGGTGCAATCCGCCAAAGCCACACCTGCAGCGGCCTGACTGCCCCTTTTCTTCTCTGCAAAAGTATCCCACGGGGGTGCGGGGGTGTGAAACCCCCGCGAACGTCAGAGCAGCGCGCCACCGCGTCCGACAAGCGCCCCCTACAGGCTCGACGCCTCGTAGACCGGGTCCAGCCGACCGCCCCAGTCGCCGTGATACAGCGACAGCCAGCGGTCGGCCTGCACCTGTCCGGCGGCAAGGCTGCCGACCAGCGGGGCAAGATACATCTCTTCGCCCAATCCCCGCGCCGCCAGCCCGGCCTGCGACAATCCCACCGCCGCCTGCGCCAGATCGGCGATCTTCACGCCGCCAGCCTCGGCCTGCAACGCGTCGACCGATGCCGCCACCCGCAGCCCCTCGCGGGTTTCAACGTCCAGCCCCTTGACCAGATCCCACGCGGCATCCAGCGCGCCCTGATCGTACATCAAGCCGACCCAGAACGCAGGCAGCGCATTGATATGCGCCTGATCGCCGCAATCGGCACCGCGCATCTCGATGTACTTCTTGACCCGCGCTTCGGGGAACACGGTGGTCATGTGGTCCGCCCAATCGGCCAGCGTGGGCTTTTCACCGGGCAGCGCGGGGAGTTCCCCCTTCAGGAAATCGCGGAAGGACTGGCCCAAGGCGTTGATGTAGGCGCCATCGCGGTAGACGAAGTACATCGGAACATCCAGAACCCAGTCGACATAGGCCTGAAACCCAAAGTCGCCATCAAAGGCGAAGGGCAGCATGCCGGTCCGCGAATTGTCCAGCCCCCGCCAGATGCGCGACCGCCAGCTTTTGTGCCCATTCAACCCGCCGTCGAAGAACGGGCTGGAGGCGAACAGCGCCGTGGCCACGGGTTGCAGCGCCAGCGCGACGCGCAGCTTTTTCACCATGTCCGCCTCGGACCCGTAGTCGAGGTTCACCTGCACGGTGCAGGTGCGGTACATCATCTGGGTGCCATGCGTGCCGACCCGGCCCATGTAGTCGGTCATCAGCCGGTAGCGCCCTTTCGGCATCACCGGCATGTCGGCCGACGACCATTCGGGCGCAGCCCCGATCCCCATGAACCGGATGCCGAGCGGGTCCGCCAGCGCCTTCACCTCGTCCAGATGGGTCTGCAGTTCTTCCGCCGTCTGGTGCAGGTTTTCCACGGCTGCGCCCGACAATTCGAACTGCCCGCCCGGTTCGAGGCTGATGTTCGCCTGCCCGCGCTGCATCCCGATGACGTTCTGGCCTTCGCGCACCGGGGTCCAGCCGAACCTTGATTCCAGTCCGGCGAACAGGGCGGAAATCGAACGGTCCCCGGCATAGGGCAGGGGCGTGCGGCTGTCGGTCAGCCAGCCGAACTTCTCGTGTTCGGTGCCAATGCGCCAGTCCTGCGCCGGTTTGCAGCCGGATTCGAGCATCGCCGCGAGCTGGTCAAAGCTCTCGATCGGGCCGCCGCCGGACTGGGGAATGGACATGCGCGGGGCTCCGTTCAGATGTTATTTCAGCCGTCCTCTGGTGTCCCGCCGCAACGGCTGTGTCAAGAGCGGGCGTTTCGCTTCACGAAACGGTCACACGCGACCAATCCGGCGTGACCCTCACCGGCGCGCCGGTCACGACACGGTCATCCCCCGCCCGCCGCGCGCCCAGATCAGCCGGGTTTCGGCCGCCAGCGACAGCGCCCGCCCGCCTTGGGGCGGGGCCGACTGCAACGCCGCCACCAGCGCGCTACTGTCCATGCCGGGCAAGCTGGCAAAGGCATCGAACAGCCGGTCCGCCCCGGCCGCATCGACCGGAATCAGCAGCGCCTGCCCATCCGCCTGCTTCAGCCGCCACACCCGCCGCCCGCGCAAGGTCAGCAGCCGCAACTCGACCAGATCGGCCAGACTGACGAACCCGCCCGCCCCCGGCCCCAGATAGCCGACCTGCCCTTCGTTGATCTCTACCACACCCGGCCCGTCCGGACCCTGATCGAACCGCATCCGCCGCCATGCCATCACCGCAAACCAAAGGCCCAGCGCGGCCAGGCACAACCCGGCCGGCACCAGAAGCCAACCGCCGTGCGCCGCAAGCCACAGGCCCAGTGCAACGGTGGCGCCCCCCGCGATCACCTCGCGACCCCGGTGCAGCGCCGAAACGACCTCGGGGCGCAGCCAGCTCATGCCACCACCTGCGGCGCTTCGAACAGCACCAGCCCCATGCGCCCGGCTGCGCGAAAGCCCAGCGCCTCATAGGCCCGCGCCGCTGGATCGGACGCCGCGAACAAAACCGCCCGCTGCACCCCTGCGCTGCGCGCCTGCGCCAGATGCAGGCCGACCGCCCGCCGCGCATGCCCCCGCCCGCGCAAGGCGGGCGGCACATAGACCGCGCCCACCTGCACCACATCGGGCAGCACCGCGTTGAACCCGGTCAGGGCGACCGGCACACCGCCCTGCCACAGCACCCGGTGGCTGTCCGCCACCTGCCAGCGCCGCACATCCCGTTCTGCCTTCCCGGCGGCCTCGGCAGGGGGCATGGCGAACAACTCCCGCTCGTAGTCCGCCCGCCAGCCGCGCACCGTGCCTGCCACGGCCTCTGTCACCGGCTCCAGCATCCACCCCGCACAGTCCGGTAGCCGCAGATCACCCAGCATCAGCCGGTAGCCCGGTTCTTCGCCAGCATGGCGCACCCGCGCCTCCCCCAGCCCCAGCGCCCCCCGCAACGGCCCGACCTGATCCGCGGGGCCCAGAAGCCCCGTCACCCTGACCCCCGCCAAGGCCTGCGCCGCCGCCGTCCAATCCCCGCCCGGCCATTGCGGCAAAACCATCCCCTCGTCCGTCACCCCGACCATGCCGCCCGGGGCCACCCAGACCCGCATCGCAACGCCGCGCCCCGCCAGATTGACCAGCGCAAACATCGACGTCGCTTCGTGCGCCCGCAAATGCGCCAGCACCGCCGCGCGGTCGTCATCCGTGGCCGCTCTCACCGCCAATCCCCAAGGGCCGCCTGCCACAGCACCAGTGCCGCCACGGCGGCCGTGTCGGCGCGCAGGATGCGCGGGCCAAGGCTGACGGGCTGGACCCCCGGCATCCCCCGCAACCGCGCCTGTTCGTCGGTCGAAAAACCGCCCTCCGGCCCGATCAGGATGGCCCATGGCCCCTGTGGTCCGGCCAATGGAGCAGCGGGCCCGGCCATCGCCTCGTCGCACCACATCAGATGACGCCCCGCAGGCCAGTCCGCCAGCAACCGGTCCAGACCGACCAGATCGGCCACCTCGGGCACAAAGGTGGCTCCGCACTGTTCCGCCGCTTCGACCGCATGGGCCTGCAAGCGGTCCTGGCGGATGCGTTCGGCGTTGGTGTGCCGGGTCTGCACCGGCACGATGCGCGACACGCCCAGTTCCACCGCCTTTTCCACGATGAAATCGGTCCGCACCTTGCGGATCGGCGCAAAGACCAGCCACAGGTCGCAGGGCAGCACCAGCGGTCGCAGCGCCTCGACACAGATCAGGACACCGGCCCGTTTCCCGGCCTGCGTCACGACCGCGCGCCATTCGCTGTCGCGCCCGTTGAACAGCACGACCTGCCCGCCCACCGCCAGGCGCATGACGTTGAACAGGTAATTGGCTTGATCGGCCCCGACCGCAACGGGTTGCCCCGCCGACAGCGCCTGATCTACATAGAGCCTGATCTTTGCCTCTGACATGGACGCGACCCTATGCAAGAGCTGCCCCGAATGCCAGAGGCCGCCCCGACAGACGCCCCGGTTTCCGACGCGCCGCCGGGCAACTGGGTTGACCTGTTCGCCCCCCCCGCCACCCGCCCCTACCTGAGGCTGTCGCGCGCCGACCGGCCGATCGGCACCTGGCTTTTGCTGATACCCTGCCTGTGGGGCATCAGCCTTGCCGCTGCGCAGGACGGTTACCGCACGTTCGACCTGTGGCTGGCCGCCGGTTGCGCGGTGGGGGCTTTCCTGATGCGCGGCGCAGGCTGCACCTGGAACGACATCACCGACCGCCACATCGACGCTTCCGTGGCGCGCACCCGGTCCCGTCCGCTGCCGTCGGGTCAGGTCACGGTGCGGCAGGCCATGATCTGGATGGTGGCGCAGGCGCTGATCGCGGCGCTGATCCTGTTCAGCTTCAACGCGCTGGCCATCGGGCTGGGGATCGCCTCGCTGGCGCTGGTCTGCATCTATCCATTCGCCAAGCGGTTCACATGGTGGCCGCAGGCGTTTCTGGGTCTTGCCTTCAACTGGGGCGCACTGCTGGCCTATGCGGCCCATGCAGGAACCTTAAGCCTGCCCGCCGTTCTGCTTTATGCGTCGGGCATCACCTGGACGCTCTTCTACGACACGATCTATGCCCATCAGGACACCGAGGATGACGCGCTGATCGGCGTCAAATCCACCGCGCGGCTGTTCGGCACCCAAAGCCGCCGCTGGTTGCTGGGGTTCCTGATCGCCACCGTCACGCTGATGTCCGCCGCCGTGATCACTGCCCTGGCATCCGGCAGCGGTGCGGCGCTGGGTCTGGCGCTGATCGGGGTCTGGGCGTTCGGCTGGCACATGACCTGGCAACTGGCGCGGCTGAACATCGACGACCCCAAATCCTGCATCGTCATCTTCCGGTCCAACCGCGACGCGGGGCTGATCGCTGCGCTGTTTCTCGCCATCGCGGCCAGCCTCTGATTGAACCCCGCCCCGGCGCGTCCTATGCAGCCTGTGGGGCGATGGGCCCGAACCAACCGAGGTTAGGCCTTGTCCCGCGTCCTGAAATCTCAATCCCTGCTCGCGGTGGCGGCCTTCGTGATCGCGGCGGGGCTGTCGGCGCTGATTGCGCTTGGCGCGTCCATTGCAATCGAACGGCGCACCGATGCGGCCATCACGTCGATCCTGATGACAGAAGGCTATACCTGGGCCGAGGTCAGCACCGACGGGCTTAGCGTCACCCTGAACGGCACTGCGCCGAACGAGGCCGCCCGCTTTCGCGCCATCAATCTGGCCGCATCGGTCGTCGAATCCACCCGGCTGGTCGACGCGCTGGAAGTGACGCCGGCCCGCCCCATCGAAGCGCCGCGATTCTCGGTGGAAATGCTGCGCAATGACGACGGCATCCAGTTGATCGGCTTGTTGCCCGAAGGCGAGGCCGAAGCCGTCCTGATGGCCGAGGCGCAGGCCCTGCAGACCGACAGCGGACTGGCGGACATGTTGGAAACCGCCGCCTATCCGGCCCCCGAAGGCTGGCAGGCCGCGTTCAGTTTTGGCCTGGCCGCGCTGGAACTGCTGCCCCGGTCCAAGATTTCGGTCGCGGCGGACGAGGTGACGATCACGGCCATCGCCACCAGCGTCGAGGAAAAGCGCACGTTGGAGGCCGATCTGGCCCGCCTGCGCCCGCGCGATCTGGCTGTGTCCATCACAATCTCGGCGCCCCGCCCGGTGCTGACCCCCTTTACCTTGCGCTTTGTGATGGATGCGCAGGGGTCGCGATTCGATGCCTGCGCGGCCGACAGCGAAGAGGCGCAGGCCCGAATTCTGGCGGCCGGTGCCGCTGCGGGGGTCGTCGGACGACCGACCTGCACCATCGGCCTGGGTGTGCCGACCCCAAGCTGGGCCATCGCCGCCGAGGCGGGAATCAGGGCGGTGGCCGAACTTGGCGATGCGACGATCACCTTTTCCGATGCCGATGTGACCCTGCTTGCCGGAGAGGTGGTCAGTCAGGCCAGCTTCGACCGGGTGGTCGGCGAACTTCGCAACGCGCTGCCTGACCTGTTTTCCCTCGACGCCACGCTTGCCAAGAAGACCAATGCCGCCCCGGCGGGCCCCGCCGAATTCACCGCCACCCTTGCCCCCGAAACCGGCCGGGTCGAACTGCGCGGCCGTTTGACCGATGACCGGCTGCAGGCGGCGGTCGACAGTTTTGCAAAGGCGCGTTTCGGCGTGTCGCAGGTGTATCTTGCCACCCGGCTTGACCCCGAACTGCCCGACGGATGGCCCCTGCGCGTTCTTGCGGGGCTGGAGGCGCTGGCCGAACTCGACAGCGGACAGGTTCTGGTGCGTGCCGATACGGTCGAGGTGACCGGCCTGACCGGATCGCAATCCGTCCGCGCCCGGGTCGCGCAGATCCTGTCGGGCCAGCTTGGCCAAGGGCAGACGTTCAAGGTCAACGTCACCTACCTTGAAGAGCTTGACCCGCTGGCCGCGCTGCCCACGCCGGAGGAATGTGCCGGGCAGGTCGCCGCCGTTCTGTCGGCCGGGAAGATAACATTCGAACCAGGCTCTGCCGAAATCGACAGCAGCGCCAAGGGTCTGATGGACGCGCTGGCCAAGGCGCTGACCGATTGCGGCGCGATGCCTATGGAGGTTGCGGGTCATACCGATTCGCAAGGGTCCGACGAAGGCAACCGCGCGCTCAGCCAGGCGCGGGCCGAGGCGGTTCTGCTGGCGCTGCAGGGGCGGCAGGTCGACGTGTCCGCGATGCGCGCCGTGGGCTATGGAGAAACCCGCCCGATAGCCGACAACGCCGAAGAAGTCGGGCGCGAGGCGAACCGGCGGATCGTGATTTCGTTGATCGGGTCGGAACCCGGTTTGCAGACGCAGACCGGCACCTCTGCCCCCGTGCGTCCGCTGGCCCGTGCGAACGCCGATCCCGACGCCGGCGGCGCCGACCCCGGCACCCTGCCGCAAGCGGCACAACTGCCCCAGCCCCTGGCAAACACGCCCGATTTTTCGGCCGACAACAGCCCGTCGCTGGCCCCCACCGAACCCACGATCCGCCCGCAGCCCCGCCCTGATCGGAACGGGTGACCTGCGCACGTCAATCGCCTTGACGACCGGTTCCCGGAGACGCATTGAAGTCACCAGAATGAACCGCACAGAATTCATCATCGCCACGGCGATCATCCTGCTTCTGGCCTTTGCCATGGGCTGGTTCACTTATTGGCTTTTGCACCGGTTCACCCGTGTTCCCGGCGGCGACATGGCCGAGATGGACCAGTTGGCCCAATCGCTGCACGATGCCGAGGAAATGCGCGATCAGGCGATCGTCTATCTGGAAACCCGCGAGTCCGAGCTTCTGAACCAGATCGCCCAGACCGAAGCGGAATTGCGCGCCGCGATGGAAGGCCTGCGCGACGCCCGGCACGAGGCCGAGGAAATGCGCGCCTACATCGACCGGATGCATACGGCGTCCTGAAGCACGCCCCCGAGACGACCCCTTAAAGCCCCTCCAGACAGGCCGCCATCAAGGCCGATTCCGGCAGCGCCAGATCGTCGATCACATCGAAGTGGTGCCGCCCCGGTGCAACGGTCCAGGGGCAATTCCATTCCTCCGAAAGGGTGCGCGCCTGCCACAGGAAGGCGGGCCTCTCCTGCCCGCCAACCCAGACATGCGCCGCCACATCGGCGCGGCGCGCCAGCCGCGCCGGACTTTCCGACGCGACCTCGTCGGCGTCCAGCCGCAGGGTCGCGTTCATCTCTGTGACCAACAGCGGCTCCAGTTCCGCCACCGGCGAGATCGGAACCACCCGCAGGACCGGCACCGTCTGGTCATCGCAGGCGAGCCTGGCGGCCAGATGCCCCCCCGCCGAATGGCCCGCCACCACCACGGGGCCCGGCACCATGGCGCTGGCCGCCAGCACCGCCGCAGCAGCCTCGCTTGTCATTACGGCAATCCGCGCTTCCGGGGCCAGCGTGTAGGATGGCATCGCCACCGCCCAGCCGCGCGCATTGGCCCCCGCCGCAAGATGCGACCAGTCGCCCCGGTTTCGCGCCATCCAGTAGCCGCCGTGCAGGAACACCAACAGCCCCGCCGCCGTACCCGGGGGCAGGAACAGGTCAAACTTCTGCCGCTCACCCGGCCCGTAAGGCTGATCCAGCAGCGCCCGTGTCCCCAGCGCCGCCCGATAGGCCGCAGCCTCCACCGGCCAGCGGGCCGCAATGGCATCCGCCCCCGGAATGAAGGCCCCGTTGGCATAGGCCCGATCCGCATCCATCATTTGATCAAATTCCCCAACCCCGGAACTGGACATTCCCGGCACCCCATGCTTTGCATGACTTAACCGAAAAGGGGAGGCTTCCATGCTCGATACCGTCACCGACCTCGCATCCTTGCTGAAGGACCCCACCCTTCTGGCAACCCGCGCCTATGTGGCCGGAGAGTGGATCGACGCCGCAGATGGCGACACCTTCCCGGTCACCAACCCGGCGCGTGGCGATGTGATCGCGCTTGTGCCGAACCTGTCGCGCGCCGAGGCCGCCCGCGCGATTGACGCCGCCCATGTGGCGCAAAAGGAATGGGCCGCCCGCACCGGGAAAGAGCGCAGCATCATCTTGCGCAGATGGTTCGACCTGATGATGGCCAATCAGGACGACCTTGCGATGATCCTGACCGCCGAGATGGGCAAGCCGCTGGCCGAGGCCAAGGGCGAAATCGCCTATGGCGCGTCCTATGTCGAATGGTTTGCCGAAGAGGCCAAGCGCGTTTACGGCGAAACCATTCCCGGTCATCAGCGCGACAAACGCCTGACCGTCATCAAGCAGCCGATCGGTGTCGTCGGGTCGATCACGCCGTGGAACTTCCCCAACGCGATGATCGCCCGCAAATGTGCCCCCGCGCTGGCGGCCGGCTGTGGTTTTGTGGCCCGCCCCGCCGCCGAAACGCCGCTTTCGGCGCTGGCCATGGCCGTGCTTGGGGAACGTGCGGGCCTGCCGGGCGGAATCTTTTCGGTCGTCACCTCGAAACGGTCTTCCGACATCGGGAAGGAGTTCTGCGAAAACCCGATCGTGCGCAAACTGACATTCACCGGGTCCACCGAAGTGGGCCGCATCCTGCTGCGGCAGGCCGCCGATCAGGTGATGAAATGCTCGATGGAACTCGGCGGCAATGCCCCGTTCATCGTGTTCGACGATGCCGATCTGGATGCCGCCGTCGCGGGCGCGATGCTGTCGAAATTCCGCAACAACGGCCAGACCTGCGTCTGCGCCAACCGGATCTATGTGCAGGCCGGGGTCTATGATGCCTTTGCCGCCAAACTTTCGGCGGCTCTGGCGAAGACACGGGTTGGCGACGGCCTGAAGGACCCGGTCGATTTCGGCCCGCTGGTCAACATGGCGGCGGTCGAAAAGGTCGAGGAACACATCGCGGATGCAACCGCAAAGGGCGCGACGCTTGTGACGGGCGGGCGTCGGCATGCCCTGGGCGGGTCTTTCTTCGAACCCACCATTCTGACGGGCGTCACCGACCAGATGATGATCACCCACGAAGAAACCTTCGGCCCGCTGGCCCCGCTGTTCAAGTTCGACACCGAGGCGGAGGCGGTCGAAAAGGCCAATGCCACGATCTTCGGCCTCGCCTCGTATTTCTATTCGCGCGACATCGGCCGCATCACCCGCGTGCAGGAAGCGCTGGAGTACGGGATCGTCGGCGTCAACACCGGCATCATCTCGACCGAAGTCGCCCCGTTCGGCGGCGTCAAGCAATCCGGTCTGGGGCGCGAAGGGTCGCGTCACGGGATGGAGGATTATCTGGAAATGAAATACATCTGCCTCAGCATCTAGGCTGCGGCGCGCCCGCGCGCCGTGCCAAATCCGAAGGGCGACCGTGACCGCACCCGATGACCGCCGCGCCGAGCTGACCGAACGGATGGCAGATTTCGTGCTGGCCCACGGATTGGCCGCCGCGAGCCTGCGTCCGCTGGCCTCTGCCGCCGGGGTCAGCGATCGGATGCTGCTGTACTACTTCCCCGACAAGGCGGCGGTCATCACCGCCGTCCTGAACTGCCTTGCGCAACGGCTGACCACCCGCCTGACTGACGCCACCAGCCCCGAACCCCTGCCCGCAGGCCGCCTGCGGCACCAGTTGTT
>JAIYDJ010000032.1 GCA_027487575.1 Rhodobacter sp. | reverse complement strand
GGCCTGAACCGCCTCCACTCTGTGATCAGTTCCGTCGGCTCAGGCCCTGATCTCGGCACCACACAGGGGGGTCAAATTTGGGTGCCGATAGGGGGTCAGTTTTGCGTGCCGGTTGACAGATTGGTTCGCAGATTCCGAACACGGCAGTGTCAAACGTCGTGTCCGGGATGGAATGGATTGCCGACAGGCTGGGCATCTGACCCCCCGGCCTTTGGCACGAAGTGTCGACTTCCAGATCATGCCGCAATGGACAGGAAGACCATCATGGGTATCAGAAGAACAAGCCTGAGATACGGAGCGGTTGCCATCTGCCTGCACTGGCTTTCGGCAATCCTGATCATCGGAATGTTCGTTGCCGGGATCGTGGCTTCGGAAACCGACGACCCGATCCGGAAAGCTGCCATCCTGCGTCTGCATGCGCCCATCGGCCTCGCAGTTCTGGGGTTGACGGTGGTGCGCATCCTCTGGTGGCTTGCCGCTGACCGAAAGCCTCTGCCGCCGGCAGGACAACCGACATGGCAAACGGGCTTGTCCCTCTGGGTCCACCGGCTGTTCTATGTGGCGATCCTTGGGATGACCGCGTCGGGGATCTGGCTGATGAATGCGTCCGGCGCGGGGAAGATCATCTTTCAGGGTTCGGCAAAGCCGATGCCCGCGTTCGAAACCTACGCGGCGTTTCAGGCGCACAGCACGATAGCGCTGGTGCTTGAGGAACTGTTCGTCCTTCACGTCGTTGCGGCGCTGTACCACCAGTTCATCCGCAAGGATCGGCTGCTGGCACGGATGGGACTGGGTCGCTAAATGGTTGACAGACCGCTGCACCTGCAAGGATTCTTGGAAGTATGGAGATCGTCGAGCACAGGCCGCGTGGCCGTCCCAAGGACCTGGAGAAACGGGCCGCCATCTTGCAGGCGGCGCGGCAGCTTTTCTTTGACCACGGGCTTGCAGACGTGAAGATCGACCAGGTGGCGAAGGCGGCCGGCGTGTCGAAAATGACCGTCTATGCGAACTTTACCGACAAGGCTGCGATCTTCGAATCCGTCGTCGCAGAGGAAAGCAGCCGGATGAATGATGCGTTTGCGCAATTGCAGGTTGCCGCGGGCAGTATCGATGTCGTCCTGATGCTGTTCGGGACAGAGTTCATGACCTTCCTGATGAGTCCCGAGGTCATGCGGCTGGATCGCATGCTTGGGGCAGAAATGAACAGTCATCCTGATGCGGGGCAGGGTTTCTACCGGGCCGGTCCGGAACGGATGTGGCAGGCCCTGTGCGACGTTCTGGTCGCCGCAGTGGCGCGTGGCGAAATCCTGACCGACGACCCGAGACAGGCCGCAGAGGATCTGATCGCGCTTTGGCTTGGCATGGTCCCGCTGCAATACCGGTTCACCGAAGGCATGGCTATCGGTCCAGCCACGATCGCGCGCCGGGTTGACCACGGCGTCAGGATCTTCATGGCCGCCTATGGGCGCAACGTCTGATCAGCCGGAACGAACGGTCGACTGCTTTCCCGCTGAAAGCACCGGATTTCCGCCCCGTTCCCGCCTGCCACGATCAAGGTGGCAAGCACCGGCACCGAATTGCGCGTCCTTGACGCATCCGAAGAACGCCTGTGCCCTTGTTGGCCAGATCACCGGCGCAACCGGTCTGCCACAAGGCAACGATACCACTTTAAGGGTGTGATGGGGCTCCATCGGGCGGTTGCGAAAGGTGCCGTGCCGGACCCTGACCGCCTTACACTGATGGGTTTTGCAGGCCGCTTGCGTCGGCTGGGAACGGTTTGCGGCCTTGGCTGTTGGTGCAGGGTAGTGATTTGCCGACGCAAGGAGTTGCCATGAATCCCGACTTCGCATTCAAGCCCGCGCGCCTTGTGCGCGCTCTTCTTTTTCCCGCTCTTCTGACGCCGGCTGCTTTCGCGCAGGACGTCACGCAGGCGAACCCCGCCCCCGACGAAACAGCGCGACAAGCTGTGCCCGCGACGCCCCCGTCGTTCCGCTTCGAAGGTGCGATGGCCTCTGTCTGGACCCAGCAGATGGTCGAAAGCATCACGCAGGATGCACATCTTACCATTCCCATGATGGTCCATCCGCCCGAACCCTTCGATGAGGGCACCTATGTCTGGGACGCCTGGCCGATCCGCTTGCCCGACGGCAGCATTGCCGAGTTCGACGGCTGGGTCGTGATGATCGGCCTGAGCGCCGAATGGCAAGAGGTCGAAGACACAGGCCGCGCCTTCTATACCTTGTCGGAACTCCGCTACTGGTACAGCCGCGACGGCGCATGGCGACCGGGCGGCACGGTGTTCACCGCCGAAGAAGGGCTGGGCACGCGGCAATGGGCGGGTTCCACCCTTTACGATCCCGAAACGCAGCGGGTGACGTTCTTCTACACCGCCGTGGGCAGCCCCGACGCCCCCAGCCTTGAAACCGACCCGCCGCCCCGGCAAGTCTCCATCTTCAACGAGGCCATCGGCCGGCCGTCGACGGTGCAGCGCCTTGCCTCTGCGACAGCGACCCTTTCGGTCACCGAACAGGGTGTCGCCTTCGACAATGTGGGCGAACACCGCATCCTGGCCGAGGCGGACGGTTTCTGGTACGACACCTATGAAACCTACCTTGCACAAGAGGCGGTCTACGGCTTTCGCGACCCCGAATACTGGCGCGACCCCCGGACGGGCGCAGAGCATATCCTGTTCACCGCCAATGCAGGCGGGCAGAAGGGCCCCTATAACGGGGTGATCGGCCTGATGACGAAGGAGGGCGAAGACTGGGTCCTCGAGCCGCCCATCCTGCTGTCGGAAGGCGTCAACTCGCAGCTGGAGCGGCCGCATGTGGTGACGCGGGACGACGGGCTTTACCTGTTCTTCTCGACGCATGACTTCACTTTTTCACCGCAACACCGCGGGCCGCGCGGGCTATACGGCTTCCGCTCGGCCTCGGGCGACCTGAAGGGGCTGCTGAAGCCGGTCAACGGGCACGGTCTGGTGGCCGCCAACCCTGTGACGGCCCCCGAGCAGGTGTATTCGTTCTACGTCCTGCCCGACGGCAAGGTGATGAGCTATCTCAACATCCTGTGGGGGTTCGACAAGCGCCCGGAATATGAGGACCGCGAGATGTGGGGCGGACCTGCGCCGATGTTCGGTCTGTCCTTCGACGCGGATACGGTTGTTGTGGCACAGACGGATGCCGATGCCGCGCCGTGACGCGGCGGCCGCTGCGCTGGTGTTGACCCTTGCCTGCGCCGGACATGCACAAGTGCTGGAACGGACCGGACCGGACAGCTTTTCGCTGGGCGATATCGCTTTGTCCGCGCCCCATGCGCTGCGCCCCGTCGTCCGCCCAGACGGCGCACCCGAGGCCGACGATGCTTTGACCTTCCGCTTCGACGGCAATTCGAACTGGCTGGAAGCGACCCGAGAGGTTGTGGCCGAACCTGCCACGGGGCTTTCGGCGGGCGGCTGGCTTGCGCTGGCGGCCCCTCCGGAAGACACGGCGGCGATGCTGTATCTGGGTGATAGCGGGTTTTTCCTGGGCCTCAACCGCTGGCGGCAACCCGAGGTTCGGCTGGGCGGTCTGCGCGCCGCGTCGCAGGTTCCGCTTGACCTTGGCGCGTGGGTGCATCTTGCAGCCGACTGGAACGGCGACCGCCTGCGCCTGCGGGTGAACGGGTCCGAGGTGGCATCGGTTACGGGCACTCCGCCCGACCGGATCGCGGGCGCTTTTGCCGTGGGACGCGCGCTGAATGCCGGGTTCCAGCAGGATACCCATGCGCTGGGCGCGATCAACGGGGCGCTGCGGGACGTCACGTTCCGTCGCGATGCCGGGCCGGTTGCGCCCGGCCCGCCTCCGGCCGGTCCGCCCGACCTTGATGCGCCACCCGCCTGGTATGAAAACGACCCTGACCGACCGCGCCTTGCCCCGATCGGCCCCACCGGCTGGACGAACGAGCCGCATGCGCTTACCCGGATCGACGGGCGCTGGCACTTGTATTATCAGGCCAACCCCAACGGTGCCTATTGGCGGCAGATCGTCTGGGGTCATCAGGTCAGCGACGACCTTGTCACCTGGACGCCCCGTCTGCCCGCGCTGCTGCCGGGCACGGGGTTTGACCGCCGGGGCGTCTGGGTCGGCAACTGGATCCCCGGTCGCGAACCGCCCGCCGTGGCCTATACGGGCGTCAACGGCGAGTGGTCCGGCATCGGCCTTGCCGAGGCGCAGCCCGACGGCAGCCTGCGCCAGTCCAGTACGATCAGCTTTGAAACGCCGACCGCCTATCAGGATCTCCGCGACCCCTGGGTTCTGCGTACGGAAGATGGCTGGCTGATGCTGATCGGTGCCGGGATGGAGGGACAAGACGAGGCCTTCATCTTTGCCTACCGATCGTCCGACGGGACGCGGTTCGCGCCCGCCGGGCGCTTTGACACCGGCGGCGTCGAGGTTCCGGGCAAGTATTGGGAACTGCCGATGCTTTTCCCGCTGGGCGACCGCTGGGTTCTGATGGCCACACCTGTCACCGCCGACAACCCGGCGCGCACGCTTTACTGGATCGGCGGGTTCGACGGCACACGGTTCTTGCCCGATGACCGGACTCCCCGACAGCTTGATATCCTGGCCACCTACCGCGCGCCGACCATCGCCCCCGACGGCCGCGGCGGGCAGGTGGCCATCGGCATCGTCGCCGACGAACTGCGCGACGAACCCGCGCGCGCCGTGGCGGGGTGGGTCCACGTCCTGACCCCGGCGGCGCTGCTGCACTTCTGCCCCGATGCGCCCGAGAGCTTGTGCCAAAGCTTCCCGCCCGCACTGGACAGGGCGTTTCCGGTGACTCGAAGCGAGGGCACGACGCTTCCCGCCGGCCCGCTGCCGATGGGCGGCACGACCCGGTTGCGGGCCGAGGTGGCAACCCCGCGCGGCGGCACCCTCGCCTTTGCCTTGCGGACCGACGCAAATGGCGCAGCCGTCGCCCGCCTGACGGTCGATGCCGGGACGGGAACGGTCAGCGCAGACTATGCCGGCGGCCCCTTCCGGCCCCTGACGCGCCCCACCCTGCTGCTGGGTCGCATCCCCCCTGCCACGTCGATCACCCTCGACCTGATCTTTGATGGTGCGCTGGTCTACGGCACGATGAACGGGCGGCCTGTCGGGCTGCTGGCCTTTGCCGCAGAACCGGGACGCGACGGGCTGGGGGTAAGCCTATCCGGAGACGGCGCGGGTATCCTGCACTATGCGGTGACCGCAAGACCGTAGCGGGGCGGCTGCCTGCGAAATGGGCACGAGGCGTTCCGGCACACGAATGTCATCGCCTTGTCCATCAGGTTGCGGGTCTGCTGCGATGGTCGGGTCTGCCGGCGTGCGTCCCGAGTGCAGGAAAAGGATCGCTTCCGGCGGGTTGGCGTGGGCCTGGCACGCCGGATGACCTGATCCCGATCCGCTGTTCTGCCGATTTGCGGATATCGCGCACGGCGCCTGCGATGCCGTTGGCAAGCAGGATCGTGTCAAGTACAATGCAAGCGTCCGATCTGGATGGGACGATCTGGGGGACATCACATGCAGGACCTGCTGGATTACGCGTCCTTTGCACCACATGGCTATTGCCTGCTCTGGAATCCATGGCTGATCTGGACGCATGTCGTTGCGGATCTGCTGATCATGCTGTCCTATTTTGCGATACCAGGCGCGCTGGTGTTGTTTCTGCGGCGCAGGCCCGAACTCAGATACCGCGGTCTGGTGGCCCTGTTCGCGGCCTTCATCGTGCTGTGCGGCCTGACCCATCTGGTCTCGCTGGCGACCCTGTGGATTCCGGTCTATGCGGCGGAAGGCATGCTCAAACTGGCCACGGGCGTGGTTTCCGCCTCGACCGCAATTGTCCTGTTCCGGCTGGTCCCGCATCTTGTCGCCATCCCCAGCCCCGACGATCTTGCATCGGCCAACGCGCGCCTTCACGCAGAGGTTGCCGCGCACAAGGAGACGCTGGTCCATCTGCGCGAGGCGCATCGGACGCTGGAAACGAAGGTAGAACAACGCACGCAGGAATTGAGGGAGGCCACGCAGAAACTGTCGGTCCTGTCGCGCGAGGCGGTGCACAGAAGCCGCAACCTGCTGACCGTCGTGTCGTCGATCGCAAGGCAGACCGCCCGGAGTGCAACCGACATCGCATCGTTCGTCGAGCAATTCCTTGGTCGGCTCAATGCCCTGTCGAATGCGACGGCCGCCGTGATCGACGGGACCGCCGCGACGTCCGTCACCATGGGAAGGCTGGTCGCGCGTCAGCTTGAACCGGTCATCCTGACCTTCGGCGACCGCTTGCGTCTGAATGGCCCCGATATCGAGTTGAGCCCGCAGGCCGCGCAGCAACTTTCCCTTGTCCTGCATGAATTGGCGACGAACTGCCAGAAGCACGGCACCCTGTCGCAATCCGAAGGCACCGTCGATGTGCGATGGGATGTGGCACAGCACGTGCCGTCCGGTGACTTTGTGCTGACCTGGCAGGAGCAGGGGGGTACGAGGCCGACAGGGCCGATGAGCACCGGTTTCGGCAGTGCCCTCCTTTTAAAGATCGCGCCTGCAACCTTGGGCGGCACAGCCGAAGCGACCTTTGAAGACGGCTTCTTGTACCGCCTCAAGGTGCCGATGACGGACATCGCACCGCCACAGGGCGGACAGGCCCCGGCAGAGGAACTTGCGCGCCGGATCGTGGACGATGCCTGGGGCCGGGGGGCCGTCACCCCGTAAGGCGGGTGACTGTGGGTCAGTCGGGTCTGTTCAGAAAGAACCGCACCATCTGGGCCGAGGCGTCCGGGCCGCTGGCGTCGGTGTAAGAGCCTGCCGCATGTCCGCCCGACCAGGCATGACCCGCGCCGTCGATCATCCACACCTCTGCCAGGATATCGCCTTTGGGCCCGGCATAGTCACTGCGGGTGTAGCTGCGGCCTTGCACCGACCGGCCGACCGACCGGGACGGAACAGCCCCGGGGCCAAGGGCGGAGGCAAGGATCGCGTCGGCATTCGACGGGTGGACCGTGCTGTCGGCGCTGCCATGAAACACGATCCGCCGCACCGGCCCCGCGCGCCGGACCGGATCGGGCAGTTCGGGGCTGTCGCTGCCGGACCCGCCGCTGCGCATCGCCGACATTGCGGACATCACATCGCGGGCCGACCCCCGCGGCAGGCCGGAATGCACCCCGGCGGCAGAGAACACGTCGGGATAGACATCCGCCAGAATTGCCGCCATGGCCCCGCCCGCCGACAGGCCTGCCACGAACACCGCATCACGGCCAAGGGCGAAATCCTTGGCCAGCTTGCGCGCGAGCGAGGCCAGGATCGCCGGTTCCCCCGCCCCGCGCGCCTGATGGCCGGTCTGGAACCAGTTCCAGCAGGCCGCTGCATTGTGGGCCGAGGTCTGATCGGGATAGACGATGGCCAGACCATGCTTTTCGGCCAGCGCATTCATCCGGGTGCCGCGGGCAAAGTCGTCTGAAGACTGCTTGCAGCCATGCAGCATCAGGATCAGTCCGGTGGGTTTTGCGGGCTGGCTGGGCAGAAACAGGGTGTAGCCGCGCGTTCCGGCCGTGCTGCGGTGGGTGCGCTGCAGATACTGCGCGCCCTTGGGCACCGGGACTGCCCCGACCCGCCCCGCGGGCGCTGCAGCGGGTTTCGGCATCAGCGACCCGGCCTGCACTTCGCGAAGCTGCTGCAAGACGCTGCCAAGGCTTTGCCCGACCTTGGCCCTTGCGGCTTTTGCAGGGGTGGCCTTGCTCTTGCCCGCCCCCGTATTGCCGGTCCCCGTCTTGGCCGTTCGCGCCTTGTCGGGCGTCATCGCCGTCAGCGGGGCCATCGCGGATGACAGCATGAAGCCGGACATCGCCGACTGGATCGACTTGGTGGCCTTGGCCACGGCGGATGGGCGCATTCGGCGCAGGGCGGCAGCAAAGGGACGTTTCATCGGGACCACCTCGGGCAGCAGCGACCGTTCAGGCCGGAGATTTCATCTATCACAACCCTTACGTGGGGTGGAGGTTGCGTACCGCAAGCCGGGCGGGCGTGAAATGCTGCAATTGCAACGCTGCGTCTGCAAACGGAACCCGACGGCCTGCCGGTGGGTTGATGATCGCATTCGGCGCTGCAGCCCGGGCGGCTGCGCGTCAATCCGTTCCGTCGCCTTGCCCAGGCATTCCGCCCTGACGATCCCCATAACCGGAGCCGCCATGACACCCGCCCTTCGTGCCATAGACCTGTCCGCCTGCAACCTTGCGCTGGTCCTGAACGGCGCGGCGGGAAAGAAGGATGCACATGCGCGGGAAACCACGATCCGCGACCGGCTGGAGCCGAAAGTCAGGTCGTTTTCCACCCACGCTTTCAACAGCGGCAGCGCCGTGGCCGCAGCCGTTCGTCACGCGGTCGCGGACGGGGCGGATGTGGTGGTGGCGTTGGGCGGCGACGGGACGCAATCGGCGGTGGCTGGCGCGCTGGTCGGGACCGACACGACAATGGGCGTCTTGCCGGGGGGCACATTCAACTACTTTGCCCGGGAACTGGACGTCGATACGATGGACAAGGCGCTGGACGCCATTCTGGGCGGGCAGGTCCGCCGGATGGATGTCGGCGAAGTCAACCGCAGGACTTTTCTGAACAACGCCAGCTTTGGCGTCTACCCCGAAATCCTTGAACGGCGCGAGGCGATCTATCGGCGCTGGGGGCGCAGCCGGATCGCGGCCTATTGGTCGGTTCTGGTGACGCTGCGCGAGTTGCGCAACCCGATGCATCTGTCGGCAACCGTGGACGGCACCACGAAAAGCTTCCGCACGCCGCTCGCCTTTGCCGCCCGCAGCGCCTATCAACTTGAACGGATGGGGCTGGAGGGGGCGGATGCGGTGCGCGACGGGCAGCTTGCGCTGTTTCTGGCACGGGGCGACACCCCGCGCGCGCTGATGTCGGCGGCCTTCCGGCTGGCATTCGGCAAGGTGGCGCGGGGGCAGGATTTCGATCTGCTGATCGCGGATGACATCACCATCGAAACCCGCCAGCCACGGCGTCTGCTGGCCTTCGACGGCGAGAAAGAGCGGATGGACGGGCCATTCCGCCTGCGCGTCCACCGGGCGGCGCTGTCGGTGCTGGTGCCCGGGGCATCCCCGGACGCCGGCAAACCGCAGCCGGACGCGGCATGACGCGGCTGATCCACCTGACGGACCTGCATTTCGGGCTGCACCGAACCGATCTTGTCACCCCGCTGCGCGACGCCGTGCTGTCCTGCAAGGCTGACGCGGTCGTCGTGTCGGGTGATCTGACACAACGCGCGCGGCCCGCGCAGTTCCGCGCGGCGATGACCTTCCTGACCGGGCTGAACCTGCCGTTTCTGGCTGTGCCGGGCAATCATGATGTGCCGCTGTTCAACCCGGTCTTGCGGCTGTTCGATCCGTTCGGGCGCTATCGGCGCGGTGCCCTGCGTGACATGACGCCCGGCCTGCGGATCGGTCGCCTGCGGCTTTTCGGGATCAACACTGCCGATCCGCTTGTCGTGCGCGGCGGCATTGCCCGCCCCGATCAGATCGACCGGGTGTGCACGGCGATGCGGCAGGAGTCAGAGGATGTGACGAATATCCTGGTCGCACACCATCCTTTCGAGGAGCCGCCCGATTTCGTGCGGGGCGAGACGAAGGGCGCGCCGGCGGCGTTGCAGCGGATGACGCAGGCAGGGCTGCAGGTGATCCTGTCGGGGCATCTGCATCACTGGACGACCGGGCTGGGCATTGCAGCTGATGCGGCGCGTCCGGTGTTCCAGTTGCACGGCGGCACTGCGCTGTGCGCGCGCCTGGGCGAACAGGACCACGGGTTTGCCGTGCTGGATTTCGCCGCCGATGCCCGGCTGACCGTCACTGCATGGATGGTGGACGAAGGCGCGGGCCGGTTCGTTCCGCGTCCCGGTTCGGTCTTTGCACGGCGGGGCGGCGGGTGGGTCAGGGCTGCCTGACCGGCCTGCCGCAGCCGTTCACAACCGGGTCATGGCTTCAGGGTGTCGCGCAGTCCTGGCCCGGTGAGCAGGGCCGGGCATGCGAGGCCCGGTCAATCCATGCGGCGGGTCACCAGACTTACGGCATCGGCCAGATCGGCATCCACGATCGGCTTGCGGACCCAGCCTATGGCGTTCGCCGGTGCTGCCCGTGCCTTGGTGGCCGCATCGCCGAACGCCGACACGAAGATCGACCGCGTGCCGAACCTGGCAAAGATGTCGCAGGCGGCCGTCACGCCGTCGCGGTCGCCCTTGATGTTGATGTCCATCGTCAGGAAATCGGGCCGATGCTGCGCCACCAGCGCCTCGGCCTGTGATGCGCTCATCGCGGTTCCGACAACCTCGGCCCCTAGCTCTTCCAGCAGCATTTCCAGTTCCATCGAGATGATGACCTCGTCCTCGACGATTACCACACGCAGCGGAGGCGGGGCGACGGAAGGGAGTTGCTCTTCGGACTGCGGTTCGGTCAGCCCCACGGGCGGCAGTGCATTGGTCTTGTGGGGGGCGACCGTCGCCGCATGGGTTCGCAGGGGTTTGCGCGGATCCGGCGTGCGCCCGGTAAACAGAACGACCGTCCGGTCCGCTTTGCCACTCGACTTAGGCATCCGTCTCTCCTTCGTAGGGTTTAGCCGGGAACCTGACGCGGCAGCGTGTTCCCGTATCGCCCGTGACTTCGAACCGGCCGCCGATCTGGCGGCAAAGGCCGCGCACCAGTTCCAGCCCCGAAGACCGCTCGGCCGCATCCGTTTTCATGCCGATCCCGTCGTCGGCTACCTCGAACCGGAAATGACCACCCTCATCGGCGAAGATCACCTCGATGCGGCCCTTGCCGTCGCGCAGACCGAACCGGGCGGCGTTGGTGATCAGTTCGTTGGCGATCAGCGCCAGACAATGCGCCTCTTCGCGTTTCAGCCGGGCATCGATCAGGGTCAGGCTGATGGTGTCTTCCGCGCCGCTGGCCCGGGCGATGGTGCGCACGACGTCTTCCAAAAAGGCGCGGGCCGGCACGATGTCGGCCTGTTGCGCCTGGTAAAGCGCCTCCTGCGCGGCGGCCATCGCCTGCAACCGCCCGCGCGAGGTGGCAACGACGGCAGCGACTTCGGGGGTGCGATGGCGCTGTGCGGCGCGGTTGATCAGCGAGATCATCAACTGGATGTTGTTCTTGACCCGGTGTTGCAACTCGCCGACCAGCAAGCGGTTCTGCCGCACGGTTTCCTGCAGGACCGCATTTTCCTGTACCCGTTTCTGCAACTGCCGGTCCAATTCCTGAACCCGGCGGTCAAGCACGGCAAACCGGTCTGAGGATTCCGGCAGCAGGCGCAGGATGATCTCGGCCCGCTCGGCCTGCCGTCCGGACCGCGAGGCATGGGTCCGCATGTGGACGACGCCGTCTTCACGGGCAAAGCAAATCTTACCCGGGCGCGGCGCGGTGGACCCGCTGGCCATCCGAAGATACTGCGCGCTGCCCGGATTGGAATCCCCATAAAGCGCCTGAAGCCGTCCCGCCGCCAGTCTGGGTCCGAAGAAAACCCGCGCCGCCGCGTTCGCCTCATGCACCACGCCTTCCAGCGTGACGACCAGCACCGGGTCGTCAAGAAAATCAAAGCCGTGCAGCGCCCTGACTTGCGGACCGGGGCCGTTCATTCCTCGATCCTGTAGTATTCACGGGCGCCTGGCTCGGGATGATCGGTCGGTATCAGGTTGACGACAATCCGGCAGCCGGCATTGCCTCGTGCGATGGATTCCTGGATTTCAACCCGCGCATAGCCAAGGTTCTGCGCCGAGATGTAGCCGAACACATTCGACGTCATCATGCACAGCGACGGACGGCCCGCCACCATGAGGCCGAACGGGCAGGCCCGGTTGCCCAGCACGATGTGGCTTTCATCCTCTTCAAGGACAAAGAAATCGCCCTGGATCCGCCGCTTCAGGTCGATCAGAACGTCGCGCACCTGGTCGCGGTCCAGACGGTCAACCGACAGGGACTGCACGTAGTCGGTGTTGATCCGCTCGCCGACCGCACTTCCCACCACGCTGATGTAGGCCGAGGATTCGGCAAGCCCGACGACGTCCTGCAGCGTACCTGCCAATTCGCGCACGACAACGCGCAGGAAAAGGTCGCGGTCCAAATGGACCGGAGCATCCGCGACCGATGCGGTGTCCTGCATGACGTTTCCACTTGCTTAGCTGGTGCCTACCCGGACATTTACGGTGTTTTTCCGTCGCGTGTCCATGTTTGCCTTCACAACTGACGGCGATGCGAATGGTTCCCCTGACCGGAAAGATGCGGTCACGACAGATGCAGCAGATCGTGGATATCGTTGACCTCAAGATCGGCGATCAACATCTTGCGTGCCCGGTTCAGGCGGCTTTTGACCGTGCCCACAGCGCAGTTGCACACCTGTGCGGCGGTTTCATAGCTTTCCCCGATGACAAGGATCAGCATCAGCAACTCCTGATATTGGGGTGGCAGTTTGGACATCGCAACCTGCAGCCGCTGCCCGGTGATATAGGCGTCATGATAGGGCTGGGTCTTGACTTCAAGCGACACGCAATCCTCGTCGCCCGGCTTTTCGCGGTTGTGCTTGCGAATGTTGGTCAGGAAGGAATTGCGCATGATCGTGAACAGCCATGCCCGCAGGTTGGTATCGGGACGGAACTTGTCGATGTTGGTGATCGCCTTCAGAAGGGTCTGCTGCACCAGGTCATCCGCATCCTCCCGGTGATGGGTCAGGGCGCGCGCATAGGCGCGCAATGCCGGGATCTGGCCCAGAAGGAGGTCGTGGAAATCGGGGGATTTGGCATCGGGCATGGGTCGGCCTCGTGTCACATGTCACCCGTTAACGTGCGGGACCGCCCTGCGTTCCCCATGCAAATCGGGATCGGCCTCACACGTCGGCCAGAAGCCCGTCCAGCGCACCAAGCGACTTGGCAGACAGGTTTCCCGGCTTGATCTTGCCGATGGAAAGCCAATCCCGCGCCATGGCATCCTTCAGCGAAAACCCGTTGGCGCGCCGCAAAAGGCGCAACTCGTCCCACGAGACGGGCACGGCCACCGGCGCTCCGGCGCGGGCGCGCAATGAAAACGGGGCCACGGCGGTGGACCCGGCATCGTTGCGCAGCCAGTCGATGAAGATGCGCCCGCGCCGGTCGGCCTTGGACATCTTGGCGGTAAAGTTCTTCGGTCGCCGTTCGGCCAGCAGGGTGGCGAACACCCGCGAGAACAGCGCGACCGTCTGTGTGCTGGCGCTGCGGCGCAGGGGCACCACGACATGCACCCCCTTGCCGCCGCTGACCATCGGCCAACTCGGCAGGCCGACCTCGGACAGAAGATCGCGGATCAGCGCCGCCGCGTCGCGCACCAGCGGAAAGCCCATCCCCTCGTCCGGGTCCAGATCGAACACCAGCCGGTCGGGCGTCTGCGGCCTGTCGGTGCGCACGCCTTCGATGTGGAATTCGACGGTGCCCATCTGCACGGCCGCAATCAGGCTGGCCGGACTGGACAGGTACATCTTCTCCTGCAGCACGCCCTTGGAGTCCGGCAGGCGCGTTTCCTTCATCGCCTCGGGAAAACCCTTGCCACGGTGTTTCTGAAAGAACTGCTGGCCTTCCAGACCGTCCGGCAGGCGCAACAGTGACAGCGGCCGGTTTCGCGCACCTTCCAGAATGCGGTCGGCCATCGCCTCATAGTAATCGGCAACCATCCGCTTGGTCACCTTCGGCTTGGGATACACCAGACGGTCGGGATTGCTGATCCCCACGGTCGCGACGCGGGGACGGGTGACAGGGTCATCGGTCACGGTTTCGGGCATGGTCTTGTCCTCACGCAAGGCAATGAAACTGGCGTGCCGCAGGTGGCCATCGCGGGTGATTTCGGCATGACGGATTTCGGCGATCAGGCGCGGGTCAAGCCAGGTCACCTTCGCCCGGAGGTCGGGAACCCCCGACAGCGGCGGCGTGGTGCGGGTCAGCGGGGTAAAGCGCGCCGCAAGGTCAGCCTCGGTCGCCGCGTCAAAACCGGTGCCGACCTTGCCGCGATAGACCAGTTCGCCGTCCTGATGCGCCGCGAGAAGGAGCGAGGCAAAGGCCTTGCCGCGCGATGGACTGTGCTGGAACCCGACGATGACAAAGGCACCGCGCCGGTCGACCTTGGATTTTACCCACGAGGCGGACCGCCCCGACCGGTAGGGCGCATCGCGCAGCTTGGACACCAGACCCTCGCCCCCGGCCTCGCCCACCTGCGCGAAAAGTGCAGCCCCGGTGCCCTGCAGGACCGGAGACAGGCGCAGCACGCCGCGCGGGACCACATCGGCAAACAGGTTTTCCAGCGCGGCGCGCCGCTCGGTCAGCGGTCTGGCGGACAGGTCCGCGCCATCCCGCGACAGCAGGTCGAACCCGTAGAACACGAAGGGCCCGCCCTGCTCGATCGCGCGGGGTACATCGCCAAACCGTTCCAATCCCGCCCCGGCCACGATTTCCCCGTCGATGGCGGCGCTGTCGGCGGGCAGGGCGTTCAGCGCGGGCAGCAGCGGGGCGAACCTGTCGGTCCAGTCCAGACCGTTGCGCGTGACGATGCGCGCGCCGCCCTTGCCCAGCAGAACCTGCGCGCGGTATCCGTCCAGCTTGACCTCGTGCCACCACATGTCGCCATCGGGCGGTGCCGTCTGCAGGTCCGCCAGTTGCGGCGGCGTGAATTTCGGGGGCTTGGCCGTGCGTTCGGGTGCCAGAGGGCGGGGCGGCGCGCCGGCCGCGATCTGCGGCAGGTCCCGCCCGGTGGCGACGCTGCGGTCATACTGGCCGGTCATGTCCAGCGGGCGCACCGCCTCGTCCTGTTCCTTGATCAGCAGCCAGTTTTCGCGCCCTGCATCCCCGGCCCGCCTGCCCTGCATCCGGATCAGCGACCATTTGCCGGTCGACCGCTGCCCCAGCAGGGCAAAATGGATGTGCCCGGTCGCAAGCCCGTCGTCGACATCGTGGAACGGCTGCCACCAGCCCACATCCCACAGCATCACCGTCCCTGCGCCGTAGTTGCCTTTGGGGATCGTTCCTTCGAACTGCAGATAGTCCAGCGGGTGATCCTCGGTCCGGACCGCCAGCCGCTTGTCCTTCGGGTTCAGCGAGGGACCCCGCGTGACGGCCCAACTGAGAAGCACGCCGTCGTGTTCCAGCCGCAGGTCCCAGTGCAGCCGCGTGGCGTCGTGCTTCTGGAATGAAAACCGGGGGGCCACCCCCGCCACGGCGGCCCCCGACCGGGGTTCGGGCGTCTGCGCGAAGTTGCGTTTGGCAACGTAATCCTGCAGATCGCGCATGGCTTAACCTGCCTTGGCGCGCGGCTTTCGCGCCGGGTGTTTCTTGACGGCCCCGGCTTCCTTGCCGTCGGCCTTCAGGCTGTCCTGCAGCGCCTGCATCAGGTCGACCACATTCGCGCCCTTCGGCCGTTCGCCGCCATCCGCCACGGTGGTGCGCGGTGTCTTGCGGTTGGCCTTCTTGGCGTCGATCATCGCGCGCAGGGCAAGGTCGTAACGGTCCTTGAAGACGGCCGGATCGAACGGGGCCGTCTTGCGGTCGATCAGTTGCGTCGCCACCGACAGAAGATCCTCGTCGGCGGGATCATCCTCGATGCTGGCAAACAGCGGTTCGGCGGCTCGCACTTCGTCGGCATAGTAAAGCGTTTCCATCAGCAGACCGTCGCCGCAGGGCCGCACCGCGCACAGATGCTCGCGCCCGCGCATCGTCAACTGCCCCAGACCCACCTTGCCGCTTTTGCGCAGTGCATCGCGTACGACGCGGTAGGCATCTTCGGCCAGATCGTCGGTCGGAACGATGTAGTAGGGCTTGTCATAGTAAAGCGGAGAGATGTCGGCGGTGTCGACGAACTGCACCAGTTCGAACGTCTTTTTCGTCTCCAGCTTGATCGCGTCGATCTCGGTCGGCTCGATCAGCAGATAGGTGTCGTCACCCAGTTCATACCCGCTCAGGATGTCGGACGACTTGATGGTGCCGATGCCGGGCACCGTCTTGTCATAGCGTACGCGCTGCCCGGAAGGCCCGTGGATCTGGCGAAACGAGACCCGCGCGCCCGATTGCGTGGCGCTGTGCACCTCGACCGCGATGGAGACGAGCGAAAGCCGCAACTGCCCCTTCCAAACCGCGCGAGATGCCATGCCTGCCCACTCCAGATAACCCCACCACCAAAACTGCATCGCGCCATTCCGGTTCCAAGTGATACAAAATGGCGCAGGAGGGCCGGTTCCGGCCCCCTGACAAAACAGCCCGTTACGGGGGGCATTTCCGCCCCCTGATCCAGCCCGATGTCCGCACCGAAGGGTGCGGGTCCCTTCAGGCAGACCAGCCCGACGCCGGCGTTTTCAGCACCACCTTGGTCCAGTCGTTCTGATTGAAGGCAAAGTTGTGATACCCGGTCGCGGCTTCTTCCAGCGGCAGGCGGTGGCTGATCAGGAAGGTCGTGTCGATCTCGCCGTCCGCGATGCGGTGCAGAAGCTCTTTGGAGTACCGCTGCACATGCGTCTGTCCGGACCGCAGCGTCAGCCCCTTCTGCATCAGCGCGCCGGTGGGAAAGCTGTCGGAAAACCCGCCATACACGCCGGGGACCGACACGCGGCCGCCCTTGCGGCAGGCATAGATCGCCTCGCGCAGCGCGTGCGCACTGTCGACGCCCAGCCCCACCGCCTGCTTGGCGCGGTCCAGCAGGCGGTCGGGCGCAAAGCCATGGCTTTCCATCCCGACCGCGTCGATGACCGCATCCGGGCCAAGGCCGCCCGTCATTTCCATCAGCGCCTCGCTGACCCGGGTCTGCGAATAGTCGATGATCTTGGCACCCAGACCGCGGGCCAGTTGCAGCCGGTTCGGATAGTGGTCGATGGCGATCACCGTTTCGGCCCCCATCAGCAGCGCGCTCTGGATCGCGAACAGCCCCACCGGCCCGCAGCCCCAGACCGCCACCGTGTCACCCGGCTCGATCTCGGCATTCTCGGCGGCCATCCAGCCGGTGGGCAGGATATCGGACAGAAAGAGGACCGTATCATCCTCGAACCCGTCGGGAATCACGATGGGCCCCACGTCGGAAAACGGCACGCGAACATATTCGGCCTGACCGCCCGGATAGCCGCCGGTCAGATGCGTATAGCCGAAAAGCCCGCTCAGGGCATGGCCATAGCTGGCTTCGGTCGCGTCCTGCGCGGACACCGGATTGGAATTGTCGCAGGCCGAAAACTGCGTCTTTTGGCAGAAAAAGCAACTGCCACAAGAGATGGTGAAAGGCACGACCACCCGTTCGCCGACGTTCAGCGTGCTGTCGGCGCCGACCTCGACCACCCGGCCCATGAACTCGTGACCCAGGATGTCGCCCTTCTGCATCCCCGGCACCACGCCATCATACAGGTGTACGTCCGATCCGCAGATGGCGGTCGATGTCACCTCGATGATGGCGTCACGCGGGTTCAGGATGCGGGGGTCGGGAACGGTTTCGACGCGGACATCATGTTTGCCGTGCCAGGTTACTGCGCGCATGTGCGGGCTCCTTCAGGTTTTGGGGGCATCGTGGCCGACGGTTGCGATCTCACCGGTTTCGAGCAACATTTTCAGCCGTTTCAGCGCATGGCGCATCTGCAGCGCCGGGTCGCCCGACCACAGTTTTGCCAGCGCGTTTCCGACCATCCCTCCGGGCGCGGCATGGCTCTGGATTGCGGTGACGATGGTCCCGCGGCCTTCGGCGGCGTTGCTGAACGTCACCTTGCCGCGCGTGTCGACCATCGCGCCATCGGCCGATTTCCAGGCAATCATCTCGCCGGGCATGTCATGCACGATGCTGATGTCGACGCTTTCCAGCCCGCCGATGGCGTTGCGCGAGGTCCAGCGGGTCTTGGTGCCGGTCGCCGTGCCGTCATCGGACGGCAGGACTTCCACTGACTCCAAATCCTCCATGAACTGGGGCAGGTTCGCGGCATCGCGCCAGAAGTCATAGACCTCTTGCCGGGGGCGGTTGATCAGGACGGTGCGCCCGGTCACGGAGTAACGGCCGGGCTGCGATCGTTTTGACGTGCGCGCTGGGGCGCTGTCTGGTTGGAGCTGGGGACGGGCCGCAGTCGCGGACCGCACCCCCATCACCGTCACGGCCAGAACGGCCGCCGCCACCAGCAGGGCGGCAGTGCGCTGCGATTTGGACGAGGTTGAATGTGTCATGATGGCCTTTCCAACAGGATCGAACGCACAACCGCGCAAGGCGCGATTTGTTTCGCACATTCTCGCGACCAGCCCTTCAACGCCGGGAAGGAGAGAAATGATTGAATGGGTGCCGAAGAACACACGTCCGGATTGCATTTTTTTCCGCGCGGGACGCGAAGGTTTGACAGAACCGCAATCTGCGTTAGGACAAATATACGCCCTTTGATGATCGGGAACCGGGAATGAACAAAGCGCCACCTTCGGCGGACCTGCCGCTGACCGCTGCGGTTGTACCCTCTTCCGATCCGGACCTGCTGTTGGATGTCGCCGCCATAACCCTGATGGAAAGCATTGTCCGCGAGCCGGTTCCGCAGACGATCACCGACCTTGCACGGCAGTTGTCGAACGCGCTGCAATCGGTGGCGGCGGGGTCATCGTCGGACCCGGAATAGCCTGTCAGAACCGCCGGCTCAGCCAGGGTGACCCGGCCAGCCCGAACCTCCACAGCAACTCGGTCGCGCGGGTTATGCCGATCCGGGGTCCCGCGATGACGTTTTCCGGCACGCTTCCCGGCAGGAACAGCCACAGGTCCGGGCCGCCGAACGGCCGGCCGTTGTCATCCAGTGTCAGACCCAGCGCCTGACCCAGCCTGCCCGGCCCCGCACACAACTGGCGCAGGCCCTGCCGCCCCCGGCGCTGCATCATCAGGTCCACGCCGGTCAACGGCTGCAGCGCGCGGATCAGAACCGCCTCGCCTGGCGCTGCGACCACGTTCAGGCACAGGTGTATCCCGTAGGAACGGTAGACATAGGCGTGCCCCGCAGGCCCGAACATCGCCGCGTTGCGCGGGGTGGGCCCGCGGTGGCTGTGCGATGCGGGGTCGTCGCGGGTATAGGCTTCGGTTTCCACCACGATCCCGCCCGCGCCGCGTACCACCAGCCGCGCCCCGATCAGACGCCGCGCAAGGTCGGGTGCGGACTGTCCGGCATCGAACGCAGACCCCATGATCCCCCCTGTCCGCCACCGCGCAGCGCACTTGTGCGCGGTGCCGCGCCGCTGTGCAACCCGTCTTCGCGCCGGTGCTGCAACGGAACGATTTGCCGGATCGCGGGTTACTGAGGCAGCCCGTCCCGGGCACACCACCAATGGAGCCGGACATGAAACAGAAAATGCTGGAAGACCTCTTCCTCGACACGCTCAAGGACATCTACTACGCCGAACGCAAGATTGTCCGCGCCTTGCCCAAGATGATGAAGGCTGCCCAGTCCGAAGAACTGCGCACCGCCCTTGATACCCACCGTCAGGAAACCGAAGTCCAGATCGAGCGGCTGCAGCAGGTGTTCGAACTCCTGGGCAAGCGCGCCCAGGGCAAGACCTGCCCGGCCATCGACGGCATCGTCGAAGAAGGCGAAGAGATCATGGAAACCATGAAGGGCCTGCCCGCGCTGGACGCCGGTCTGGTTGCAGCCGCGCAGGCGGTCGAGCACTACGAGATGGCGCGCTACGGCACGCTGGCCCGCTGGGCCGAAATGCTGGGCATGACCGAAGCTGCGGACCTTCTGAAGCAGACCCTTGCCGAAGAAACCGCGACCGACGAGGCGCTGACCAGCCTGGCCGACGCCGGGATCAACGAGCGCGCGATGCAGGCCGAAGCAGCCTGATCGGACGCGAGTCTGGATGGGGCGGCCTTTCCCGACGGAAGGGCCGCCTTTTCATGTGGCAAAGGTAAAGCCGCGCGGCAGGATGCGGTTTTCGTGGGCCTGCCGCATCAGCCCTTCGCGAAAGTCGGGATGCGCGATCGATATCAGCGCCAGCGCCCGTTCCGGCACCGATTTTCCCTTCAGGTTCACCATCCCGTATTCGGTCACGACATACATCACGTCGCTGCGCGGCGTGGTCACGATGTTTCCGGGGGTCAGGGACAGCACGATCCGGCTTTTCGGCTCGCCGCGTTTCGAATAGGTCGATGACAGGCAGATGAACGATTTGCCGCCCTTCGAGGCATAGGCCCCACGCACGAACTGCAACTGCCCCCCGGTGCCCGAGATGTGGCGGAAGCCGTCCGACTCCGAGGCGCACTGGCCCTGAAGGTCGATCTGCGTGGTGTTGTTGATCGACACCACCCGGTCGTTTTGCATGATGTTGTGCGGCAGGTTGGTGAAATCCACCGGGCAGGCGGCAAAATCGGGATTCCGGTCAATCGCGTCATACAGTTTGCGCGATCCCAGCGCGAAGGAATAGACGACCTTCCCCGGCATCAGCGTCTTGCGCGACCCGTTGATGCGGCCCGCCCTGTACAAGTCAACGATCCCGTCGGTCAGCATTTCGGTGTGCACCCCCAGATCGCGCGCGGTCGAATGCAAAAGCTCGCTGCACACCGCGTTGGGCATCCCGCCGATGCCGATCTGCAGGCAGGCGCCGTCCTCGATCTCGTCGCTGATCAGATGCGCCACCGCGCGGTCCACCTCGGTGCCGGGCGGGTTGGGCAGTTCGGTGGCCGGGCTGTTGTCGCCTTCCAGAATGTAGTCCACCTCGGACACATGCACGCCATTGTCGGGGCCATGCGCATAGGGCAGGCCGTCGGTCACCTCGACGATCACGCATTTCGCGCGCAGCACGATTTCGCGGTGCCACAGGTTCAGCCCCGAGAAGTTGAACATGCCGTCGGCATCCATCCGGCAGGTCTTCAGGATCAGGATATCCACGGGCGGAATGAAGCGGCGATAGTAGTCCGGCACTTCGCCAAGGTTGACCGGCAGATAGCTGGTGCGCCCCGCATCGTGCATGCGCCTGTCATAGCCGGAAAAGTGCAACGACAGGCTGTGGAAATGCGCGCCCTCGGGGTCCTGTTCCAGCACGGCGCGGGGGCGAGTCGTCAGGGTCGACCGAATCTTAACGTCGCGCAACCGATCCTTGTCGGCGGCCAGCGCCGCGTCGAACACATCGGGCTGCAGAATTCCCGAACAATAGTCGATCCACATGCCGGACTGCACCAGAGCCGCCGCCTCGGCCGGCGTGATGGTGCGGGCGGGCTGGGCGGATTTGCGCGTCTGCATGAAATGTCCCCGTCTGTTTTGCCTTACTAGACACGTCGGGCAGGGGTTTGGAAAGGGGTCAGACCAGCGGCAACCGCCGCATCACGCCCGGCGCGGCGGGATCGTGGTATTTGTTCGGGGCCCCGCGTTCCACCAGCAACCGCGCGGCGAAGGCCAGACGTTCGGGGTCCAGCGTCACGCCAAGGCCGGGGCCGGGCGGCAGGTCCAGATGGTTGTCCTTCGGGCTGAACGGGCCTTCCGCGATCACGTCGAACGGCTGCCATCGCAGCAGCGACTGGTTCGGTTCGCGGATGTGCGGATGGGCGGCGCAGGCGTGCAAGAAGGCGGCCGTCTCAAGCCCCGATCCGCCCGAATAGCACCAGAAGTCGATGCCATGCGCCTGACAGCCCGACACGAACCGCATCATGGCCCCGAACCCGCCAAGACCCGCCACATCCGACACGATGGCGTCGGGCACTCCATAGTTGCCCGCCTTGGCGATGTCGGTGTTGTGGCTCGAAAACGGGATCGTCGTATGCGCGCGCAGTTTGCGTATCTGGGTCCAGTCGGCGGTGGGGTCTTCCCAGTTGCGCACGCCCAGTTCCTGAAAGGCCGGGGCCAGATAGGTGGCCGAGGGCAGCGAAAATGCCTGATTGCTGTCGATCCGCAGCATCGCGTCCGGTCCCAGCGCATCGCGCAGCGCGGCCAGAAGGGTGATGTTGGCGCGCAGGTCGGGGTCGCTGATCTTGCCCTCGAACCATGTCGTGCCGTGCGCCGAACGCAGCGCAAGGCAGGAGTCCACAATGTCCTGCACGCTCGCCTCGCCCGGAACGCCATCGCCGGGCAGGCGGTATCCGAAATAGTCGGTGAACGGGATGCGCCGTCGATGAATCCCGCCCAGAAGGTTCGCCACCGGTTGACCCCACAGCTTGCCGCGCAGGTCCCACAGGGCAATCTCGACCGCCCCCCAGGCCGCGCGCAGGCCGTAGTCGGTGACCGAATGCGCGGCGGGCATCGACGGCAGCACCCGGCGCTCCAGCCCGGCGATGTCCAGTGGATCACCCCCCACCAGCAGCGGCGAGAAGCCGTCGATCAGACGCGCTGCCGCCGCACTGGGCGCCTCGGCGATCCCGGTTAGGCCATCGCCGGTTTCCACCTCGACCACGCATTTGGTGAAGCCGTCCAGCACACCATAGGACCAGACATACGGGGCCTCCAGCGGGATCAGGACGGGGGTGGCGCGGATGCGGGTGATCTTCATCTGGAACCTCTGGCTTGGCGCAGTGAAGGTCGGACCCATGGCAAAGTCCACTCCGTTTCCGACGCGGCGTGATCATTGCGCCGCCTTGTCGGGGGCGGGCATGCTTCCCATATGCGCCGAAGACCACAAGGAGGGCGCAGCATGACACAGGCGAACTGGCTGCTCGACAGTCTTCCCCGCGACCCGGCGCTCCGGCCCGCAGCGGTGTGCGGTTGCGCCAAGGGGGCGCTTGGCAGGGTTCTGTGCGTTCTGGTTTCCGGCGAGGCGCAACAGGTGGTCGGCCTGCGGACCAGCGGGGCAGACCTGATCTGCGGCGTGGCGTGCAAGGCCTGGACCGACTGGCAGGCCGGATGCGCCACCGATCCGGACCGGCCGGAGCAGCCTTTCGCGCAACCCGATTTCGAAATGGATGAATGTTTTGCCGAACGCCTTCTGCAGGCGATGGTGGCGGCGGCCAAGGCAGACGGCTGCCTGACCCCGGCGAAACGGCGGATGCTGGACACGCAACTGGCCCGTCTGGGGTTGGACCCCGATGCGCAGGCCCTGATCGCAGCAGAGCTGAACTCGGGGATTGACGTGAACCGGATTGCCGGGCTGGCGCGGTCGCACCCCGAAGCGGTAGAAATCTATACAGCCTCGCTTCTGGTGACCGACCCCCGGCGGGCGACGGTCAACGACTATCTGGCCGGATTGGCCGTGCGGCTGGGACTTGCAGATGATCTGGTGGCGCATGTCCACGCGAGGGCGACATCTGCCTGACGTCCCGGTTGCAGGGCTAGGGTTGCAAGCCCCCGGTTGCCGCCGTGACCTTGTCGGCGGCGGCGCGGACAAGCGAGCCAAAGCGCGTCGCCTCTGACAGGCCCATCCGGAAGGCGGGTCCCGACACCGACAGGCCCGCCACAGGTTCGCCCTGCGCATTGAACACCGGGGCCGCGACACAGCGCATTCCCTCGTTGCGTTCCTGATCGTCGATGGCAAATCCCCGCTCGCGGGTCCGCATCAGATCGCGGCGCAAGGACGAGGCCGACAGCGACAGCGAGGTAAAGCCGGGCGTGCCCTTTCGCGTCAGGATGCCCGCCACCTTTTCCTCGGGGTACCACGCCAGCAGAGCCTTGCCGATGCCCGACACATGCATCGGTGCCAGCGTGCCCGGCGGAAAGAAGGCCCGGATCGCGTTGGTGGTTTCGACCTGAGCCAGAAACAGCACTTCGTCGCCCGATTCGATGCCCAGATTTGCCGTTTCGCCCGTGTCGCGCATCAACTGGTCCATCGGCTGACGCGCGCGTTCGACCACCTTCGTGCGGCGCAGGAAGGCCGATCCGATGCGGAAGGCACCCGGCCCGATGTGCCAGAACTGCCCCGGCTCTTCGGATTCGACCATGCCATGTGCCTGAAGGGTGGCCAGCGCCCGGAACACCGTGGCCACCGGCAATCCTGCATCCGCCGCAAGGTCCGACAGGGTGCGCCCCGGTGTGGCGGCAAGCCTGCTCATCAGGTCCAGCGCGCGGTCCAGCGCCTGCACCGTGTTCTGGTCGGTCTTGTCGGCAAAGGCCTTGGGGCGGCCGCGCGGGCGGGGTTCGGTTGGCATATCTTTTCCTGCGATGCGGGGGCGGGCGAGGATGAAAAAGGCGGAGTCCTTGAATTCAGATGACTTTACCATGAATCGACACTGGTGAAAAACATTTTCGAAAAAATTGCTACGGGGCCATGCAAGGGTTAGTCTGACTGCGTGATAAAGGAGCGTTTCATGTCCGCGCAGAACCCTGTTTTCATCCCCGGCCCGACGAACATCCCCGATGCGATTCGCAAAGCGGTGGATATTGCCACGCTGGACCACCGGTCCCCGGCCTTTGCTCGGCTGTTCAAACCGGCAGTGGCGGGCGTGCGGCGGGTTCTGGGGATGGATCAGGGCGAGGTGATCATCCTGCCGTCGACCGGGACGGGGGGCTGGGAAGCGGCGATGACCAACACGCTGTCGCCCGGCGATACGGTGTTGGCCGCGCGGTTCGGGATGTTCTCGCACCGCTGGATCGACATGTGTCAGCGGCTGGGCCTGAACGTGCAGGTGATCGAGGCACCGTGGGGGCAGGGTGCGCCGCTGGCGGCCATCGGGGCGGCGCTGCGTGCGGATAACGGGCACCAGATCAAGGCGGTGCTGGCAACGCACAACGAAACCGCCACCGGGGTGAAGTCCGATATCGCTGGGATCCGGGCAGCCATGGCCGATCATCCCGCAATGCTGTTCGTCGACGGGGTGTCCTCCATTGGCTCCATGCCGTTCGACATGGCGGGCTGGGGCGTGGACATCGCCATCGCCGGGTCACAGAAGGGTTTCATGCTGCCCGCGGGGCTTGCCATCCTGGGCATATCACCCAAGGCGATCGCCGCGATGGAAACGGCCACGCTGCCGCGTTGCTTCTTCGATTTCAGGGACATGCTGCGGACTTACGCAACCGGCGGCTATCCCTATACCCCGGCGGTGGGGCTGATTGCGGGACTTGCCCGGTCCATCGAAATGCTGGAGGACGAAGGGCTGGAGGCCGTCTATGCCCGCCATGCGCGGCTCGCCGAAGGTGTGCGCAGGGCGGTTGCGGCCTGGGGCATGGTCCCCTGCGCCATCAGCCCCGACCTCTATTCCGACACCGTGACAGCGGTGGTTGTGCCTGCGGGGTGCAACGGAACCGACCTCGTGCAGCTCGCCGCGTCGAAATACGGGGTGGCGTTCGGGGTGGGTCTGGGCGAGGTTGCAGGCAAGGTGTTCCGCATCGGGCATCTTGGCAGCCTGACCGACGTGATGGTGCTGGCGGGGCTGGCGACGGCGGAAATGTGCATGGCCGATCTGGGATGGCCGGTGCGGCTGGGCTCGGGCGTTGCGGCGGCGCAGGAGTTTTACCGGGGCGGGTCTGTGGCAGCAAGGGCGGCGGCGTGATGTACATTCCCACCTATGACGACGTCGAGGCGGCAGCGGCGCGGATCGCGCCCCACACCCATGTGACGCCGGTGCTGACATCCAGCTATTTCAACACCTTGACCGGGGCCGACCTGCACTGGAAATGCGAGAATTTCCAGAAGGCCGGGGCGTTCAAGGCGCGCGGGGCGTCGAACGCAGTGTTCGGCCTGTCGGACGAACAGGCCGCACGCGGCGTTGCGACCCACTCCAGCGGCAACCACGGTCTGTGCCTGTCCTACGCGGCGGGGCGGCGGGGGATACCCTGCACCGTGGTGATGCCGCGCACCGCGCCGCAAGCCAAGAAGGACGCCGTGCGCGGATATGGCGGGCGTGTGGTGGAATGCGAGCCTTCGACCTCGTCCCGCGAGGCCGTGTTCGCGCAGGTGGTGGCGGAAACCGGGGCGGAGTTCGTTCATCCCTACAACGACCCCCGCGTCATCGCCGGACAGGCGACCTGCTCGCGCGAACTCTTGGCACAGGTGCCGGGGCTGAATGCGGTGATCGCGCCCATCGGCGGCGGGGGCATGATTTCAGGGACGTGTCTGACGCTGTCGAACATCGCGCCGGGCGTGAAGATCTACGCGGGCGAGCCGGAAATGGCAGACGACGCCGCCCGCAGTTTCCGCGCCGGGCACATCATCGCCGACGACGCGCCCGAGACGGTGGCGGATGGCTTGAAAGTGCCGCTGAAAGACCTGACCTGGCACTTCGTGCAGCGCCATGTGACGGACATCCTCACCGTCAGCGAGGAGGAAATCGTCGAGGCGATGAAGCTGGTGTGGAAGCGGATGAAGATCATCATCGAACCAAGCTGCGCCGTGCCGGTGGCCGCGGTTCTGAAAAACCCGTCGGTCTTCAAGGGACTGAAGGTCGGCATCATCATTACCGGCGGCAACGTCGATCTGGACAAACTGCCCTGGATGCAGGGCTGAGGGAGGACACCATGAACAAGGTCGTATCGTTCGAAGGGCTTGAAGTCGGCTACGACATTCCCGCGCTGCCGGGGATGGACGAGGCGGACATCCAGACGCCGTGCCTGGTGCTGGACCTCGACGCGCTGGAGCGGAACATCGTGAAGATGGGCGACTTCGCCAAGGCGCATGGCATGCGGCACCGGGTGCACGGCAAGATGCACAAGTCGGTCGACGTGGCGCTGCTGCAGGAACGGTTGGGCGGGTCGGTCGGCGTGTGCTGCCAGAAGGTGTCCGAGGCGGAAGTCTTTGCGCGCGGCGGGATCAGGGACGTGCTGGTTTCCAATCAGGTACGTGACCCGGCCAAGATCGACCGGCTGGCCCGCATCCCGAAACTGGGCGTGCGGGCGATCTGCTGCGTCGATGACATCTCCAATGTCGCAGATCTGTCGGTGGCCGCGGTGAAGCATGGCACGCAGATCGAATGTCTGGTCGAAATCGACTGCGGCGCGGGGCGTTGCGGGGTCAAGACGACGCCGGAGGTGGTGGCGATCGCCAAGGCCATCGAAGCCGCGCCGGGGCTGAAGTTTGCGGGCATTCAGGCCTATCAGGGCGCGATGCAGCACATGGACAAGTACGAGGACCGCAAGGCCAAGATCGAACTGGCCGTGGCACAGGTCAAGGACGCGGTCGACACGCTGGCGGCGGATGGCATCGCCTGCGACATCGTGGGCGGCGGTGGGACGGGCAGCTATTACTTCGAAGGAACCTCGGGCGTTTACAACGAGTTGCAGTGCGGGTCGTATGCCTTCATGGATGCGGATTACGGTCGCATCCTCGACAAGGACGGCAAGCGGATTGATCAGGGCGAGTGGGAGAATGCGCTGTTCATCCTGACCTCCGTGATGTCCCATGCCAAGGCCGACAAGGCGATCTGCGATGCGGGGCTGAAGGCGCAGTCGGTGGATTCGGGCCTGCCGGTGATCTATGGCCGCACGGATGTGAAATACGTCAAATGCTCGGATGAACATGGGGTTATCGAAGACCCGCAGGGCGTTCTGAAGGTCAACGACAAGCTGCGGCTGGTGCCCGGCCATTGCGACCCGACCTGCAACGTCCACGACTGGTATGTCGGCGTGCGGGGCGGCAAGGTCGAAGTCGTCTGGCCGGTTTCGGCGCGTGGCAAGGCGTACTAGTGGGATGGGCAATACTGCCCATCCTACGTTTCGAATGGGGGCGCGATGCGGATTGTTCCGGAAGCACTGATTGCGGGGCTGGTGTCGCCCGAGGATGCCTTTGCGGCGGTCGAGGCGGTGTTCGCGGCGATGGCGCGCGGCGATGCCTATAACTTTCCCGTCGTGCGCGAGGCCCTGGGCGAGGGACGGCAGTACGGATTCAAGTCCGGACTGGACCGCGCCGGGGCGTCGCTGGGGGTCAAGGCGGGGGGCTACTTTCCGGGCAATGCCGCGCGGGGGATGATCAACCACCAGTCGTCTGTGTTCCTGTTCGATCCTGAGTCTGGTCGCCCGCTGGCGATAGTCGGGGGCAACCTGCTGACCGCGCTGCGCACGGCGGCTGCTTCGGCCATTTCGATCGACCGGCTGGCGCGGGCCGATGCCAAGGTGCTGGGGATCGTCGGCGCGGGCCATCAGGCCGGGTTTCAACTGCGCGCAGCGGCGCGGGTGCGCAGGTTCGACCGGGTGATCGCCTGGAACCTGCACCCCGAGATGCTGCCGAAACTGGGGGCGATTGCCGCCGAACTGGGCCTGCCGTTCGAGGCGGTCGATCTGCCCCGGATGATCGGGGCGGATGTGATCATCACCATCACGTCGAGCCCGGCCTTTTCGCTGGCGCTGGCGCATGTGTCGGCGGGGGTTCATCTGGCCTGCATGGGGACGGATACCGTGGGCAAGCAGGAGGTGGAGCCTGCGCTGGTCGCCGCCGCTTCGGTGTTCACCGACGAGGTGGCGCAGTCGGTCACCATCGGCGAGGCGCAGCATGCGGTGGGGTCGGGACTGATCACAGCGGCGTCCATCGTGCCGCTGGGGGATGTGGTGATCGGCAAGCATCCGGGGCGTCGGTCTGCGGATGAGATCACCCTGTTCGACGGTACCGGGGTAGGGTTGCAGGACCTTGCGGTGGCCGGCGTCGCCGTGGCCCGCGCGGCCGAGCGGGGGCTGGGCACCGTTCTGGACGTGTAAGGATTTGATCAAACCGCAGGCGGGGGTGTTGTGCACCGGCCTTTGGCATGCTCTGTCGCCGCAGGGCAGGGAGGTTTTCAATGCGCGTTTTCATCAACGGGTTCGGACGGATCGGTCGGTCGGTGCTGCGGGCCTGGGCGGGCGGCGGCTGGCCCGAGATCGAGATTGTCGGGATCAACGACATCGCGGACCCTGCGATGTGCGCCTATCTGTTCGAATATGACTCGGTCTTCGGCGTCTACCGCGGGTCGGTTGTGCTTGACGATGGCGCGCTGGTCGTGGACGGGCGGCGCATTCCGCTGTCGCGCAATGCGGACCTGTCGACGGTGGACCTTGCAGGCGTCGATCTGGTGATGGAATGCACAGGTCGTGCCGAGGTGGCGGCGCGTGGGTTGGCGGCCGGGGCAAGGCGGGTGCTGGTGTCGGGGCCCCTGGCGGAGGCCGAGTTCACCGTGGTGCTGGGGGCGAACGAGGCGGGACTGCGGGATCAGCGGCTGGTGTCGAACGCGTCCTGCACGACAAACGCGCTGGCTCCGCTGGTCCGGCTGCTGGATGGCGCTTATGGCGTGGTTACCGGGTCGATGACGACGATCCACTGTTACACCGGGTCGCAGCCGACGGTGGACGCCCCGGCGGCCGACTTCGCGCGCAGCCGGGCAGCGGCCTTGTCGATGGTGCCAACCTCGACCAGCGCGCAGCGGCTGCTGGATCAGGTGTTGCCCGATCTGGCCGGGCGGATCGAGGGGTCGGCGGTGCGGGTGCCGGTGGCCAGTGTCAGCGCCGTCGATCTGGCGGTGATGGTGGACCGGGTGCCGGATGCAGCGGCGGTCAACGCGCTGTTCCGTGGCGCGGCTGGCATCATCGGCGCCACCGACCGCCCGCTGGTGTCATCCGATCTGCGCGGGCGCGGCGAAAGCATCGTGATGGCCTGCCGCGAAACGCGTGTGACGGCGGGCGGGATGCTGCGGGTGTTCGGCTGGTACGACAACGAATGGGGTTTTTCCAACCGGATGCTCGACGTGGCGCGGCTGATGGGGTGAACCCGATCCGGCCCCCCACCCCCATCCCCTCCCCACGAGGGGGAGGGGTGGTACCCTGCGGTCAATCCAGCCCTTCATCCTGAATGTTCATGGTCTGCCCGCAGGCCTTGCAGTGCACCGCGTCGTGGTCGTGGCGCATCAACCCGCAGGTTTCGCATTTCTGGATCACCTTGGCCGGGCGGAACATCACCTGGATCAGCCGCAGGAACAGCGAGATGCCGAAGATCATGATGGCGACGGACAGCAGCTTGCCGCTGTTTCCGACAAGGATGATGTCGCCAAAGCCCGTCGTCGACAGCGTTGTGACGGTGAAATACAGCGCGTCCACGTAGTTGTTGATCTTGTCGTTGATCTGCACCTGCGTCTGGTACACCAGCGCTGTCATCAGAAAGATGAACACGCACAGGTTTGCGGCCGCGCGCAGGGTGTTTTCGTTGCGGCGGAAGGTCGGGAAATCCTCGCGAAGCTGGCGCAGGGTCTGGGCGGAATGCAGGACGCGAAACAGCCGCAGCACCCGCAGGAAGGCCAGCCCCTCGCCCCACACCGGGGCCAGCAGCGACAGCACGACGGCGCAGTCGGCAAGGCCGTAGGGGTGCACCAGATCGCGCAGCGGGCGCGGCGAAATCCACAGCCGCGCCGCGACGTCCAGCATGATGACCACGCCGATGGCGATGTCGATGGCGACGATGTGCAGGCCCCGGCTGAAGAAGGACGAGGCGATCAGGAAGGTGATCGTGATGACGTCGAACCCCAGAAGCCCATAGCGGAACCGGTCGGCAGCCTCGGTCTGGCCTTCATAAAGAGTGCGGATGCGCGACTTGAGGCTGCGCCGGGGCAAAGGCGAGTGGGGCGCGTCCGTCATGGGTCGCGGCTTTCACCGGGGCCGGGCGTCAGGCCATAGCGCGCGACCAGCCGCCAGACATGGGCGGGGATCATGTTCTTCATCCGCGCAGGGTAGGCGCGGCGCAGGTGCAGGATGGTTTCCACCGCCTTCATCTCGACCCGCGCGCGGGCGAATTCCAGCCCGCGCGGCCCGATGCGGGGTTGCAGGAACGACACGATGGGGCGCAGCCAGTCCGGCATCCGGCGCAGCGGCATGCCCCCGGCGGCCAGTTCGGTGTTGGTCAGGAAGCCCTTGACCGCACCGTCGCGCTTGCCCTTGTCGGTCAGGGGCTTGAGGGCGAGTTGTGGTTCGATCAGCGACAGAAGCTCTGCCCCGCGGTCGTTGCGCACCAAAAGCCACTGGTCGCCGTCGCCGCCCATGTACCCCGCCGTGATGTCGGCCAGCCGGTTGGTGTAGTCGACGCAGGTCTTGCAGGTCATCGGGAAGAAGTCGGGCGGAAGCTGGCTGATCGGCAGGGACAGGAAGGGCACGGCGCGCGTGGGCCTGCCGTCGTCATGGCGGAGCTCCACTTTGAAATCGGTGCGGAATTCCAGATAGCTGATCGTTTCGGGTTTCGGGTCCAGCAGCCGCAGGAAGGTGTGGAAATTCTCGGTCGTGGTGTTGTCCGAACAGGGCGTGCCGATCACATGGATCCGCTCGAACCCCAGTTCCGCCTCCAGCGCGCGCAGGGCATAGACCTGACAGGGAATGCCGATGAAGGCGATGCGCTTGTGCCCTGCCGCCCGGGCGGGTTCCAGCAGGGCGAGAGTGGGGCCGAAGCCCATCCGCATGCCGCGCACGGCCGCCATCGCGGCGGGGTCGGTGATGATCACCGGCAGGGGTTTCCACTTGTCGGCGGGGTCGGGGGCCACGGTCAGCACCGCATCGACCGCCCCGGTTTCCAGCAGGCGCGCGGCCAGCGTGGTGGTGATGCCGGTCCACTGCGCCCCCGGCGCGGCGGGGGTCAGCCGCGCTCGCAGCATCCGCATCGACACGCCGAAGAACGCCTCTTCGCCCGTCGCAGGGTTGGCGGCGCGCCCATGCACTCGCGCCTCCAGTGCCGGGTAGTCGGGCTGGATGAACTGGCAGGCGCGCCCGCAGGCCTTGCCGTCACCGATCCGGCTGATGCCGCAGTCGGTGCACAGTCCGGGGCGGGCAGCGCCGGTCAGGGTCGGGGCAGTCAGGCCGGGGGTCATGCGTGTCCGCCTTGTGTCAGTGCAGATTGACAGTGTGGGCGGGGCGCGGTCGGGGTCAAGAGGCTCGAACGGGCCGGGGTCAAGGTGGACCTGTTCGAACCGCAGGGTGAATTCAGGGCCAAGTTCGGTCTGCATCGCCCGGAACAGCGCGTGCGCGCGCGTGTTGAAGTCATCGCAGAAAGCGGACGACAGCGGCAGGGGAGACAGCGGGTCGTCCATGTTCAGCGTGCCGAAATGCAGGTCCGACAGCGCTTCTGCCTCTTTCAGGGTGGCGGGCGACAGTGGCAGGCGGTCATCAATCGGGCCGCCTTCGAACGCTGCGAATGCCGCCTTGTTGCCCGCCCAGAGCCAGCCGGTGCCGTAGTCGTCGAAAAAGCGCAGAACATACATGGGACCAGTCTAGCAGCGGCAGAACCGGGGGCAAGCTGCGCGGGTCTGTGTCAGGCAACGACGATCCAGGGATCGGCATAGTGGTGTTCTTCCAGATTCGCGGTCGATCCGATGCGGTCCAGCACGGCGAACAGGCCGGGCGCGGAAAGCGGCGTCAGCACGCCGTGCCATGTGCCGCGGTGCAGGTTGATGCCCTGATGGCCGTCGGTCAGGAACGCGCGCGGCGGCGACTGCGGGTCTGGCGCGACGAGGATCAGGAACGGATGTTCGGTCATCGGCAGGAAGGCCTGCGATCCGTCGGGGTGCCGTTCGATCAGGTCCAGCGTGTAGGGCAGGGCGCGGGGTTCGGCGTGAAAGATCGAAAGCCCGCCGCGCGCATCGCCGAAATCGAGCCGGGCGAGGTCGTGATGGCGGCGGCAGAGGCCCGCGTTGATCAGGCGGTGTAGGCCCGTAGCCTCCAGCACGTCACCGAACGGCGCGAAGGCGGGGGCGGTCAGGGGTTCGGTCCGGATCTGGCGCATGGCGGTCCTTTTGGCGAAGGCCGGGGGGGTTTCACACCCCCCGGACCCCCCGTGGGATATTTGGGGACAGAAAATAAGGCTAGAATGTTGGCCCGAAGCCGCCGGACCCGCGGAGTCTGGCGTGGCGGTTGATGTCCTTGTAAAGCAGATAGCGGAACGGGCCGGGTCCGGCGGCATAGCAGGCCTGCGGGCAGAAGGCGCGCAGCCACATGAAATCGCCCGCCTCGACCTCGACCCAGTCTGAGTTGAGTTTGTAGACCGCGCGACCCTCCAGCACGTAAAGCCCGTGTTCCATGACATGGGTTTCCTCGAACGGGATGACGCCGCCGGGCTGGAAGGTGACGATGTTCACCTGCATGTCGTGGCTGAGGTCGTCATGCGCGATGAACCGGGTGGTCGCCCAGACGCCGCGCGTGCCGGGCATCGCCGCCGGGGTATGGTCCTGTTCGTTGGTCACGATCGGCGCGGGGATTGGCCAGCCGGGGGCGGGTTCGTAAAGCTTGCGGATCCAGTGCAGGCGGGCGGGGTTGTCGGCGGGGTTGGTCAGGCTCCAGCGGGCACCGGGTGGCAGGTAGGCATAGCCGCCGGGGGCAAGGGGATGCGGGGTTCCGTTCAGCGTCAGGGTGGGCTGGCCTTCGGTCACGAACAGCACGGCCTCGACCCCCGCATCGGGTTCGGGGGTATCCGCGCCGCCTCCCGGCAGGATTTCGAGGATGTATTGCGAGAAGGTTTCGGAAAAGCCCGACATCGGCCGCGCCAGAATCCAGGCGCGGGTGCCGGTCCAGCCGGGCAGGTTCGACGTGACGATATCGGTCATCACCCCGCGCGGGATCACGGCATAGGCAGTGGTGAAGATGGCGCGCCCGGTGTGCAGCGTGGTCTGCGGGGGAAGGCCGTCGCGCGGGCCTGCATAGCTGGTCATGGCAGAAGATCTTTCAGGCGCAGCGCCGCGATGCGTTCGACCTGCGCACAGGCGGTTTGTAACTCGGTCCCGGTGTCGTTGGCGAGGCGGGTTTGGAAGGCATGCAGGATCGTGTCTTTCGTATTGTCGCGGACGGCGATGATGAAGGGAAAGCCGTGCTTGGCGGTGTAATCCGTGTTCAGGGCTTCGAAGGCTGCGCGTTCGCCATCGGTCAGCGCATCGAGCGCGGCCGAGGATTGTTCGGCGGTGCTTTCGGGGGTCAGGCGACGGGCCGCCGCCAGTTTGCCCGCAAGGTCGGGGTGCGCGCGCAGCACGCCCAGCCGTTCGGCGGTGCCGGCCGACCGGAAGACGCGGCAGAGGGCACTGTGCAGACCTTTCGCACTGTCATGGGCCGGACCAAGCTCCAGCGCGTGGACGCGGGAGGCAATCCAGGGTGAATGTTCGAAAATACCCCCATAGCGTGCGACGAACTCTTCATGCTCCATCCGAGAGGGGCGCGCGAAACGGTGGGGAGGATGGATTTTTGCCCAGTGGCGGGCAATGTCGATCCGGCGTGCAAACCAGACGCCGTCGTGTGATTTTGCATAGTCCAGAAACCGGCGCAAACCCGCTATCTTGCCCGGACGTCCGATCAGGCGGCAATGCAAGCCGATCGAAAACATCTTCGCCGCCCCCTCTTCACCTTCGGCATAAAGCGTGTCGAAGCTGTCCTTCAGGTAGCGTAAGAACTGCTCGCCGTCCACATAGCCCGGTGCGGTGGCAAAGCGCATGTCGTTGGCCTCCAGCGTGTAGGGGATCACCAGTTGGTCACGATCCCGGACCGGCAGCCAGTAGGGCAGGTCGTCGTCATAGGCGTCGGAAATCCAGTCGAAGGCGCCTGTTTCGGCCGTCAGCCGCACCGTGTTCACCGAACAGCGCCCTGTGTACCAGCCCTGCGGCGGGGTGCCGACCACTTCGGTGTGCAGACGGATCGCCTCGGCGATCTGGGCGCGCTCCACCTCTTCGGGCATGTCGCGGTGATCGACCCATTTCAGCCCGTGCGAGGCGATTTCCCACCCGGCTTCCTGCATCGCCGCCACCTGTTCGGGGTTGCGGGCCAGCGCGGTGGCCACGCCGTAGACCGTGACCGGAACGGCCATCGCGGTGAACATCCGGTGCAGCCGCCAGAACCCGGCCCGCGCGCCATAGTCGTACAGCGATTCCATGTTCCAGTGCCGCTGCCCGGGCCAGGGTGCCGCGCCTGCGATGTCGGACAGGAACGCTTCGGATGCAGCATCGCCGTGCAGGATGCTGTTCTCGCCGCCCTCTTCGTAGTTCAGCACCACCGAAATGGCGATCTTCGCCCCGCCGGGCCATTGCGCGTCGGGCGGGGTGGGGCCGTGGCCTCGGAAGTCGCGGGGATAGCGGGGCGGCATGGCGTTTCCTTTTCGGCGCAGGGTATGCGGCAAAACCGCCGGACGGTTTCAAGAAATCCCTGAAAGAGTTGCACTGCAAGGCGGGGATCGTGCAACCCTGCCGATTTGCGCTAAACTGATGGCGGATTGCAGCGGGGTGTCTGGATGGCGGGCGGACGGTTGACGACTCATGTGCTGGACACCGCGCGGGGAATGCCTGCGGTGGGGGTGCGGATCGCCTTGTACCGCATCTCCGGGCAGAGCCACCGCAAGCTACTGGACGCGGTGACCAATGCGGATGGCCGGGTCGATGCGCCCCTGCTGGCCGGAGAAAAGCTGAAGGCGGGGTCATACGAGCTGGTCTTCGCGGCGGGCGATTATCTGCGCGCAACGGGGCAGGCCGGCGAGGGTATCCTGTTTCTGGACGAGATTCCGATCCGGTTCGGGGTCACCGATCCGCTCGCGCATTATCACGTACCGTTGCTGATCAGCCCCTTTGCCTATGCGACGTACCGGGGTAGTTAAACCCTGACTTGTCAGGCGGCGGCCCATGCGATGATCTTGCCGCGCCACAACAAAAGGGATGAGCCATGAAACACGTCGCACACGGGGCCAGCATGGCCGTCCTGATCTGCCTTGCGGGCGGGTCTGCCGAGGCCGCGATCACCGCGGATCAGCTTTGGGCCGCCTGGCAGGATGCCGGGGCGCAGGCTGGGCTATCGGTCACAGCCGAAGCGCAGGCCCGCGAGGGCACCTCGCTGCGCCTGTCGGGCGTGACGGTTTCGGTCACCACCCCCGATGATCCGGCCACGGCGGTCGAGGCGGTGATCGAGGAAATCCTGCTGACCGAAGGCGCGGATGGCACGGTGACGGTCGTGCCGTCTCCGGAACTGGCCATCGCCTCGGGAGACGAGGTGAACGGCGGGTCCGTCACCCTGCGCCATCTGGGCGGGTCGATCGTCGTCACCGAGGCGTTGGGCGTTCTGTCCTATGACATGACGGCCGAGGAAGTGGCGGCGGACATCGCGATTTCGGCGGTGTCGATGCTGCCCAAGGCCGATGGCACCGAAGCGCGGGCCGACTATGCAACCACCGTTTCGATGACCGATCCGGTCATCCGCGTCACCGACACGCCGGATGTGAACCGCACCCTCGCGTTCGACGTTGCTGCCGCTGCGCTGACCTATGCCGTTGAATCTTTGGATGAAGGCGCTGCGACCAGTTCGGTCCAGACCAGCACGACCGAAGACCTGAAGGTGACCGGCAGTTTTGCGGCCGCCAAGACGCTGGCAATGGCCGAACTGACAACGCCCGAGGCCTGGACCACCGCGTTTTCGGAAGGGATGGCGCTGACGATCAATGCGACGCAGGGCGCGTCCACCAGCACCGCGAAAGAGGAAAACGCCTTCGCGCCGATGGAATTGACGGCAACGTCGCTGCCCGGAAGTTTCAGCTTTGCGCTGAGCAAGGATGGATATGACCTGCACGCCGCCGGCGAGGGGATCAAGGCGGTTTTCCAGACGCCCGACCTGCCGGTGCAGGAAGTGACGGTCGGGATCGGGCCGCTGGAAATCGCGCTGGCGATGCCGATCATGGCGGCGGCTGCGCCCGGAAACTTCGGTCTGACGCTGAAGCTTGCGGATGTGGTGGTCAACGATGAAGCCTGGGGTCTGATCGACCCCGGCGCGGTTCTGCCACGCGACCCGGCGCAACTGTCGTTGGTGGCCAGCGGGACGATGCTGATCGACATTCTGGCGATGATGTCGGCCGAAAGCGCGGGAATGACCGAAATCGCCCCGCCACAACCGCTGACGCTGGACCTGCCCGAACTGATGGTGTCGGCTGCGGGTGCCATGCTGACGGGGTCGGGGGCGTTCACCTTTGACAATGCCACCGGCACGCCGGTTCCGGCCGGAACGGCGGACCTGACGCTGACCGGGGGCAATGCCCTGATCGACCGTCTAATCTCTGTCGGCGTCTTGACCGAAGAGGATGCGGGCGGTGCGCGGATGATGATGGCGATGTTCATGAATGCCACCGGCGACGACGTGCTGACATCCAAGATCGAGGCGAAGGCCGACGGGTCGATCTCGGTCAACGGACAGCGCGTGCAGTAAGTGATCGGTAAGATGGGCAATATTGCCCATCCTACGCCGGATCGGTGGCGCGTCGCATCGCCTCGCGGATATGCGCCGCCATGAAATCGGTGAAGAGCCGCACCTTCGGATCGCGCAGACGCCGGTGCTGGCTGAGCGCCGAAAGCTGCGTCGGCAGGGGTGGCGTGGCCACCGCGACCGGCACAAGCCGTCCTTCCCGCAGATGCTCTGCCACCTCGAACAGCGGCTTCAGGATGATCCCCCGCCCGTCCAGCGCCCAGTCGGTCAGAACGTCACCGTCGTCGGTTTCGAACGGCCCCGCGATGTCGTACCGGAGCGGGCCGTCGGGGGTTTGCAGCGTCCACTGGAACTCCTTTGCGCCGGGAAAGCGCAGGTTCAGGCAATCGTGCCGGTCTGCGATCAGCGCGTCGCCGTCCCCCGGCATGCCCCTGCGCGCGATATAGGCAGGGGCGGCGCACAAAAGGCGCGGGCAATCCGCGATCAGCCGGATTTTCAGGGTGCTGTCGTCCAGAATCCCCAGATGGAACGCCACGTCGATGCCTTCGGCTGTCACGTCGATCACCCGGTCCGACAGGCGCAGCCGAACGTCGATCTGCGGATAAAGGTCCTTGAACGCGGGCACCACCGGCGCGATCAGCCGCCGCCCCACCCCCAGCGGAGCCGACACAAAGATCGTGCCGCGCGGGTTTTGCGTGACATCCATCACCGCCGCCTCGGCGTCGTCGATGGCGTCGAGGATCTTGCGCGCACCGTCCAGAAAGATGCGCCCGTTTTCGGTCGGCTGCAGGCTGCGGGTGGTCCGCGCGAACAACCGCACCCCCAGATGCTTTTCCAGTTCCGCGATTCGGGCCGAGGCGACGGCGGGCGAGGTGCGCTGATCCCGCGCGGCCGCACTCATGCTGCCCAATTCGTAGACACGGACGAACATGCGGATGTTGTTGACGTAAGACATTCGGGCTCTGCGGCATTATCCGGGCTGGCTTGAAAGTGATCCGGCATTTGCAGGATTAACAGAAAGGTGCGCCCCGGTATAGCGTGGCGCGAAAAGGGGATGCGCGATGTACGACTGGGCAGTCTTGTGGGAATGGGTCGAGATTGCCGTGCGCTGGACGCATGTCATCACCGCCATCGCCTGGATCGGCAGTTCGTTCTATTTCATCGCGCTGGACCTTGGCCTGCGCCAGACGCCCAGCCTGCCGCCCCTTGCGCATGGCGAGGAGTGGCAGGTTCACGGCGGCGGGTTCTATCACATCAACAAGTACCTCGTGGCCCCGGCGATGCTGCCCGAGCATCTGACCTGGTTCAAATGGGAAAGCTATGCCACCTGGCTGTCGGGGTTCGCCCTGCTGGTGCTGGTCTACTACCTTGGGGCAGAGATGTTCCTGCTGGACCCGGCAGTGGCCGATCTGGCGGTGTGGCAGGCGGTCCTGATCTCGCTGGCCTCGCTGGCGGTGGGATGGGCGCTGTATGACACGATCTGCAAAAGCCGGTTCGGGGACGACAACACGCGTCTGATGGTCGGGCTGTATGTGATCCTTGTGGCGATGGCCTGGGGCTATACGCAGGTGTTCAGTGGCCGCGCGGCGCTGCTGCATCTGGGGGCCTTCACCGCGACGATCATGAGCGCGAACGTGTTCATGATCATCATGCCGAACCAGCGCATCGTGGTTGCCGACCTGAAGGCGGGGCGCAAGCCGGACCCGAAGTACGGCAAGATCGCCAAGCAGCGGTCTACCCACAACAATTATCTGACGTTGCCGGTCATCTTCTTGATGCTGTCGAACCACTATCCGCTGGTTTTCGCGACGCAATACAACTGGCTGATCGCCAGCCTCGTGTTCCTGATGGGCGTCACGATCCGCCACTGGTTCAACACCCGCCACGCCCGCAAGGGCAATCCGCACTGGACCTGGGGGGTGACGGCGCTGTTGTTCCTGATCATCGCCTGGCTGTCCACCGCACCGATGCGCCTGCAGCCCGAGGATACCGCATTGACCGGCAGCGCCCTGCGCTTTGCCGCGGCGCCGGGGTTTGACGAGGTGACCGGTATCGTGCAGGGCCGCTGTGCGATGTGCCATGCGGCCGAGCCGAGCTGGGAGGGCATGTATTGGCCGCCCAAGGGCGTGGTGCTGGAAACCCCCGCGCAGATCGCCCATGCGGCGCGGCGGATCTTCCTGCAGTCCGGTGTCAGCCACGCGATGCCGCCCGCCAACCTGTCCTACATGGAACCTGCCGAGCGGGATGCGATCGTCCGCTGGTTCCGCGCGGCAGGGGTGTGATGCCGCACGGGGTTGATTGACGCGCCCCCGCAGTTTGGCCTCTATGACCCCAGATGCCAGCCAACCGGAGACCGCAGATGACCGACACACCACCGACCCCGCCGCAAACCGGGGCAGAGGCGCTGGTCCGCACCCTGATCGCCGGAGGGATCGACACCTGTTTTGCCAACCCCGGCACCAGCGAGATGCATTTCGTGGCGGCGCTGGACCGGATTCCGGGCATCCGCTGTGTTCTGGGGCTGCAGGAAAACACCGTGACCGGCATGGCGGACGGGTATTTCCGTGTCACGCGCCGCCCGGCGGCGACGCTTTTGCACTGCGGGCCGGGCTATGCCAACGGCATCGCCAACATCCACAACGCCCGGCGCGCGGGCAGCGGGATGTTGAACATCGTGGGCGATCACGCGATGACGCATGTGAAGCACGACAGCCCCCTGACGGCGGATGTGGACGCGCTGGTGGGGGCGACGTCGCAGTGGCATGCCTTCGGCACCGACCCTGCGCGGATCGGGGACGACGCCGCACGGGGGATCGAGGCCGCGGGCGCGGCCTATGGGCAGGTGGCGTCGCTGGTTCTTCCGGCGGATGTATCTTGGGGGACGGGCGGCGTGGCGGCCCGGCCCGAACCCGCACGCCCGCCGCACCCGCATGACCCGCTGGCGGTGGCCAAGGTCGCGCGTGCCCTGCGGTCGGGGCGCAAGTGCCTGATCCTCTTGGGAACGCCCGCTGTCGTCGTGGACCTGCACCCCCTGCTGGCGGGGATCGCGCGCGCCACCGGGGCGACGCTGATGGGCAGTTCGATGATCGCCAGCATGCCGCGCGGCCGGGGTCGGCTGGTGGTGCCCGCCGTGCCGTATCCGGTGGACGAGGCGTTGCAGGTTCTGGCCCCGTTCGATGTGGTCGTGCTGGTCAACTGCCCGCCCGCTACCGGCTTTTTCCGCTATCCCGGCCGCCCCAGCCTGATGCACCGGGCAGATGCCGAAGTGCTGACCCTGTCGCGCGAAGATCACGACGCCGCCGATGCGCTGCGGGCCTTGGCGGCCGAACTGGGCGCGACCCCCGCCGCCATTCCCGCGCCGCCCGGTGACGGCATTCCCGACGCGTCCGGTCCGATCGAGCCGATGGGCTTTGCCGCCGTCGTGGCGCGCCTTCTTCCCGAAGAGGCCATCGTGATCAACGAGGCGCTGACACTGGGCGGCGGCTTTCCCGCCGTGATGCCGTTTGCCGCGCCCTGCGACTGGATGTCGATGATCGGCGGGGCCATCGGGGGGGGCATTCCGATGGCGACCGGGGCTGCGGTGGGGGCCGCCGCCATCGGGCGCGCCGACCGCCGGGTGATCAACCTGCAGGCCGACGGATCGGGCGCGTATACGCTTCAGGCGCTGTGGACGCAGGCGCGGGAAAACCTGCCGGTGACCACCTTGCTGCTGAACAACCGGTCCTATGCGATCCTTCTGGGCGAATATGCCAAGGTCGGGGCCCAGCCCGGCCAGACCGCCCGCGACATGATGAGCCTTGATCGCCCGGCGCTTGACTGGTGCGCGCTGGCACGGGGGTTCGGCGTGACGGCCGAAGCGGTGACGACGCTGGAAGACTTGCACCGGGCGCTGGAACGGGCGCTTGCGCTGGACGGTCCGATGCTGATCGACGTGCAGTTCGCCGCTGGTTAAGCCCGGGTGAACCGCCATTCGGTGGTCTGCGCATAGGTCTGGCCGGGGTGCAGTTCGATGTCTGGAAAGCCCGCATGGTTCGGCGCATCCGGCCAGTTCTGCGCCTCGATCGCCAGCGCCTCGTAGGTGCCCCGGCCCGGTTGCGCCGGGTTGCGGCCATCGTAGATTTGCAGGCCCGGTTCGGTCGTGGCCAGCGTCATCGACACCCCGTCAGACCCGGTCAGGGTCAGCACCGGAGTCAGGTCGCGCTGCCGGTCAGAAAGACAGAAGGAATTGTCCATCGGCGGCTGGCCCGGCAGGATCGACCGGGGCTGACGGAAATCGAAGGGCGTACCCGCCACGTCGCGAACCTCGCCGGTGGGTGCAAAGCTGTCGGTGACCGGCAGATAGCGGTCGGCGGCCACCTGCAACCGATGCCCTGCCCAGCCCGCCGATCCGTCAAGGTTCCAGTAGCTGTGGTTGGCCACATTGAACAGCGTCGTCCGGTCCGTCGTGGCGGTGACCTGCATCCGCAACGTGGCGTCGTACAGCCCATAGGCCACAACGATCTGCCGGTTGCCGGGAAAGCCGCCCTCGCCATCGGGAAGATTGACGGAAAGCGTGACAGATGTGGCGGTCAGCGCAGCCACTTCCCACAGCTTGAGGTGGGTGCCGGCCTTGCCGGAATGCAGGGTGTGCAGCCCGTCCTGATTGGGTTCAAACCGGTGCGGCACCTCGGCAATCGGCGCTGCCCCGCCGGACAGCCGGTTGACAACCGGAGCCACCAGCGCGCCGTGATAGTGCAGCCCGCTTTCATAGTCCGCCAGCCGGTCCGACCCCGGCGTCAGCCGATGGTCCACCCCGTGCAGCCGCACATCCTGTACGATCGCGCCCAGTGTCAGAAGGCTGACCCGCAGCGCGCCGTTGTCCAGCGTCAGGCGCTGCACGGCCTGCCCGGATGCCGTGACGCCGAAGTCCGCGATTTCGTTGCGTGTCATGCTGTCCCCCGGCCTGCGACGGCCTGCCCGCTGTCCGGGCACCGTGACCGAAACCGGTTGCCGGGGTCAAGTCACCCGGCGCAATCGGCGATGGCCCCTGCCAGTGCGCGCAAGATGTCGCCATACAGGGCCGGCCCGTCCGGCAAAGAGGCACCTTCGGGGTCCAGCGCCGCGCCGACCCGTGCCCCGGTCCCCTCGGCCACGGTCTGCACAAGGTCGGGGTCATGGTTCGTCTCGGGGAACAGGCAGGCCACCGACCCCGCCATGCTTTCCTGCAGGTCACGCAGATGGGCCGCTCCGGGTGCTGCGGCGTCACCCTCGCTGATCGCGCCGAGAACTGTCAGGCCATAGCGGGCTGCGAAATACCCGTAGGCATCGTGAAACACCACCAGCGGAACGCCGCGTACCGGCGCAAGCTGTGCCGCAAGGTCCGCGTCCAGTTGCACCAGATCCTGCCGCGCCTGGGCGGCGTTGGCCGCGTAGGTGGCCGCATTTTCGGGGTCGAGTGCCGACAACTGTCGCGCGATTTCGTCCAGCCAGGCCATGGCATTTGACGCGTCCAGCCAGGCGTGCGGGTCGATGCCCGCGTGGTCATGGCCGGAATGATCCTCTGCAGAGTGATCATGTTCGGCGTGGTCGTCAGCAGAATGGTCTTCGGCAGAGTGATCATGTTCGGCGTGGTCGTCCGCGGCATGATCGTGGTCGTCCGCCTTCGTCGCCGCAGGCTGTGCGCCGAATTCCTGCAGCCGGGTGCCGGGGGCCGTCAGCAACCGCACCTCTTCCGCCGAACCGCCCAGCCCCGACAGCGCACGGTCGAGCCAGGGCGTCATTTCTGGGCCGACCCAGACGACGAGTTGCGCCGCCGCCAGATCGGCGGCCTGCGACGGGCGCAACTGGAAGGCATGCGCGCTGGCTCCCTTGTCCAGCAGGACAGTCGGCGTGCCCAGATCGCCCATGACCTGCGCCACCAGCGACCCTACCGGGGGAATGTCCGCCATCACGCGGGGCACCTCTGCGCTGGCCGGAAGGCTCAGAAGGCTGGCAAGGGTGAACGAGATGATATAACGCATGCAATGGTCCTTTCCGGGTTTCGCGCAATACACTATGTTATACTATAACAAGTCAAGAGGTGGCACGATGGACAGCACCCCGATCCCGCACGATGCCGCCTGTCCGGGATGCGAGGTGCCCGACCTCGCGTTTTCGGACCATGACCATGCCGACTGCGCGCGAGACGCGCTGAGCCGGGCCGAGGCGCTGATGCTGGCGCGCGGGGTCCGCCTGACCCCGGTGCGCAAGCGGGTGCTGCAGATCCTGCTGGAGGCGCATCAGGCACTGGGGGCATATGACGTGCTGAACCGGCTCGCTGCCGAAGGCTTTGGCAACCAGCCCCCGGTTGCCTATCGCGCGCTGGATTTCCTGGAAGAACAGGGCCTTGTCCACCGCATCCGCCGCCTGAACGCCTTTGCCGCCTGCATGCATCCGGGCGAGGCGCATGCCCCGGTGTTTCTGATCTGCACCGGCTGCCAACTGGTGGCCGAGGCGCCCGGCGCTGCTGTGGGCGTGGCGCTGGATCAGGCGGCGGGCAATCTGGGCTTCACCATCGAACGCGCGACGGTCGAGGCGATGGGCCTGTGCCCGGCCTGCGGGGCCGCCGCATGACTGCCCTGCGGACCGAGCCGCTGATCGCCGCGGAACACCTGTGCGTGCGGTACGGGGCCAGCGAGGTTCTGCACGACGTCTCGCTGGCGGTCCGGCCGGGCGAGATCGTGACGATTCTGGGCCCGAACGGGTCTGGCAAATCGACGTTGCTGCGCGCGCTCTTGGGGATTGTCGCGGCCCATGCCGGGCGGGTGATGCGCGCGCCGGGGTTGCGGTTGGGATATGTGCCGCAGCGTCTGGCGATCGACCCCAGCCTGCCGATCACGGTGCGGCGGTTCCTGTCGCTGCCGGTGCGGGTGCCCCACGCCGCTGCACTGTCTGCATTGACACGCGCGGGCCTGCCCGAGGTGGCCGACCGGCAGATGACGGCCCTGTCGGGGGGGCAGTTGCAGCGGGTCCTGCTGGCGCGCGCGCTGCTGTGTGATCCTCAACTCCTGATCCTGGACGAGCCGACGCAGGGGTTGGACCAGCCCGGCGAGGCGGCATTCTACCGGCTGATCGAAGAGGTCAGGCAGGCGACGGGGGTTGCCGTGCTGATGGTCAGCCACGACCTGCATGTGGTCATGGCGGCGTCCGACCGGGTGATCTGCCTGAACGGCCACATCTGCTGTGAAGGCACTCCGCAGGTGGTGTCGACCGCGCCGGAATACCGCGCGCTGTTCGGCCTTGGCACGCAGGGCGCGTTGGCGCTGTACCAGCACGTTCATGACCACACGCATGGCGACCATTCGCCTGGTGCGGATGGGCACGCGCATGGTCATTCCCACGCCCCCAGGACGGCCCAACCGGCCGACCATTCCGATGCTTGACGATTTCCTGATCCGTGCCGCCTTGGCGGGGGTCGGCCTTTCGCTGGCGACCGGCCCGCTTGGCAGTTTCGTGGTCTGGCGGCGGATGGCCTATTTCGGCGATGCAACCGCCCATGCCGCGATCCTGGGGGTGGCACTGGCGCTGGCCACCGACCTGCCGCTGGGTCTTGGCACGCTGGCCGTGGCGCTGGCGATGGCGGCGACCGTGGCGGGCCTTGCCGCGCGGGGTTGGGCAATGGACACCACGCTGGGTGTTCTTGCCCATTCGGCGCTGGCGCTGGGTCTGGTGGCCATCAGCTTTGTGCCCGGCGCGCGGACCGATCTGTCGGCCTATCTGTTCGGCGACATCCTGTCTGTCACCCGCGCCGATCTTGGCTTCATCTGGGGGGGCGGGGCGCTGGTGACGGGGCTGCTGGTCTGGCGCTGGCAGGCACTTTTGACCACCACGCTGAGCGAGGACCTCGCCCATGCCTCGGGCCTGAAACCCGACCGTGAACGGCTGATCCTGACTCTGGCGCTGGCCGTGACGGTCGCGGTGGCCATCAAGGTGGTGGGTGCGCTGCTGATCGCCGCCCTGCTGATCATTCCGGCCGCCGCCGCGCGCGGTCTGTCGCGCAATCCCGAAGGCATGGCCGTGCTGGCCGTTCTGATCGGGGCTGGGTCGAGCCTGGCGGGCCTTGCCCTGTCGATGTGGCAGGATACGCCGGCGGGGCCGTCGATCATCGTGGCGGCCGCGGCCGTGTTCGCGGTGTCTGCCGGGGTGGCGCGGCGGCGCTGACCCGCCACGATCCGCGGCGCGCCTGCGGATCATCCCGCGCGAAGGCCGATGGAGGTGTCGCCAGACGACGTCGCTTTCTGCGCAGGGAGTCGTTTTCCTCTGTCAAAGGTCGGATGTTCTAGCCAGACCAACGCCGCCTCTGTCAGATATGGGCAAAATTCGCTCAACGGAGTCGCCCCCCCATGAAAACCCATGTCAAAGCTCTGGTCGTCGGCGGTGGCGCGGTCGGAACCGGGATTGCCTATCATCTGGCGAAAGCCGGGTGGGACACGATGCTGGTGGAGCGTGACGAGCTGACCGCCGGGTCGACCTGGCACGCGGCGGGGCTGCTGCCCCTGTTCAACATGGGCTATGCCACGACGCACATCCACAAATACAGCGTCGATTTCTACAAGGGGCTTGAGGCGGAAACCGGCCTGAACCCCGGATTCTATGTCGTGGGCAACCTCAGGATGGCGCAACATCAGCAGCGGATGGATGAATACATGCTGTATTCGTCGGTGGCCGAAACCGCCGGGGTCTATCACGAATTCCTGACGCCGAAGGATATCAAGGACCGCTGGCCGCTGGTGCGCACCGAAGACCTGATTGGCGCTCTTTACCACCCGCAGGACGGCTATATCAACCCGGCGGACGTCACGCAGGCGATGGCCAAGGGCGCGCGGCAGTTCGGCTGCACCTTCGAACGCAAGGTGCAGGTCGACGCCTATCGCTGGACCGGGTCGGAATGGATCGTGTCCTGTACGCGGATGGTGGAACAGGGCGGCAATCTGGTGGCTTCGGACGACCGGTTCGACATCACGGCGGAACATGTCGTCACCGCGACCGGAAACCACGCACAGCGCACCGCCCGGCTGTTGGGGATCCGGACGCCTGCGGTGGTGGTGGAACACCAATATGTCGTCACGGAACCCGACCCGGCGCTGGTCGAATGGCGCAAGATCAACCCGCAGCACCCGGTCCTGCGCGATGCCGATGCCAAATGGTACGTCCGCGAAGAACGCGGCGGCTGGATTCTGGGACCCTATGAAAAAGGCGCCCCCGCCCGGTTCGAATATGGCGTGCCCGAGGCGTTCCGCGCCGACCTGTTTCCGCTGGATCTGGAGCGGATCGAGCAGGAATACATGTCCTTCATCCACCGCATCCCGTCTTCGGAACATGTGGGTCTGAAGGACGATTACAACGGCCCGATCTGCTACACCCCCGATGGCAACCCGCTGGTCGGTCCGGCACCGGGCCTGCGCAACATGTGGCTGGCCGAAGGATTCAGCTTTGGCATCACGGCGGCGGGCGGCACGGGATACTACCTTGCCCAGATGATGACCGAAGGCGAGGCCGAGATCGACATGGCCTCGCTCGATCCCAAGCGGTTCGCGCAAAACTGGATGACCACAGAATATGCCGCGCGCAAGAACGAGGAATGCTACGACCACGTCTTCATCCTGCACCACCCGGACGAAGAGCGCGAAGCCTGCCGCCCCCTACGCACCGCGCCCGTCTATGACCGGCAGAAGGCGCTTGGCGCGCAGTTCGGGCAGGTCAACGGCTGGGAACGCCCGATCTACTATGGCCTGCTGAACGCTCCCGATGATTTCGACCACAACGCCCGCAGCTTCCGCCGGGGCGGATGGTGGCAATATGCCGTGGATGAGGCGAAGGCCGTCCGCGAAACCGCCGGGCTGATCGACGCGACCGCCTTCACCAAGCACATCGTGCGCGGGCCGGGGGCGACGGCGTTCCTTGACGGGTTCACCTGCAACACGCTGCCGAAGGTGGGCCGGATCAACCTGACCTATGCCCTGACCCCGCAGGGCACGACACGCACCGAATACACCATCGTCCGCAATGGCGAGAACGACTATTATCTGGTCAGCGCGGGGGCGTGGACCGCCTATGACGCCGACTATCTGCGCAAGGCTGCCGAGGATTTCATGGGCGGCGGCGGCGGGCATCTCGACATCCATGATGTGACCACGCAATGGGGCGTCCTTGCGATTGCCGGCCCGAATGCCCGCGCCATTCTTTCCGGGCTGATCAAGGATGCCGATCCCGCCACTGCGCTGTCGAACAAGCGCTTCCCGTGGCTTTCTGCGCGGCGGATCGAACTGGGCATGTGCCCCGTCAACGCGATCCGGGTGGCCTATACGGGTGAATTGGGCTGGGAGTTGCACCACCCGATCGAGATGCAGCGCTATCTGTGGGATCAGTTGTTGAAGGCGGGCGAAAAGCACGGCCTGAAACTGGTCGGCGCGCGGGCGCAGAACTGGCTGCGGCAGGAAAAATCCTACCGGGCCTTCGGCAACGAGCTTGGCCGCGACGCAAGCCCGCTGGAAGCCGCGCTGGACCGGTTTGTCGATCTGAAGAAGGACTTTCAGGGCAAGGCGGCGATGCTGGCCCTGGGCATCCGCAGCAAGTGCTGCACGCTGCTGATCGACGGGCCGACGGACACCGACCCGTGGGGCAAGGAGGCCCTGCTGCTGGACGGCGTGAAGATCGGCCGCCTGACCTCGGGGGGGTATTCCGTCGCGTTCGGCAAGCAGATCGGCATGGGCTATGTGCGCCCTGATCTGGCGGAAGTCGGAACCCGGCTGAAGGTGCGGATGAACCGCGCGTTGTGGGATGCCGTGGTGGTCGAGGACAGCCCCCATGACCCGGCAAACGCCCGGATCCGGATCGACGGCTGACAGGAAGGAAGGGAGGGAGGCCAGCCTCCCTCGCCCGTTCCGGGCTCACCCTCCGGGATATTTATGGACGAAAAATGAAGACAGGGGAGCGGGCCCGTGCCGGGTCAGCGGCTGTGCCGGGCCAGCCAGTCGGCCCAGGCCTGCCTGCCACCCGCGAACACGTTGATGTCGGTCTTGCCCCGGATGCCGGGCACCAGCCCGGTGCCGGTGTATTGCCAGAATGTCCAGTGGTGGCCGTCGTAGACGTCCTTCGGGTGGCCCGCCACCGACCGCAGCCAGAAGTCGTGGTCCGACATCCGCCACATCTCGTTGTCCTCGAAGAAGTCGATGCTGGTGTAGATCAGCGGCCGCTGGCCATAGTGGCGTTCGACGATGGTCATGAATCGTTCGGCTTCGGCCCGCACCTCGGCGGCGGGGGGACGGCGGGTGCAGGTGGGGGAAAACGGGGTCCATTCCACATCCAGCACGGGCGGCAGGGCGCCGGGGCTGCGCGGGACGTTCTGGATGAACCACCGGGCCTGCTCTTCGGCGGGGCGGCACCAGTAGTAGAAGTGATAGGCCCCGCGCGGCACCCCGGCGCGGGCTGCGGCAGCCCAGTTGCCGCGGAACGCGGGGTCCAAGAGGTCGCCACCTTCCGTCGCCTTGATGAAGGCGAAGTTCACGCCGTTCGCCCGCGCCGTCGGCCAGTCGATGTCGGTCTGCCAGCGCGAGATGTCGATCCCGTGCACCGGATAGCTGTCGGGGCTGCGGCCGTCCCACGGGTGCGGTTTGGCATCCGAGAAGTTGGCCGAGGTGACCGGTGCGGAAGCGGGCGTTTTCCCGCCGCAGGCGGCGAGCGCCAAAAGCGCCATCAGGAGAATCAACCGGATCAGGACCATGCCGCAGGGTGGCCTGTCCGCGCCGCGCTGTCACCCGGAAAGCCGGACGGGCAGCAAGCCGTCGCCTAGCGGGCCGAGCGGGATTTCCACCAGTTGGACCAGACGCTTGCCCGCCGCCGCCCCCAGATCACGAAGGCCGAGATCGGCCCGCGCAGGGCCGGAAGATCGACGGCCAGCAGCAAAAGCCCGACCGGCAGCATCCAGACACCCAGCAGCGGCAGAAACGAGAACACCCCGCCCACGATCAGCAGCAGGGCCAGCGGCAGGCGGATCAGCCGCCAGCGGTCGCGCCGCAGGGCATCGAGCGGGCCTTTGAGCGCGGGGATCAGGCGGCCAAGGGTCTCGAACTGCCGCTGGAACCGCCGATTGGTGTCTGACATGAAATCCTCCATCGCCCGCAGGAATATGGGGGCAGGGCCGTGGCTGATCAATGCGCGGATCGGTGAAACCGCGCGGGGGACAGGGCGGCGACCAGATCTGCAGGCAGGGCTGACGGTTTGCCCGAGATCAGGTCTGCGGCAAGCTGGCTGGCGGCAGGGGAGGATTGGAACCCGTAGCCGCCCTGACCTGCCAGCCAAAAGAAATCGGGCGTGGCGGGATCGCGGCCGATGACCAGAACCCGGTCGGGGGCAAAGGTGCGCAGGCCCGCCCAGTTGGAAATCAGGCGGGTGACGGGTTCGGTGACCATCGCCTCGTACCGCGCAAGCCCTTCCGCCAGAACGATATCTTCGGCCCACGCATCGTGCGGGTCCATGGCGTGTTCCTCGGCGGGCGAGACGATCAGCGCACCCGCATCAGGTTTGGCGTACCAGGATTCGCCGCAGCCGAAGATCATTGGCCAGCGGCTGACGTCATGCCCGCCCGGAGCGGCGATGCGGGCCATCGAACGGCGAAACGGGGTGAACCCAAGAGGCTGCACCCCGGCCATCCGGGCAATCTGATCAACCCACGCCCCCGCGGCGTTGACCAGAAGGCGGGCCTGATGCGTGCCGCTTGCGGTGGTCACCCGCCATCCGCCGTCGCGCTGGATGGCGGTCACCCGTTGGTCGGTGAGGATGGTTGCACCCTTGCCGCGCGCCTCGCGGGCGAAGGTCTGGATCAGAAGATGGGTGTCGATGTCCCAGGCGTGTTCGGCATAGGCGACCTGGGCGACGGTATCGGCATTCAGGATCGGGACCATCCCTTGCGCCTGTGCCAGCGTGATCGGGTCAAGGCCCATGTCGGCGATGTCATGGTCGAACGCGGCCGCCTGATCGGCGCGGGCCACGATCAGCAACCCGCGCGGGGTCAGGATGTTGGGGCAATTGTGGAAATAGTCGCCCGAGGCCATCGACAGCGCCACCACGGGGGCCGCCCCATAGCGGGGTTCGTAAAGGGCGGCGGACCGGCCCGAGGCGTGATGGGCGAGGTGGCTTTCGGCCTCCAGCAACAGGACGCTGCCCAGATGCGAAAGGCGGGCGGCGGCGGAAACGCCCGCGATGCCGCCGCCGATGATGAGGAAATCATGGATCATCGGCGCACCCTGCCACGCCGGGAGAGAGAGGAAAAGGGGGCGCGGGGAACGTGGCGCAAGTCGAGGGTTAACGGGCTGATATTCCCGAATTTCTTTGGTATGCAACGCGTATGGATCACGTATGGCCCGCGCATGACTTTCCGCATGACGTTTGCAGGGGATGGACGGGTTTGACGCGGCGTACGGCGGGTTCGAGAAATGCCCTTTCAACCTTCCCCGGCGGGGAAGGGAAGGTATCTGGGTTTAAGGTTTGAGGTTTGAGGTTTGAGGTTTGAGGTTTGAGGTTTGTGGGGCGGGCCGGGCCAACGCGGCGTTCGGTTGGGTTCGTGGCAAGCCCCCCACCCCCATCCCCTCCCCACGAGGGGGAGGGGAGGCGCGTTTGTCGGGCGTTTTCTGCGACGCCCGGCGCGGGCGTTACTTCGGGATGTCGCCGGTGATGCCTTCGACGTAGAAGTTCAGACCGGCCAGTTCGCCGTCATTCGCCACGACACCCTCGGCAAGCCAGGGCGTGCCGTCCTGCTTGTTCAGCGGGCCGGTGAAGGGGTGATAGCTGCCGTCGGCGATGCTTGCCGCCAGGGCTTCGGCTTCGGCCTTGACCTCGGCCGGGACCGCTTCGGTGATTTCACCGATCAGCACTTCACCGCCCGAAATGCCGGCCCAGGTGTCTTTCTGCGCCCAGGTGCCGTCGATGACCGCGCCCACACGTTCGATGTAGTAGGGGGCCCAGTTGTCGATGATCGAGGACACGCGGGGCGACGGTTTGTAGGCTTCCATGTCGGAGGCCTGGCCGAACCCGATCACGCCGGGGGTCTTGGCGGCCTCGGCCAGCGGGGCGGTCGAGTCGGTGTGGGCAAGGATCACGTCGACGCCCTGTTCGATCAGCGCCTTGGCAGCGTCCGCCTCTTTCGCGGGGTCGAACCAGGTGTAGGCCCAGACAACCGAGATCGTCACGTCGGAGTTGACCTTTTTGGCGTGGATGAACGAGGCGTTGATGCCCTGGATCACTTCGGGGATCGGGAAGGAGCCGATGTAGCCGATCTTGTTCGACTTGGTCATCCGGCCCGCGATGGTGCCCATCACGGCGCGGCCTTCGTAAAAGCGGGCGTTGTAGGTCGAGACGTTGGGCGTGTCGCGCTTGAACCCGGTGGCGTGTTCGAACTTCACGTCCGGGAATTTGGCGGCGACGGCATTTGTCGCATCCATGTAGCCGAAGGACGTGGTGAAGATGATGTCACAGCCCGACAGCGCCATCTGGGTCAGCACGCGTTCGGCGTCGGCCCCTTCGGGCACGTTTTCCTGATAGGCGGTTTCCACCTTGTCGCCGAATTCGGCCTCGACGGCCATCAGGCCCTGATGGTGCTGATAGGTCCAGCCGCCGTCACCGATCGGGCCGACATAGACGAAGCAGGCCTTGGTCTTGTCCTGGGCCAGTACGGCCCCGGCCATCAGCGACAGGGCCGCTGTCGCGAGAAGGATTTTCTTCATTGGTTTCTCCCGTTGGATGGGGCGCGTGCCCCGGTTGATCGCTGCCTCAGCGCGAGGCGTGAAAGCTTTGGCCGAGGGATGCGGGTGCGTTGAGGGCGGCCCGGCCCCGGCCCGAGGACATGATGACCAGCACGAGGATGGTTATCAGATACGGCGACATCGACAAGTATTCGACGGGTATCCTTGATCCACATGCCTGCAGATTAAGCTGAAGTACCGAAATTCCGCCAAAAAGATAGCCACCGATCAGGACTCGCCAGGGTTTCCAGCTTGCAAAGACCACGATGGCCAGCGCGATCCAGCCTGCCCCGGCGGTGATCCCGTCGGTCCATTGCGGGACGCGCACGAGGCTGAGGTAGGCGCCCCCCATTCCAGCCAGCGCGCCCCCGAACAGGATCGCCAGCAGCCGCACCAGACCGACCTTGTACCCCAGCGCGTGGGCGGCATCGTGGTTTTCGCCGACCGCCCGCAGGATCAGCCCGGTCCGGGTGTATTTCAGCACAGCCCAGACAGCGGCGATGATCGCGACCGAGGCGTAGACCACCCAGTCGTGGCTGAACAGGATGCGGCCCAGCACCGGAATGTCCGACAACGGGCCGAAGTTCAGCGCCTCGGTCAGCGGCGGCTTGATGCCGTTGTAGCCCTGTCCCATCAGCGACGACAGGCCTAGGCCGAACAGCGTCAGCGCAAGTCCGGTCGCGACCTGGTTGGCCAGCAGGACCTGCGTCAGGAAGGCGAACATGAGGCTCAGCACGGCACCGCCCGCAGCGCCCCCGAGAAAGCCCAGAAGGGGGCTGCCGGTGCTGACGGCAGTGATGAAGCCGCAGATCGCGCCCATGATCATCATGCCCTCGACCCCGAGGTTCAGGACACCGGACTTTTCCACGACCAGTTCGCCGATGGCCGCCAGAAGGATCGGAACGGACGCGACCATCAGGCTGGCCACCAGAACCGCCGGGTTGATGCCGCAGAACTCCATCATGCCGCCCCTTTCGTGAACAGTCGGATGCGGTAGTTCGTCATCACATCGACCGCCAGCAGGAAGAACAAGAGCATCCCCTGAAAGGCCTGAATGGCGGCAGCAGGCAGGCCGAGGTTGGTCGAGGCCATCTCGCCCCCGATGTAGGTCAGCGCCATCAGAAGCCCGGCCAGCAGGATGCCCACCGGGTTCAGCCGGCCGAGGAAGGCCACGATGATCGCTGTGAACCCGTAGCCGACGTTGAAGTCGATGCTGATCTGCCCGGCGGGGCCGGTCACCTCGAACACGCCCGCGAGGCCCGCGCAGGCCCCCGAAATCCCGAGGCACAGCACCACCATCCGCTGCGGGTTGACACCATGGAACCGGGCGGCGCGGGGGGCCTGCCCGGCCAGTTTGATCTGGAAACCCAGGATGTGGCGCTGCAGCAGGATATAGGCGAAGATCACCGCGATGAAGGCCATGACGACGCCCCAGTGCATGCCGGTGCCCGCGATCAGTTCGGGGTTGGCGGCGGCCGGGTAGCTGTTGAAATTCCGGCTGCCCGGAAAGCCGGCACCTTCGGGGTTGCGCAGAAAACCCAGCGCCGCCTTGGACAGGATCTTTTCCGCAACATAGACCAGCATCAGCGAGACGAGGATTTCGTTTGTGTTGAAACGGGTTTTCAGAATGGCGGGGATCATCCCCCAGAGCCAGCCGCCAAAGGCCCCAGCAATGATCATCGCGGGAAAGATCAGGCGGTTGTCGGTGGGAAAGACCGCAAGGCCGACCGAGGCGCCAAAGATCGCGCCCATGATGTACTGCCCCTCGGCCCCGATGTTCCAGATGCCCGCGCGAAACCCCAGCGACAGGCCGATCGCGATCAGGATCAGCGGCCCCGCCTTGACCAGAAGCTGACCGCGCAGATACCACGCAAACTCGCCGAACAGCGGGTCCCAGAAGATGGTGCGGATCGCCTCGGCAGGGTTCTTGCCCAAGAGCGCGAACATCACCCCACCCGCCAGCATCGTCAGCGCCACAGCCACCACCGGCGTCGCCGCCGACCAGAAACGTGACGGGCTGGGGCGTTTTTCAAGCGTGACCATGCGCCACCTCCATGCCGTGCGCGCCGCCCATCATCAGGCCGATCTCGTCGATGGTCAGTCCCTGCACCGGGCGCGGAACGCTGAGCCGCCCGCCGTTCAGCACGGCAAAGCTGTCGGCGATTTCAAGGAGTTCGTCCAGATCCTGACTGATGACAACCACCGCCGCCCCATCTGCCGCGCGGTCCAGGATCGCCTGCCGGATCGCCGCCGCCGCCGAGGCATCGACGCCCCAGGTCGGCTGGTTGATCAGGATGACATCGGGGGACTGGCTCAACTCGCGGCCGATCACGAATTTCTGCAGGTTGCCGCCTGACAGCGCGCGCGCCGCCACGCCCGACCCCGGAGTGCGCACATCATAGGCCTTGATCACCCGTTCGGCAAAGTCGCGCGTCGCCGCCCAGTCGATGAACCCGTTCCGGGTCAGGCCCTTGCGGATGGCCCCGGTCAGCAGGGCGTTCTCGACAAGGCTCATGTCGGGGGCTGCGGCATGTCCCAGACGGTCTTCGGGTGCGGCCACGAAACCGGCGCGGCGACGGGTGTTCGGACCCTTGGCCCCCAAGGCCACGCCAAAGCTTTGCACCATGCCGGGTGCGGTTCGAAGTTCGCCCGACAGCGCCAGCATCAGTTCGTCCTGCCCGTTGCCCGCAACACCGGCAATCCCCAGAACCTGACCGCGCCCGACCGAAAAGCTGATCGATTTCAACGACGTGCCGAACGGAATGGGCGAGGCCGCCGAAAGATTGGTGACCTGCAGCGCGGGTGCGGTCGCGGGCCAGTCCCGCCGCGCGCCGCGTTCCGGCGGAGAAAGCACGGCGCCAACCATCATCTCGGCCATCTCGCGTGCGGTCTTGTCGCGCGGCGTGCAGGTGGCCACAACGCGCCCCCGCCGCAGGATGGTGGCCGCATCGCACAGGCTGCGGATTTCTTCAAGCTTGTGGCTGATGTAAAGGATCGCAGTCCCTTCGGACGCCAGTTGGCGCAGCGTCTTGAAAAGGATTTCCACTTCCTGCGGGGTCAGCACCGAAGTGGGTTCGTCCATGATCAGCAACTTGGGGTCCTGCAGCAGGCAGCGCACGATTTCCACCCGCTGCCGCTCGCCTGCGGACAGGTCCCCCACCTTGCGGCCCGGGTCGAGCGGCAGCCCGTAATCCTGCGACACCTGCCGGATCCGGCCCGCCAGTTCGCGCATCGGCGGTGGATTTTCCATGCCGAGGGCGACGTTTTCGGCGACGTCCAGCGCCTCGAACAGGCTGAAATGCTGAAACACCATCGCGACGCCACTGGCCCGCGCGGCGCGCGGCTCGGACGGGGCATAGGCGGCACCCCGCAGGGTCATCGTGCCGCTGTCGGGTTTGACAAGGCCGTAGATCATCTTGACCAGCGTCGATTTTCCCGCGCCATTCTCGCCCAGCAGGGCGTGGATTTCCCCCGCGCCGACCGAAAACGACACATCCGCATTCGCCACCACGCCGGGATAGGCCTTGGTCACGCCCTGCACCGCCAGCAGCGGCGGCCTGTCTGTCGCGGTCATCCGGCATACTCCTGTCGTATCGCGGTGGCGGTGGACCGGGCGAGGAATTCACCCGCGACCCCGATCGCGATGGCCTGCGGATGCTTTCCAAGGGCGGGAATGCCGATCGGACAGCGGATGCGGGCGATGCTGGCCGGGGTGTGGCCAAGGACTGCAAGGCGGCTGCGGAAGCGGGCCCATTTCGTCGCCGACCCGATCAGGCCGACACTGGCAAAGCCATGCGGCAGCAGGCGGTGGCACAGGTCCAGGTCCAGCGCATGCGAATAGGTCAGGATCAGGTGTTCGGCGTCCTGCGGGGCCAGCGGGACGGCCAGTCCGGGGTCCGGCACGGGAAGAAGGCGCAGATGCCCGGGCGGGTCTTGTGGAAACCGGTCGGGGGCGGTGTCGATCCATGTGATGGCCACGCCGGGCAGCGGTGCCATCACCGCCACCAGCGCCCGCCCGACATGGCCTGCCCCCCATATCCACAACGGACGGTCGGGGCGGGCGACGGGTTCGATCATCCAGCCCTGAATCTGTTCTGACCGAAGTACCTGTGCCGCGTTGCGCGCAAGCCGCAGCCGGCCCGCCACCTGGATCGGCATGTCGCCGTCAAAGCCGGGCATCGGTCGGGCATAGGCATCGCCCGAAACCGAGGCGAGGCGCGCCGCATCCCAAACCTCGGTCAGAAGCATCACCGCGCCGCCACAGCATTGCCCAAGATCGGGGCCGAGGGGAACCTTGTCCAGACGGTCGCCCGTGGTCAGCGCTGCGCGGGCGCGCAACGTCGCCTCCCATTCCAGCGCCCCGCCGCCGATGGTGCCGGACTGGCCGCCGTCCCAGATCAGCATCGCGGCCCCGACGTCGCGCGGGGTGGACCCTGCGGCAGCGGCCACGACGACCCGCACCACCCGCCCGCGGGCGCTGACCGCGGCGTGAAGCTCTGCAAGGTCAAGCATCGCGCTGCCTCTGCACCGCCATCAGGATGCGCTCCGGCGTGGCGGGGGCATCGAGCGCGGGATAGACCGTGCCGTCGCCACAGGCCGCCACGGCATCGGACAGGGCGAACAGCGCCGATATCCCCAGCATGAAGGGCGGCTCGCCCACCGCCTTGGATTTCCCTACGGTGTCCTCGCGGTTGGGCCGGTTCCACAGAGCGACGTTGAACACCGGCGGGCGGTCGGAACAGGCGGGGATCTTGTAGGTGCTGGGGGCGTGGGTCGCGAGATGGCCCTTTTCCGTCCAGACCAGTTCCTCGGTGGTCAGCCAGCCCGCACCCTGCACATAGGCCCCCTCGATCTGGCCGATGTCGATGGCGGGGTTCAGGCTGGTGCCGGTGTCGTGCAGCAGATCGGCCCGCAGGATGCGGTTTTCCCCCGTCAGGGTGTCGATCACCACTTCGGTGACGGCGGCCCCATAGGCAAAATACAGGAACGGCCGCCCCTCGCCCTTGACGCGGTTCCAGGTGATCTTCGGGGTGGCGTAGAACCCGGTCGAAGACAGCGAAACGCGCGCCTGATAGACCAGCGCCACGGCCTCGGCAAAGGCCAGATCGGCTGCGCCGACGCGGACCCGGCCGTTCGCAAAGACCACCTGCGCCGGATCGGCCTGATGCAGCGCCGCCAGATGGTCGGCCATCCGGGCGCGGATCGTCTCGCAGGCCGCGCGGGTTGCCATGCCGTTCAGGTCCGACCCCGAACTTGCGGCGGTGGCCGAGGTGTTGGGCACCTTGCCGGTGTCGGTCGCGGTGATCCGGACCGCCAAAAGGTCAAGTCCGAACACCGAGGCCGCGACCTGCGCGACCTTCTGGAACAGGCCCTGTCCCATTTCCGTGCCGCCGTGATTGAGCTGGATCGAGCCGTCCTGATAGACATGCACCAGCGCCCCCGCCTGATTGAGCCAGGTCAGGGTGAACGAGATGCCGAACTTGACCGGGGTCAGGGCAATCCCCCGTTTCAGGATCGGGCTTGCCGCGTTCCATGCGGCAATCGCGGCGCGCCGGGCGGGGTAATCGCTCGTCCGCTCCAGTTCCGCGACCAGATCGTGCCCGATGAAATCCTCGACCGGCATGTGGTAGGGGGTGGTCTGCACGCCCCGCGCATCCGGACAGGAAACCGCCGCCCCGGCCAGATCGGCCGCCCCGCGCGACGTCAGATCGCGATCGGGGTCCGTCTTGCCCATTTTCTGTCCCGAAATATCCTCGGGGGGGGGCTCGCGGGACGCGAGCGGGGGGGCAGACAGCCCCCCCTGCGCCGGTTCGGCCATCGCCTCATAGAAGTTCAGGCGCCGCACCTCCAACGGGTTGCGGCCGACGGCGAAGGCCGCATGGTCGATCACGCGTTCGATGCCGACCATCCCCTGCGGTCCGCCAAAGCCGCGAAAGGCGGTGGCGCTTTGGGTGTTGGTCTTCAGCCTGTGGCTTTCGATCCGCACATGCGGCAGGTGATAACAGTTGTCGGTGTGCAGCATCGCCCGGTCTGCGACGGGCAGCGACAGGTCCTGGCTCCAGCCGCAGCGCAACAGGTGGGTGATCTCCAGCCCCAGGATGCGCCCCGTGGCGTCGAGTCCGGCGCGGTAGGTGATCGCAAGATCGTGGCGTTTCCCGGTGATGACCATGTCGTCGTCGCGGTCATAGCGCATCTTGCACGGCCGCCCGGTCGCGCGGGCGGCAATCGCACAGGCAATCGCCAGCGCGTTTCCCTGGCTTTCCTTGCCGCCGAACCCGCCGCCCATCCGCCGCACCTCCACCCGGACGGCATGCATCGAGATGTGCAGCGCATGGGCGACCTTGTGCTGCACCTCGGTCGGATGCTGGGTCGAGGAATGCACCACCATGTCGCCGCCTTCCTGCGGGATGGCGGCGGCGACCTGGCCTTCCAGATAGAAATGCTCCTGCCCGCCCACCTCGAAGCGGCCTTCGATGACGTGCGCCGCGCCTGCGATGGCGGTGGCGGCGTCGCCGCGCGACCAGACCACCGGGCCGGATTCAAAGCGGCTGTTCGCGGCCACCGCCTGATCCACGGTCAGGATCGCGGGGCGGTCGGCATAGGTGATGCGGCCAAGGCGGGCGGCCTTTCGGGCGGCAAGATGCGAGGTCGCGGCCACCAGAAACACCGGCTGTCCGGCGTAATGAACGCGGCCGACGGCCAGCAGCGGCTCATCATGGGCAGACGGGCTGCAATCGGGCATGTCGGGCATGTCGTCCGCCGACCAGACGGCGACAACGCCGGGGGCCGCGCGGACCTGCGACAGGTCCAGCGCAGTGATGTCGCCATGGGCGCAGGTCGACAGCCCGAAGGCGAGGTGCAGCGCCGTGCCGGGCAGGGGGATGTCGTCGGTATAGCGCGCCTGACCGGTGACGTGCAGGGCCGCGCTGTCGTGCGGCAGGGGTTTTCCCATGCTCATGCGGAAACCCGCAGGACATCGGTGGGCGTGCCGG
>JAIYDJ010000072.1 GCA_027487575.1 Rhodobacter sp. | reverse complement strand
TTGCGGTCAACTTCGGTCTTGGGATGGCCGGTCATCTTCAGCCCGAAGCCCATGTTTTCGGCGACCGTCATGTGGGGGTAAAGCGCGTAGGTCTGGAACACCATCGCCACGCCGCGTTCGGACGGGTCGGCCTTGGTCACATCGCGCGATCCGATGCGGATGGCTCCGCCGGTAGTTTCCTCAAGCCCCGCCACCATGCGCAAGAGGGTGGACTTGCCGCAGCCCGAGGGGCCGACGAAGACGCAGAACTCGCCGTCCTCGATCTGAAGGTCCACGCCGTGGATCACCTGGGCGTCGCCGTATTTCTTGATGACCTTGCTGAGAGTTACTCCCGACATCTGTTCCCCCCTATGAATGTTGTTCGGGAAAGCGCCAGCTTTCCGCCTCGGCGGCGATTTTGCCTGCCGTTTCCATGATCTTGTCTGCGCAGGCTTCCAACGCCGCCAGGGTGGTGCGCTGGGTGGTCGATGTCAGCGAGATCGCCCCGATCACCCGGCCCGCCTTCGTCAGGATCGGAACGGCGACGCAGATGATGCCGGGTTCATGTTCCTCGCGGTCAAAGGCATAGCCGCGCGCCCGGATGGCATGCAATTCGGTGATCAGCGCGGCAGGATCGGCATAGGTGTGCGGGGTGAAGCGGTGGAACGACTGGCGCGACAGCACGGTCTTCAGCGCGTCATCGGGCAGCCAGGCCAGCATCGCCTTGCCCACACCGGTGCAATAGGCCGGGCCGACCTTGCCTGCGGAGGAAAACATGTCCACGGGGCGCGCGGCGTTGCGTTTGTCGACGTAAAGGACCTGCCCCATGTCCATCTGCGCGAGGTGGATGGTCTCGCCCGTGATCGCCGCCAGATCGTCAAGATAGGGCCGGGCGAGCGGGGCGAGAGAGGATTGCTGCCAGGCGGCATGTGCCAGGCGCACGAGGCGCACCCCGAGCGCATAGGTGCCATGGTCCGGGTCATGGGACAGCATGCCCTGATGGGTCAGCGTCTGCAAGAACCGGTAGAGCGTCGCCTTGGGATAGATGCTGGTGCCCAGAAGGTCGCTGAACCGCACAGGCTTTCCGGCGGCCGCGACCATGTCGAGCACATCGAGCGCCTTGCCGACCGTGCCGTCCTGATTGCCTTCCGCCCCCATCCCGACCCCTTGCCCCTGCCCCGTTCGACTCGGTTGACAGGCCGGATGATACGCCGCATAGTTTTCATTATTCAAGACTAAGTTTCAAATAATGGAACCACCAGGGAGGAAACCATGGTCCATCTTGCGAAAGGCGCGCTTGCCTTTACTGCGGCGCTGCTGATGACCACGTCTGCCTTTGCGCAGGCGCGTGAGTTGAAGTATTATGCCGATTACGACCCGATCCCGCTGGCTGCGATGGAAGCGCTGATCGCGGATTTCGAGGCTGCGAACCCCGACGTCGACGTGGTGCTGCAGAACTTCGACCATGAAGGCTACAAGACCGCGATCCGCAACTTCCTGACCGCAGACAGCCCCGATCTGGCGAACTGGTATGCCGGCAACCGGATGGCCCCGTTTGTCGAAGCCGGGCAGTTCATGGATGTGTCGGACGTCTGGGAAGCCAACGGCCTGAGCGAGGCACTGGCCTCTGCGAAAGCGTCGATGACCATCGACGGCAAGCAGTGGGGCGTGCCCTACACCTACTACCAGTGGGGCATCTACTACAACCGCGACGCCTACAAGGCCGCCGGTGTGGAAGTGCCAGCGACCTGGGCCGATTTTGTCGCCAACTGCGAAAAGTTCAAGGCGGCGGGCATCGACTGTCTGACCACCGGTTCGTCCGCGCTGTGGCCGATCGCCGGGATCTTCGACTAAATCAACCTGCGCACCAACGGTTACGAGTTCCACATGGACCTGACCGCCGGAAAGGTGGCATGGACCGATGACCGCGTGAAGGCGACCTTCGCCGAATGGGCCAAGATCGTGCCCTATACCACCGCGAACCATGCCGCCATCGACTGGCAGGATGCGGCGGCGCTCTTGGTGCAGGGCAAGGCTGCCAACTATGTGATGGGCAACTTTGCGGTCGGCACCTTCAAGGAAGGCGGCATGACCAACGACAATCTCGGCTTCATGGTGTTCCCGGAAATCACCCCGGGCATCCCGCGCGCCGAAGAGGCACCGACCGACACGATCCACGTCACGGCGCAGGCCAAGAATGTGGACGACGCCAAGAAGTTCCTCGCTTTCGTGGCCAGTGCCGAGGCGCAGACCAAGTGGAACACCGCCGTGGGGCAACTGCCGACCAACAAGAACTCGTCGGTTCCGGCCGACGATCCGTTCCTGACGGCGGGGTTCGAGACGCTGTCGACGGCTTATGCGCTGGCGCAGTTCTTTGACCGCGACGCACCGGCCGAAATGGCCAAGGCCGGGATGGAAGGCTTCCAGGAGTTCATGGTGAAGCCGGACCGTCTGGACGCCATTCTGGAGCGGCTCGAGAAAGTGCGCGGGCAGGCTTACAAGTAGGCCCGCTGACGCTCGGCGCGGCGGACCTCCCCCGCCGCGCCATCGGCCCCGGTTGCATCTGTGACCGGGGCCATTTTCCTGAAAGAGGTGCAGGATGACCGCCTATTGGAAAGCGAACCAGCGCAGGTTGGCCCCGTGGCTGTTTCTGGCCCCCGGCCTGATCATGTTCGCGGTCTATGTCGTCATTCCGATTTTCCAGTCGATGGCGATTTCGTTCTATGACTGGGACGGGTTGGGCGAGGCCGAGTGGATCGGAACGGCGAACTATGTCGAACTGTTTGACGACGACGCCTTCTATACCTCGCTGGTCAACAACGTGCTGTGGCTGGGCCTGTTCCTGCTGGCCGTGCCGGCGGGGCTGATGATCGCGATCTTCCTCAACCAGACGGTCTGGGGGATGCGCGCCTACAAGTCGCTGTTCTTCTTTCCCTTCGTGATTTCGCAGGTCGTCGTCGGCCTGATGTTCGCGTGGTTCTACGCGCCGAATTTCGGGCTGCTGTACCAGTTGATCGAATGGACCACCGGCGCGCAGGTGGCCATTCTGGCCGATGAGCGGTACGTGACCTATGGCATCATCGTGGCCGGGCTCTGGCCGCAGATCGCCTATGTGATGATCCTGTATCTGACGGGTCTGAACAACGTCGCCCCCGACCAGATCGAGGCGGCGCGGCTGGACGGGGCCAAGGGGTGGCGGATGCTGTGGTACGTCATCATCCCGCAACTGCGCCCGGCCACATTCATCGCGGTGGTGGTGACGGTCATCGGGGCGCTGCGGTCGTTCGACCTTGTGTCGATCATGACCAACGGCGGGCCTTACGGGTCGTCCCGCGTGCTGTCTTTCTACATGTACGAACAGGCGCTGTCGGAATACGGCTATCGGATGGGCTATGGTGCCGCCATTGCCGTGGTGCTGTTTGCCATCATGATGGTGTTCATCTCGGGCTTCATCTGGAAGATGTGGCGCGACGAGACGGAGCGATAGGATGTTCCCCAGACCGATCGAACAGGCCTCGCCTGCCGCGCAGCTCGCCTACAAGATCGCGCTGCCCGCCGCACTGATCCTGTGGCTGCTGCCGCTGCTGGGTGTGGCGATGACCTCGGTGCGCCCGGCGTCGGACCTTGCGCAGGGCAACTACTTCGGCTGGCCCTCGGCGTTGGCCTTCGACAACTACATCTCGGTGTTCCGCGACAGCAACATCGCGCAATACATGCTGAATTCGTTCAAGGTGACGATCCCCACGGTGATCGGCTGCCTGATCCTGTCGACGATGACCGGGTTCGCGCTGGCGATCTACAAGTTCCGGTCCAACCTGCTGATCTTCTTCCTGTTTGTCGCCGGAAACTTCGTTCCCTTCCAGATCCTGATGGTACCGGTGCGCGACCTGACGCTGAACCTTGGCCTTTACAACACCTCCGCCGGCCTTGCCCTTTTTCACATCGCGTTCCAGACCGGGTTCTGCACGCTGTTCATGCGGAACTTCATCAAGGCGCTGCCGTTTGAACTGATCGAGGCGGCGCGGGTCGAAGGGGTGACCGAGGTGCGGATTTTTTGGTACATCGTGCTGCCCCTGATGCGCCCCGCCATCGCGGCGCTGTCGGTGCTGGTGTTCACCTTCATCTGGAACGATTTCTTCTGGGCGACCGTGCTGACCACCAGCGCCGAAACCCAACCCGTCACCGCCGGATTGTCGTCGCTGAACGGCCAGTGGATCGCCGCTTGGCATCTGGTGTCCGCCGGGTCGATCATCGCCGCCATGCCCCCCGTGCTGATGTTCTTCGCCATGCAGAAGCACTTCATCGCGGGCCTCACTCTCGGAGCCGTCAAATGACCAGAATCGCCTTTATCGGGGCCGGATCGACCGTTTTCATGAAGAACCTGATCGGCGATGCGCTGTCGATGCCCGCACTTGCGGGGGCGACCATCGCGCTGATGGACATCGACCCCAAGCGACTGGCGGAATCGGAAATGGTCTGCGCCAAGATGATCGCAACCCTGGGCGTTCCGGCCCGGCTTGAGACGCACACCGATCAGCGGCGCGCGATTGCGGGCGCGGATTTCGTGATCGTGGCGTTCCAGATCGGCGGCTACAAACCCTGTACCGTGACCGACTTCGAAGTGCCGAAAACCTACGGCCTGCGCCAGACCATTGCCGACACGCTCGGCATCGGCGGCATCATGCGCGGCCTGCGGACGGTACCGCACCTGTGGTCGCTCGCCGCCGACATGGCGCAAGTCTGCCCGGACGCGATCATGTTGCAATATGTCAACCCGATGGCAATCAACACGTGGGCCTTGGGGGCAAAATATCCGAATTTGAAGCAGGTGGGCCTGTGCCATTCGGTGCAGGGCACGGCGGCCGAACTGGCCCGCGATCTGGACATCCCGGTGGAGGACCTTCGCTACCGCGCGGCAGGCATCAACCACATGGCGTTCTACCTGAACTTCGAGGCCCGCCAGCCCGACGGGTCATACCGCGACCTCTACCCCGCCCTGCGCGACGGATACGCGGCAGGCCGCATCCCGAAACCGTCGCACTGGAACGCCCGCTGCCCGAACAAGGTGCGCTACGAGGTGATGACGCATCTGGGTTACTTCGTCACCGAAAGCAGCGAGCATTTCGCCGAATACGTGCCGTGGTTCATCAAAGACAACCGCCCCGACCTGATCGAGACTTTCGGCATCCCGCTGGATGAATATCCCGTCCGCTGCGAGGAACAGATCGCGAAGTGGGAACAGCAGGTGTCGAAACTGCGCGAGGCCGAGAAGATCGAGGTGAAGCCGACGCATGAATACGCGGCGACCATCATGAACTCGGTCGTGACCGGCGCGCCTTCGGTGATCTACGGCAACATTCCCAACCGTGGCTACATCGCGCAACTGCCCGAAGGCGCTGCGGTCGAGGTGCCGGTGCTGGTCGATGCCAACGGCTTGCAGCCGACGAACGTGACTGGCATCCCTCCGCAACTGGTCGCGCTGATGCGCACCAATGTGAACGTGCAGGAGCTGACGGTGGCCGCGCTGATGGAAGAGAACCGCGAGCATATCTATCACGCGGCCTATCTGGACCCGCACACGGCGGCGGAACTGGATCTGCGGCAGATCCGGGCACTGGTCGACGACCTGATCGCGGCGCATGGCGCGTGGATGCCGACCTGGTTGCGCCCCCGCAAGGCCGCGTGATGACCCCTGACTGGATCGCTGTCGACTGGGGCACCTCGAACCTGCGCGTCTGGGCCATGGGGCCGGACGGAATTCAGGATCAGGCGCAGTCCGAGGACGGCATGGGCAGGCTGGCGCGCGATCAGTTCGAGCCTGCGCTGCTGGCGCTGATTGCACCCTGGCTGGGTGCCGGGGTTGTGCCGGTGATGGCCTGCGGGATGGTCGGCAGCCGGCAGGGTTGGCATGAAGCGCCTTACCGGGCGGTGCCCTGTGCGCCGCTGGACGCGGGCGAGGGGGTCAGCGTGCCGGTGCAGGACCGCCGCATCACTTTGCGCATCGCGCCGGGGCTGAAACAGGTCAGCCCGGCGGACGTCATGCGCGGCGAGGAAACGCAGATCGCCGGGGCGATGGCGCTTGGCGCGCAGGACGGCGTGATCTGCCTGCCCGGAACCCACTCGAAATGGGCGCAGATCAGCGCGGGCGAAGTGGTTTCATTCCAAACCTTCATGACCGGCGAGATGTTTGCCCTGATGTCGGAACAGTCGGTGCTGCGGCACGGAATGGCGGGCGACGGGTTTGACGAGGCGGCCTTCGATACCGCCCTGTCTGACGCGCTGTCACGGCCCGAAAAGATCGCGGCACGGCTGTTCGCGCTGCGGGCCGAGGGGTTGATCGCCGGCCTGCCCGCGTGCACCGCCCGCGCCCGGCTTTCGGGGTTGCTGATCGGCATCGAACTGGCGGCGGCCCGGCCCTACTGGCTGGGTCAGGCGGTGACGCTGGTGGGCGCGCCTGCGATTTCGGCGCTATATGCCCGCGCGCTGGCCGCACAGGGACTGACCGCGCAGGTGATGCGCGCAACCGACTGCACGCTGGCCGGGCTGACGCAGGCCATGAGACTGGAGACAAGCCAATGAAACACCGTCCTCTGATCGCCATTCTGCGCGGCATCACCCCTGACGAGGCGAGGGATGTGGCAGGCGTCCTGATCGCTTCGGGCATCACCCGGATCGAGGTGCCGCTGAATTCGCCCCGACCTTGGGACTCGATCTCGGCGATCACTCGGAACTTCGGTCAATCCGCACAGGTCGGTGCCGGGACCGTTGTCAGGGTTGAAGATGTGCAGCCGGTCAAGGACCGGGGCGGCAGTCTCATCGTGTCACCGAATTGCGATGTCCGCGTAATTGCGTGGACCAAGGAACTTGGCCTCGACTCCTGGCCCGGCGTGATGACGCCCTCGGAATGCTTCACCGCGCTGGAGGCCGGGGCGGACGGGCTGAAGCTTTTCCCCGCCAGCCTGATCGGAACGGAGGGGCTGCGCGCCATTCGCGCGGTGCTGCCGGTGGGAACCCAGGTTTATGCCGTGGGGGGGGCCGGGCCATCCAACTTCGCCGCCTGGCTTGCGGCTGGGGCGGACGGATTCGGTCTGGGGACGGCGCTGTACAGGCCGAAGATGACGGTGCACGAAGTGGCGGCCAACGCGCAGGCAATTGTGGAAGCCTATGATGCGGCAAGATGTGAGGCACCAGCGTGATCTTTGACGACCGGGTCTGCGAACTTGGAGAGGGGCTTTTCTGGCATCCCTTGCGCAAGCAACTGTTCTGGTTCGACATTCTGGGCAACCGGCTGATGTCGCAGACCCCTGACGGCCCGCAGGCATGGCACTTTGCCGAACGGGTGTCGGCGACGGGGTGGCTTTCGGACAGCGAACTGCTGATCGCCTCGGAAACCGGGCTGTTCCGGTTCGATCTGGTCAGCGGCGCGCGTGAGGCCGTGGCAGACGTCGAGGCGGACAACCCGCGGACCCGGTCCAACGACGGCCGCGCCGATCCGCATGGCGGGTTCTGGTTCGGCACGATGGGCAAGCGCGGCGGGGATGACCCTGGTGCCGGGGCGATCTACCGATACTACCGGGGCGAAGTGCGGCGGCTGTTTGCCGGGCTGACCATTCCCAATTCGATCAGTTTCACCCCCGATGGCCGTATCGCGCAGTTCAGTGACACCCTGACCCATAAGGTGATGCGGGTGACGCTGGATGCGCAGGGCTGGCCTGCGGGTACTCCGCAAGTCTATCTGGACCTGACTGCCGATGCGCTGTTGCCCGATGGCGCGGTGTGCGATGCGGCGGGCAACCTGTGGCTGGCGCAATGGGGATCGTCGCGGGTGGCCTGTTATGCCCCGGACGGCACGCTGTTGCGCACGGTGGAATTTGACGCCCCGCACACCTCGTGCCCGGCCTTTGGCGGAGACGGGCTGACCACGTTGTTCTGCACCACGGCGCTGGAGCACATGTCGGCTTCTGCGCGGGCCGCCCTCCCCAAGGCCGGAATGACCTTTGCCGTGGCCGACGTGGCGCGCGGCCTGCCTGAACCAAGGGTGATCCTGTGAAACGCACGCTGGGTGTCTGCTATTATCCCGAACAGTGGGACGAGGCCGTCTGGGCCGAGGATGCGCGCCGGATGGCAGCCCTGGGCCTGACCTGGGTCCGGATCGGCGAATTTGCCTGGACGCGGATGGAGCCGGTGGAAGGCGTCTATGACTGGGGCTGGCTGGACCGGGCCATCGCGGTCCTCGGCGCTGCGGGGCTGCGCGTCGTGCTCGGCACGCCCACGGCAACGCCGCCGCGCTGGATGCTGACCAAACATCCCGACATGTTGGCTTTGGACAAGGAAGGCCGCCCCAGGGGGTTTGGATCGCGGCGGCATTATTGTTTTTCGTCAAGGCCGTATCGCGCGGAATGTGCGCGTATCGTCACCGCGATGGCCGAGCGGTATGGCCGCAACCCGGATGTGGCGGCCTGGCAAACCGACAATGAATATGCCTGTCATGACACGGTGCTGTCCTATTCACCCGCCGCCTTGCACGCGTTCCGCGACTGGCTGGCGCAGCGCTATCAGTCGCCACAAGCGCTGAACCGCGCGTGGGGCAACGTGTTCTGGTCGATGGACTACGCCAGTTTCGACGAGATCGGCCTGCCGAACCTGACCGTGACCGAAGCCAACCCTGCGCATGTCATGGCCTTCCGCCGCTTTGCCAGTGACGAGGTGGCGGGCTTCAACCGCCTGCAGGTCGACATCCTGCGCCGCCATTCCGAGGCACCCATCGCGCACAACTACATGGGCCAGATCACCGATTTCGACCATTTCGCAGTGGGGGCGGACCTCGATATCGCGGCGTGGGACGCCTATCCGCTGGGCTTCCTGTCGGACCGGCTGCCTGCGACCGCAGAGCATCGGCGGCGGTTCGTGCGACAGGGCGATCCGGACTTTCAGGCCTTCCACCATGATCTGTACCGCGCCGTGGGCCGGGGCCGCTGGTGGATCATGGAACAGCAACCCGGCCCGGTGAACTGGGCGCCCTGGAACCCCGATCCGCTGCCCGGCATGGCGCGGCTGTGGGCTTGGGAGGCCTTTGCGCATGGGGCCGAGGCGGTGTGCTATTTCCGCTGGCGGCAGGCACCCTTTGCGCAGGAACAGATGCATGCGGGCCTGTTGCGCCCGGATTCGGTGGCGGCCCCGGCCTTTGCCGAGGCCGAACAGGTGGCGGGCGAATTGGCTGCGATGCCCGATGTGGCGGTCGAACGGGCCGAGGTGGCGGTGGTGTTCGACTATACCTCGGCCTGGGCATGGGAGACGCAGCCGCAGGGGCGCGACTTCAGTTACTTCCGGCTGGTGTTCGAGGCCTATCGCGCCCTGCGGCGGCTGGGTCTGAACATCGACATCCTGCCGCCCGATATGGCCGATCTGTCGGGCTACAAGCTGGTGCTGGTGCCGGGGGTCGCGACGATGTCGCCTGCCTTGCTGGGCGCACTCGCTGCCTTCGTCGGGACGGCGCTGGTCGGGCCGCGCAGCAATTCGAAAACCGCCGAATTCGCAACGCCGGTGCCGCTGGCGCCGAACCTGCCGGGGCTGAACGCGCGGGTGATGCGGGTGGAAAGCCTGCCGCCCGACGTGCCGGTGCCGCTGGCCGCGGGCGGGCAGTTCCTGCATTGGCGTGAAAAGCTGGAAGGCTCGGCAGAGGTGGTCGAGACCTGCGCGGATGGCTTTGCGGCGCTGGTCCGGGCGGGCGGAATGCACTACCTCGCCGGGTGGCCGGATGCGGCGACCTGGGGGATGGTGCTGCGGCCGCTATGCGAGGCGCAGGGGATCGCGGTGGTCGAGATGCCCGAAGGGCTGCGGCAGCGGCGCGCGGGCGGGGTGCGGTTCCTGTTCAACTATGATGCCGAGCCGGTGGCGTTCGACGGGGTGGTCGTGCCTGCCGCCGGGGTGCACTGGGGCTGAGGTCGGAGCGGGGGTTTCACACCCCCGCACCCCCGTGGGATATTTGTGGACAGAAAATGAGGGTCAGGCCGAGAGGCGTTCGATCAGGGCGGGCAGGTCGGCAATAGTGTCGATCACGTGGTCGGCTCCGGCGGCCTTGAGGCGGAGTGTGGCGACCTCGCGCAGGCGGGCGACTTCTTCCGGGGCGGTGGCGGCGAGCGCCTCGGGCGTCAGGCCGACGATGTTGCCGGACATCGCGACGCCCACCGTCAGGCAGCCCGCAGCGACGCCTTCGGCGATGCCGGGTTCGGTGTCATCGACCTTGATCACCGCCGAGGGCGGATAGACGCGCAGGTCGATGAAGGTCTGATACATCTGCAGCGGGCCCGGGCGGCCTTCGGGCAG
>JAIYDJ010000067.1 GCA_027487575.1 Rhodobacter sp. | reverse complement strand
TAGTAGTCGCCGGCCTGTCCTGGGCCGGGGGTCCAGGTGACCCGGCCGGTTGCGGGGTCCAGCATCGCGCCTTCGGGCAGGTTCAGCGCCTCGAACCGCAGGGGCTGACCATCGGGATCGGAGGCTTCCAGCACAAAGCTTTTCGCCTCGCCAATCAGGAAGGCCCGATCAGACGCCTTCAGCACCGGCACCCGGTTCACATCGGCAATGTCGATGTCGACGGCCAGCGTCGTCGTCAGACCCGCGCTGTCCTGTGCGGCGAACACCACCCGGTGCGGCCCGGTTTGCGCATAGCCGGGGATCCAGACGAATTCGCCCCGGTCCGCGGCGAACACCGCGCCTTCGGGCAGGCCCGACACCACCGAAAGCCGCAGGGCATCGGCATCCGGATCGTCCGCCACCACCGTGAACCGCAGTTCGGCCCGGTCGCGGCCCAGCTGGGTGACCATCGGCACGAAAACCGGCGCGCGGTTCAGCGGGTTGATCTGCAGCGTCACGTCCTCGACCGACGAGGCGTTGCCGTCGGATACCGAAACGGTGATCGCATAGGTTCCGGCCTGCACGGCGTTCGGCGTCCAGACGAAGGTGCCGGTGGCCCCATCGAACCGTGCCCCGGACGGCAGACCGTTGACGGAATAGGTCAGCGCGTCGCCGTCGGCGTCCGACGCGCCGAAGGTCACGCTCAGGGGACTGCCTTCGGTGCCAGTGACCGTTCCGACCGGGTCCAGCACCGGGGCCGCGTTGGCCGCACGCACGGTGATGCCGAATTGCAAATCGGTCCGGGCGGGCGCGGTCTTGCCGGCAGCGCCGGTATCGGTGGCGGAAATGACCGCCGTATAGCTGCCCGCATCCCGCGGCAGCGGAGTCCATGTCAACACCGACCGGCCATAGATCAGCGGATCGGCCGTCAGGACTGCCCCGGTCGGCAGGCCCGCCAGCGCATAGGTCAGGGCGTCCTGATCCAGATCGGCGGTTTGCAGCACCACGCGCAACGGCTCGCCGAACACTGCCACCACATCGCCCTGATGGCTGAACTCGGGTGGTTCGTTCTCGGCCTCGACCGCAACGATGAAGGTATAGGCCACGCCGCGCGGCAGGCCCTGCCCGCCGCCGTCGTCATGCGCCACCAGCGTCAGCACCTGTTCGCCCCGGTCGCCCACGCCGGGTGCGATGCGGATCAGGCCGGTTCCGTCACCCTGGTCGGTGAAGGTCACGAAGTCGGGCAGTGGAATGCCCGGCTGCTCGTTCACCAGCATCAGGATGATCGTATCGCCGTCGGGATCGGTCGCGCTGACGGTGATTTCGCGTACGTCGCCCCGGCGCAGCGTCACGTTCTGCGGTTCCTGCATCACCGGCGCCTGGTTCAATTCGCGCACGACAATTTCGACCGTCTCGGTCACCGACAGCGGCACACCAGTGCCTGCGCCATGGTCGGTGGCCTTCAGCGTGATCTGGTAGGTTCCGGCCTGCTCGGCCCCCGGCGTCCACAACAGTTGCCAGGTTTCGGCATCGAACGTGGCACCGTCCGGAAGATCGCCCAGCACCGACACCGTGACCGACTTCGGAATGTCGCCCAGCTCGTGGAACACGCCGCTGCCGTCGCGGTAGCCGGGTTCGTAGAACGGATTGTCCGGATCGAAGGCGAAGGCCCGCAGCTGAAACTGCTGGCCTTCATAGATCTGCAGCCCGTCGAAATCGTCGAACACCGGCGCGCCGTTGGCGGGGGTGACGACGATCTGCATGCGCTGCACGGCGATGCCCTGACCATCGGACACCGCAAAGATCACCTCATAGGTGTCGGCCTGGGTGAACCCCGGAATCCACTCGAACTCGCCCGTGGCCGCATTCAGCGTCGCCCCGAACGGCAGGGTCTGATTGACCACCCCGAAGTCCAGCGGGGTGCCCGGTTCGGCTTCGGCCTGCAGCACGAAGCGGATACGGTCGCCTTCGGCAGCAGTCAGGGTCGCGGGAACCCGGAGCGTGACCGGGCGGGGCTGTTCGGCCACGGCAACCGTCACTTCGGCCACCGTTTCGCGCGCGCCGTCACTGGCGGTCAGCCGCAGCTTGTAGGTGCCGGCCTGGCCAAAGCCGGGGGCCCAGGTGAAGGTCCGCGTCTGCGGGTCATAGCTTGCCCCTTCGGGCAACCCGTCGATCCAGGTGATGACCGCATCCAGATCGGGGTCCGAGGCGACCACGTCGAAACGGATCAACCCGCCTTCGGCCCCCGACACCACCTCGGGCAGGCCCGAGAAGATGGGTGCGCGGTTTCCGTCTGCGATGGTCAGCACGAACCGCTGCGTCGTCACGGCTCCGCGCGCATCGAAGACCTGAACGGTCACGGCCTCTTCGGCGTTGACCTGTGCATCGGGCAGCCAGTCGATCTGGCCGGTCGCGGCGTTGATCGTCATGCCGTCGGGGGCCGTCAGCAACGTCATCACCACCGCATCGCCATCGGCGTCGGTCGCCGTGACGCGGTGGCTGAAGGGGGTGCCGATCACCGCCGTCTCGGGCGGCACGGACGTGATGATCGGCGCGGAATTGGGCCCGGACGAGGCCGCGACGCCCGCGCTGAATTCCACACGCTGACGGTTCGGGGTCACGATGGCCACGGTCTGCCCGGTGGTCGAGGCACCCGCCGCAAGCCGCCCGCCCGGAGGCAGGCTGGCCGTCAGGTCGATCAGCCAGATGCCGTCATCCGTGCGCCCCTCGGTGCCGCCCGGCGTGCCCGAATAGCCGCGCTGCGGATCAAGCAGCAGCAATACCGGCAGCACGATGTCGCGGTCGGTCTTGTTGGTCAGCTTTACGTCATAGCTGACGGTTCCAAGCTGGCGATTATACCGGGTCGTTCCGAATTCGACGTCGACCAGCGCCGACAGGTCGTCCAACGCCTTGAAGGTGGTCACATGCGGATCGCCCATCCGCAGACCCTGCAACGAGGTCACCGACCCCGCCACCGTCAGCGTATAATCATCCGTGACAAGCCCGCTCATCCGGATCAGCGCGGTCCGGGTCGCCACGTCGTAGACCACCGCCACGGGCGTCACCGCCCCGGTCGCCGCACCGACCAGCCGGTAGTTGGCCGGGTTGACAACCGAAGCCGCCAGTGTCGGGTCGCCGACATACATGTCCTGATCGAACCGCACCGCCAGAACCGGCAGGGGCAGCGGCACAACCGCATCTGCGGCAGGGTTGGTGAAGATCACGCCGGGCGCATAGGCCGGTGCCACCACATCGACCTGCAGGCTCTGGCTGATCAGGATGCGCCCGTCGGCGGTCGTGGTCACCACGTCGCCGCGGCTGCCGCCAGTGGCGATCTCGATGCGCTGCAGCGTTTCCAGATCGACCATGGTCAGCGCCGAACCCTCGGCCGCCTCGCCGGTATCTGACACCTGCCCGGTGTTGGCGGACACGAACAGAAGGTCTTCCAGAATCGTGCCTTCCCGCCCGAACGCGATGGAATCGATCTGGCTGTCGAAGGTCAGCCGGGCCTCGGCGCGCTGACGGTCGGTAAAGCTGACGACCTGCGCGCGGTCGGGCCAGGTCACGGCCCACAGGGTGCCCTGCGCGTCAAATGCCAGCGAGCCCACGCGCAGATCCTCGTCCCGGCTCCACTGTTCGAACTGGCCGGTGTCGGGGTCGAAGGTGGAAATTCCGGCATTCGTGCCGACATAGATCAGCCCCGTCGACGCCTCCACCGCCAGGCCCAGCGTGATGCCCATGCCATGCCGCGCCAGAACTGCGCCGCTGGCCGGGTCGATCTGCAGCAGCGCGCCGCCGCCCGTGGTGGCCCAGACCCGCCCGTCCGCATCCTGCGCAAGGTTAAACACTGGATCGTCCAACGTGGTCAGCAGGCTGTTTGCCCCCGCAGCACCCCCCTGCGCGCCAAAGCGGTGCAACTGGCCGCGATTGGCCCCGCCGGACACCAGAACCGACCCATCCGCCAGTTCCAGGATCGCCATTGGTCCGATGCCGGCCTGACTGGTCTGGAAGCCGGTCGCGAAGGACGTGGCGATCAGCGGGCTGAGGACTTGCGTGAATTCGGGCAGGTTGACCAGCGGATCGGCGGCAGGCACCGCCAGCCGGGCCAGCACGAACAATTGGTTGGTCGAAGGCGCGTTCACCGGCGCGGGGGGCTGGCCGAAGTTCGGCGGCGTGGACTGGTCCACGGTCGCCGTGCCGCCAAGGTTGACCGCCTGCCCGTCCGACGTGACCGCAGACCCGTCGCGCGGCTCTTCACGGTTGCCCGCAACATCGGTCGCCAACGCGAGGAATTCATAGGTTTTTCCGGCTTCACCCTCAAACGTCGTCTGACCCGAGTTTTGCGGCAGTCGGCGCTGCCAGATGCTGAAATCGCCGCCGTTCTCTGCCACGTACAGCGTCACATGCTTGACGCCCGAGGCGTCCGCCTCGTCCTCGGCCTGCCAGCGCACATCGAAGCTGTCGGTGCCGGTGATGCGCTGCACCTGCAATGTCGTTTCCGGCGCGCGCCCGTCCACCACCTGCACCAGCTGGTTGGTCGTTTCCGGGGCTGCGGTATCGAACACCACCCGGGCCGAGGATGTGATGCGCGTGCCCGTATCGACATCTTCCCGCGGGCGGACGGTGAAGCTGACGAAACCCGCCCCGTTGCTGCCATCGGTGTTGGGCGGCAGCAGGCCGCGCGTGACGTCCTGCATCACCTCGCCGGTCAGCGGATCGACCGCCTCCAGCACCCACCGGGCCGCCGCCGGGTCCTGGAACAGATCGACGCCCGCGCTGACGCGCAGGACAAACCCGTGTGACTGGCTGAAATCGATCTCGTCCTGATAGAACCAGCGCCCCTCGGGCACGTCGATGGTGATGTCGCCGATCTTGATGTCGCCCAGTTCGAAACTGCGCGGATCAAGGTCGGGGTCCAGTTGGGTGACGATCTCGATGCTGTTGGCATGCGCCGCAGCCCCCGAGGCATTCTCGAACTTGACGGTGAACGGCAGATCCTCGCGCGCGGGCAGCCAGCCCAGCGTATCCAGCGTCTGCGGCCCCACGATCGAGGCAAGGCCGCCCTTGTTGGCGGGCTGGGCAAAATAGCTGGCAAAGTTCAGCGCCGCGAATTCGTCGCCATCCACCGGCGCGGGGCCGTTGTTCATGAAATCGGCCGGCAACGCCGCACCGCGGTTTTCGAACGGCACCCAGGGCGTGTAGATCCGCACCGCCTCGAAATGGGTGGGGTTGGTCAGCCCGAGGTTGTAATCCTCGAACTTCGGCAGCGCAGGAACCGGGACCTCGCCGATGTAGCAGTCGCTTTCGCGCGGGTCCATGTATTCGATGTCGGCCATCAACGTCTCGTCATGGCCATAGAGCGTGCGAAGCTGTTCGAAGAACCCGAGGATGTCGCCGTCCGACCGGATGTCCTGCCCCGCAGGGCCGAACAGGATGCCCGAGGCCAGCGTGGCCATCAGCGACAGGATTTCCTGCTGTTCGCGGATCGGCGGAATGGCGTCAGCCTCGCGCAGGATGCCGGCCTGCTGCAGCCCGGTCAGATAGACATCGACCCACAGGTCCGGGTCGGCCACCACAGCCACCAGCGGCGCAGGGGCGTCATCGCTTCCCAGCACGGCTTGCCGCAGGTCCAGCGCGATTCCGGTCTGATGCGCGATGAACTCGTCGCGGGTCATCGAGGTGGAGGCGGCAAAGATATGGAAGCGGAACGGGATGAACGGGATTTCGCATTCGCCCGGCTTGGCCACGTTCTGGTTGTAAAGCTCTTCGAACGGGAAGGCCGCCATCGCGGCGCCAAGGGCAGGGCTGATCTCTGCCGCCATTTCGGTGACGGCCTCGAACCAGTCGCCGATCGCCGCTTCGCCGCCTTCCTCCAGTATCCCGTCAAGATCGGGCAGGATCGACTTCATGCGGTTACGGAAGGCGTCGAACGCTTCGTTGTGCAGCGCCTGCAGGCCCGGATAGGCCGCCACGTTGAAGGTGAATCCGGCGAACCCGTCGGCGGGCAGGTCGTAGAGATAGCCCTGCGTGGTCAGTTGCCCGTTGCGGTTGACGATGCTTTCCAGCCCCGCCCAGAACACGTCGCCGTTGTCGCTTCCCGGGGTCGCGCCATCCGGCGTGCCGCGCACGTTGGTGAAGAAATCAAGGAACGGCAGGCCATAGACGTAAGGATTGAAGTGCAGTTCCGGCACGCCGACCTCGAAGAAGGTATAGGGCGCATCAAGGTTGCCAAGGTTCTGCAGGGCGACGGAATAGGTCTCTGTCTCGCCGGGCAGCACGACACGGCTGCCGCCGATGCCGATGGTCAAGTCGCCGTCGATCCCGCGTTCGACAAGGAAGCGGTAGGGCGACAGCGCCTGCGCCCCCGACGGATTGGTGACGACCACATCGTACAGTCCAAGTTCGGCCCCGGTCAGATCGAAGGTCGCGATGATGGTGGTGCTGTCGACCACGCGCCAGTCCACCGGCGCGAATTCTGCGATGCCGGGGCGGATCAGCTTGACCGTGGCCGCATCGGCAAACTGTGCGCCGCTGATCCGGGTGGTGACGTACTTCGACGCCCCGCCGCGGTCGCTGCTGACATCGGTGATGACCAGCGGCAGCAATTCGGCCAGCAGGGTGATGGCGGTCCCTTCGGCAGCCCCCGAGAAGTTGCGCACCGAGACATAGTAGGTTCCGGGTTCGGTCGATGGCACCAGCGCCACCAGATCGCTGGACAGCGGGCCTACATAGGTCGCGTCAAAGGCGTTCGGGCTGGGCAGGGCATCGAGGCGCAGGAAAATCTCGTTCGACGCGGTGGGATCGGACGATTTCACCAGCACCCGCAGGGTTTCGTTCTGCGGCACCGTGATGCGGTACAACCGTTCGCCGCCCGGCGTCAGCGACACCGTGGTCGGCGTGCCCAGCAGAAGCTGGTCCACCGTGGTCTGGATCGTGTCTGCCGAGGCGGTGGTGTTGTTGGCCTCGTCCACGCCTTCGTGGATCTGGTTGAAGATGTCGGTCCGCACGATCACCCGGTATCCGCCCGGTGTGGCGGCGGGCATCCGGGTGGTCAGCGTCAGGCTGCGGCTTTCGCCGGGGGCCAGCGGCCCGCTGGCCTGTGCCCGGCCGATCGGCCTGTCGCGCAGATCCCATGTGCCATCGGCGGACAGGAATGCACTGTCCGACCACGCCCCTTCGGCGATGACCGAGTCCGACTGGTTGGTCACCGTCCAGGATACGACGATTTCCTCCCCCGCCCGGGCCGAAGACGGGATCGTGATCGCCGTCACCTCCAGATCGGTGGGCGGCGGCACCTCGACGATCATCGGCAGGTCGGGCGCGCGGGCGTTGTTCGCCTCGTTCGCCTCGAACACCCGGCCCTGATCGCCCGCGCGGCTGGGGTCCGTGACCACGAAGACATAGTAGGCTTCGGTGGCAAGATCGGGCGGGACGGTGAATTCGCGCGAGACGCTGTAGGTGGCGCCTGCAGCAAGCTGTCCGCTGTTGCTGATGGCCCCGATGAAGCGGTCGGTCGTCAGGTCAAGGAATTCGTCCCGGCTGAGATAGACCAGATCATCCCATTGCGCCTGCTGGAACGGGATCGGCCCGCCCTGATTGGTGACAGTGTAATCGACCCGGAACTTCTGGCCCCGCGTCGCCCGGTCGGACGCCGTCAGCGCGGTCACCACCAGATCGGGCGGCGCATAGGGCAGCACCTCGGTGGCGGCAAAGGCGGTGTTGTTGCCTTCGCCCTGGAATTCGCGCACCCGGCCCAGCGAATTTCCGTTCAGACCCGGCAGGCGGGACGAGATGGTGGAGGGCGCGATGTAGCTGTCATTCAGGTCGGAGTCTGTCACCGCAAGGATGTGATAATCGCCTGTCACTTCGAAAGGCAAAGTCACCCGGACGGTCGCGGTATAGCTTGCGCCCGCGGCCAGAACGCCGCGCCGCTGGAATTCGGCCAGAATCTCGCGCCCGCCCTCTTCGCGGCGCAGCAGGAAGTCCCCGGTATCCAGCGAGGCGTCCAGCGACAGGTAGACCCGGTCGGTCCAGGCTTCCTGCCGGGTGGCGCGGTTTCCGACGTTGCTGACGACGAAGGTCAGATCGACGGTCTGGCCTGCCTGCAGGCCTTCGGGAACCGTCAGGCTGGTCACGCGCAGATCGGGTTCGGCATAGAGCACCGGCAGAACGGCCTGCCCCATGCTGCCGGCCCGATCCTCGAATGCGACGCGGTTGTGCAGGAAGGCGCGATCCGCATTCGACCCTCCGGTTGCGGGCCACCAGTGGCGGTCCTGCTCGGTCAGACCGGATTCGGTGTTGGTGAAGACATAAACGAAATAGTCGCCCTCGATGCCCTCGGGCAGCGTCACCTCAATCTCGCGGCTATAGCTGGCCCGGCCTGCCAGACCTGCCGCGTTGGACACTGTGACGGTTTCCAGCCGGATCGCCCGTTCGCGCAGGAATGTCGGATCGCGCGATATCCAGATCTGATCACGCCAGTACTGTGTGCCCGACCAGATCGCGGCATCACTTTCATTCGTGACCGTATAGCCGATCACGGTCTTTTCACCCGACTGGGCGGACGGCGACACGCGGACTTCGGACACGCGCAGATCGGGTTCGGGCGAGGTCACGCTGGTGGACGCGACGGCGGTGTTGTTCAACTCTGTCCTGTCGCCAGGCTGGCTGACGGCACCTGTCAGGAATACGCCGTCCAGCCCTGGCGCGAGGAAGATTTCCTGCGTGAAGCTGCGGCTTTGCCCCACCGCGATCGCGTCACCCTCGAACGACCCCAGCGACCAGACCTCGGCCCCCGGCGCGTTCAGCCCCGGCGTGGAGGACAGGCTGAATTCCGTGGAATAGCCCGCCGCATCCTTGTCGCCATTGTTCTTCAGCGTATAGCGGATGACGAACCGGTTCTGCCCTGCCACACCGGCGACGGCCGAAGGCGTGACCTCGTCGATCACCAGCGACAGGTCCGGGGCCGTCAGATCGGGCGGCGTGCCAACGACTTGGAAACCGATGATCTGCAGCCCGGCAATCGAGCCGCCGCCAGCGCGGTAGTTGTTCGAGTTCAGCTCGGTCGGATCGTCCGGGTTGGCGTTCACCGCCAGCGCGTCTTCCAGCAAAAGCCCGTAGGGGTCGACATAGGGCGTGATGTAATAGGTGCCCGACCGCACTTGCGCGGGCAGGTTCACCGACACCGTCCGGTCATAGCCCTGCCCCACCTGCAACACTCCGCCGGTGTATTGCAGCGTCGTCAGCAGAACGTCGCCCTGCCCCGGATGCGGACGGTTCTTGTCGATGGTCAGCCAGATCTGTTCGGTCCAGCTTCCCAGATTGGTGGCACCGGCACCCCGGTTGGTCACCGAATAGGTCACCGTCGCCTGATTGCCCTCGAAGCTTTGCGTGGGCGTGACCACCTGATCCACCACCAGATCCGCAAAGGGGATCGGCGTGATGAAGATCTCGTTCACCGACAGGTTGTTGCCGTCATTGGGCCATTCCAGCACGGCATCGCCGGAATCCGTCTTGACCAGCAGATAGGCCGTGCCGCGGTACCGTTCGGGAATGCGGAACGTCGCCTCGCGGCTCAGGTATTCGGCGCCCGGGTCCAGCGCGCTTTCGTTGGAGAAACTGCCCAGATTGAGGTCGTCGAAGCTGATCTTGTCATCCAGCGAAAGATAGACGCTGTCCGTCCAGTTCGGCACGGTCGTGGCGACCGACCCCTGGTTGATGACGGTCCAGCGCAGCGATCCGGTGGCGCCGGCGGTATAGGTGTCATTCGTCTCGACGCCCGACACCTGCAGGTCGGGACGCGGCAGGCGGCTGACGGTGATCTGCGTCGCGGCATCGGTTTCGTTGTCACCTTCGGACAGATGCTCGTACACGTCGTTGCCGAAATCGGTGACGATGATCAGGTCGTACCGGTCGTTGGTCTGGGTCGGCAGCACGATCTGTTCGCGGCGGCTGTAGCTGGTTCCGGCCTGCAGCGGACCGGTGTAGCTGTAGCTGCCAATGGCGATGTCTGGACCTGTCCCGGTTTCGTTCCGGTCTTTTGAGAGCGATACTCGCCATCAAGGAGACCGGCTATGGCAGCGATACACAGCGACGAGTTCAAGCGGGATGCGGTTCGCATCGCGC
>JAIYDJ010000074.1 GCA_027487575.1 Rhodobacter sp. | reverse complement strand
GCCGCCGTCGGCTTTGCCGACCGGATCGGAGAGTTGAACACCCTGCTGGACCGGATGGATCAGGTTGTGATCCAGGCGGAAACCGAAAGCCAGTCGGTGCAGACGGGCTTGACCGGGCTGATCCAGCAACTGGATGCGGGGGTCGAAGCGATCCTGACGGTCAACGAGACAAAAGCGAACGGCGCAGAGCCGCTGACGCAGCAGATCGAAAACCTTCGCCTCGACGTCCTTGAAGCCCTAGCGCAAACCCAGCTTTCGATCACGGAAAGCCGTGCCGCTGCCCCTGCGCCAGTGCCCGCCGCGGCCCCTGCACCCACGCCGGTTGCAGCCGCCGCCGCCACCGCCGACCCGGCACCCGCGGCATCAGGCCCGAAAACCAGACCGGCCCCGCGCAAGGCACGCAAGGCCCCTTTGCCAAACCCCTTCAGCTATCCCTGATCCCGCCCTGTGAATCCACTGCCAGAACCCTGCCGTCGCAATCCCAAGGAGCCGTCCATGACCCACGCTACCCCCGCAGCCGTCACCCTGTGCATCGGTCGGTGCAAACCCACCGACTTCGGTCATGGTCTGGGCCTGAAATCCGGCGATGTTCTGGTCGCGGTGAATGGCCGACGCTGGACCGGATCGGTTGACAGCCTGAGGGCCCATTTCTCGACCGGCGCTGATCCGGCGGCGATGACGTTTCAGCGTGGCGCCGTGGTCTGGACGGTGCTGACGGACCGGCTCGATCTGGCCCAATGGGACAGGATGCCCGCGCCCGCCGCAGGCCCGACCTTGCCCGGTTCGACCGAAAGCCTGTGCAACTGGGAAATCGTGGCCGACGCCGACGGAACCCACGATCTGTTCCCGCTGCGCCCGTCCCTTGGCGCGCTGGTTGCACCGGCCTTGTGGCTGGCGCAGCAGCGCCTGTGGACCTTGCTGGCCACTCTGGGTGCGATCCTGGCCGTGGCACTTCCCGCCGGGGTGCCGGTGATGGCTGCTCTTTGGGTGGCGGCCGGGTTGCTTTTGTGGCGCACCGGACCCGACCATGTGCGGGCGGACCGCGTCGCATCGGGATTTCACCGGGTGGGCGTCGTGGCCGCCCGTTCCGAAAGCGAGGCGATTGCGACGTGGGAAAGCCTGTCGCCCAAGGCGCGCTTCCGGTTCGAGACCGAGATGCTGATGTCCGAACTGCCGTCCGCGACCTGACGGCGAAAGGCTTGTCCGGGCAAGCCCATCGCCAGCGGCGAACCCGGGCAAGGCCAACCCTGACAGCACGGATGTCCGCAGCGGAAAACCGGTCGCCCAGGGCGAACCGGTTCAAGGCTGCGGTGCGGGATGTTCCGGTGTTGACAGCGACCGGACGGCCGCGTCAGGTCCGCCCCGACAGGATCGCCTGACGGCGGCGCACCGATGTCGGCGGGATGTTGAGCTGGTCGCGGTACTTGGCAACCGTCCGGCGTGCGACCGACACGCCTTCCGCCTCCATCAGCGTCACAAGCTGATCGTCGCTGAGCGGGCGGCCCGCGGGTTCGGCACGGATCAGCCGTTCGATGCGGTGACGCACCGCCCCGGCCGATCCGGCCGTCGCATCGCGCGAGGGCAGTGCGGCGGTGAAGAAGTGCTTCAGCGGAAAGGTGCCGTGCGGCGTGGCGATCAGGATGCCGGTCGTCACGCGGCTGACGGTGCTTTCATGCACTCCGGCCTTTTCGGCGATTTCCTTCAGGATCATCGGCTGCAGGTGTTCGCGGCCGTGGTCGAAAAACGCGCCCTGCCTGCGCACGATCTCTTCGCCGATCTTCAGGACGGTGCGGTTGCGGTGATCCACCGCGCGCGCCAGCCAGCGCGCCAAGGACAGGCGTTCGGTCACATAGCCCCCGGTTTCGGGCCGAAGCTGCGCCGGTACGTCCGACAGGCGGCGTGCCTCGTCGTCGCGGATCACCACTGCGGGCAGGGTGGAGCGGTTCAGTTCGACCTGCCAGCCGCCCCCGGGCGCCGCAGTGACCAGCAGATCGGGCGGGCGCACCGGGTCGGGCTCGGCGTCGAACCGGGTGCCGGGCTTGGGGTCAAGGCTGCGCAGGTCGCGCAGGATCGCGCGCAGTTCGGTCTGGTCACAACCGCAAACCCGCGCAAGGCCCGCCAGATCGGCGTTGGCCAGCATGGGAAGGTTGCACAGCACCCGGTCGAAGAGGGGAGTCAGCAGGCCCTGTTCGGCGGCCTGCAGGCGCAAACATTCCGCCAGCGTGCGGGCAAAGAGGCCCGCAGGCTCCAGCGTCTGCAACCGGCGCAGCATCTGTGCTGCCTCGGCCTCGGTCACACCGCTGCGGTCTGCGATGTCGGCAAGCGAGGCCCCCAGCCATCCCGAAGGCTCCAGCGCGTCGACAAACACCGAGGCAAGCTCGATCTCGGCTTCGGTCATTCCCAGACCGCCGATCTGCCGCGCGACCGAGGTGTAAAGCGAAGTGCCGTTCGTGTCGGGCAAGGCACCGATGCGGTCCCAATCTTCGGCGCCCTGCGCGCTGGTGCGCAGGGACGGCGACGGAGCCGGGCGGACCAGTTCGACAAAGGGATTTTCCTCGGACTGCGTCTCGATGAACGACTGCAATTCGGAATTGCCCATCTGCAACAGCACGATGGCTTGCCGAAGCTGCTGGCTGACAACCAGAGAGTGGCGGGCGGACAGGGTGTGGCTGAACTGCATGGAAAGTCTCCTTCCCGGGTTGTTTGCAGCGTGTCCGCACGATTTTCAAAACAACTGTTTGACGGTCCTAAACTGACGGAAACCCGACGAAATGAACGATTCCGCGGGCTGCAAGTCCTTGTAAACAAACAACCCCGGCGCAAAAGGCGCCGGGGCATACTTTTGAAGGTATCGGCTGGTCGTCAGCCGCGGAGCAGACTCATCACGCCCTGCTTGGAGGCGTTGGCCTGCGCCAGCATCGCGGTTGCGGCCTGGCTCAGGATCTGGCCCCGGGCGAGGTTGGTCGATTCTGCCGCGAAGTCCGCGTCCATGATCTGCGACTTGGCTGCCGAAACCGACGTGGTGATGTTCGTCAGGTTCGAGATCGTCGAGTCCAGACGGTTGGAAACGGCACCCAGATCGGACCGCGACTGGCTGATCTTGTTCAGCGCGGTGTCGATCACGTTGATCGCCTTGGACGCGCCTTCGGCCGTGGACAGGTCGATCTCGGCCAGTTGCTCCAGCGTCGCGCCCGAGTTCGAGTCCTCGAAGAACGCTTCGTCGGTGGTGTTGTCCGACGAATGGACCGAGAAGCTCTTGGTCGAAGTCAGCGTGACCTGACCGGTCACGGTGGCATCGTCGCCGTCGGTGACCGTGGTGGTGGTGGTGAAGCCGGTGGTCGCGGCGGTTCCGTCACCGTTCAGCACGTCAACGTCCATCGACAGGTCAGCGCCTGCGCCATCATCCGAGTCAAAGGCAGTGATCTCGATGTTCGCGCCGGACTGGTCCTTCAGCATGATTTCGCTGTTGTCGTCGCCCATGGTCGCGGTCACGCCGGTTTCCGAGGATTTGGCGTTGATCGCGTCACGCAGCGAACGCAGGTCCGTTTCGTCCGAGATGGCCACCGGCCCGACGCCCGTGCCGTTGATGTCAAACGTCATCGTGCCGGCACCGGTCAGACCCGACAGCTTGGCGGTGCTGGTCGCTTGCGCCTTGACGCCGGTTTGCGAGGTCTTGTCGTTTACCGCAGCTGCCATGTCCTTGGCTGACATGCCGGCAGTCTGCGAAACTTCGCCCGAACCGGCCGAGCCCGAGATCACAAGCGTGGTGCCGCCGGCAACAGCCGAAGTCCCCGCCGCGACGTTCACATCGGACTTCAGAGTGAAGGCACCGATGTCGGTGGCGTTGGTGCTTTCAACGTTGACCGAAATGGTCTGGTTGGAGTCTGCGCCGATCTGGAACTGCTTGCCGGCATAGCTGCCGTCCATCACTTTCATGCCGTTGAAGGTGGTGGTTTCGGCGACGCGGTTGATTTCCGACATCAGCTGACGGGTTTCCGAAACGATGTTGCCGCGGTCGGACGAGGTGTTCGTGTCGTTCGCCGACGTCACGGCAAGTTCCCGAACGCGTTGCAGCATGGACGACACTTCGACATGCGCCGATTCCGTGGTGTCGATCAGGTTCTTGCCGTCGGTCGCGTTGCGGACGGCCTGGTTCAGGCCCATGATCTGGGCCGTCATCTTTTCGCCGATGGCCATGCCGGCGGCATCGTCCTTGGCGGCGTTGATCCGCAGACCGGTCGACAGACGGGTCATCGCGGTGTTCAGCTGGTCGTTCACGCGGGTCATGTTCGCCTGGGCGGACAGGGCACCGATGTTGGTATTGATGCTGGTCATTGTCGTCTCCTTGGGGCTTGTGGCTGCACCGTTGCGGCGCCTGACATTGAGAACGGCGCTCAACAGAAAAGTTTAGGCCCCGTGTGACAGGTTTCTGGCACGGCGCTTGCCCTGTGGGTTGCGACACGCATGCAGGAGACATCATGGACATCGCCGCACTGATCGGTTTTCTCGGAGCCTTCGCCATGATCATCGGTTCGATGATTTATGCGGGGGGGGTCATGCCGTTTGTTGACATACCCTCGGTCTTGATTGTGTTTGGCGGGACCATCTTTTCGGCCCTGTCAACCACGTCGCTGCCGACCTTTCTGGCCAGCTTCAAGGCCATGGGGCAGGCGTTCAAGCCGTCGAAACTGCAGAACGATGCCTTGGTGAAGCGTATGGTGGAACTGTCCGCCCTGGCACGCAAGGATGGCATGATGGCGCTGGAAGGCCAGCCCGTACCCGACAAGTTCTTTGAAAAGGGCCTCCAGTTGCTGATCGACGGCGCGGATGAGGCAAAGCTGGTCAAACAGTTGAAGCAAGAGGTGAAGGCCATGAAGGGGCGTCACGAAGGCGCGCAGGGGGTGGTCAAGGCCTGGGTCGACATCGGCCCAGCCATGGGCATGATTGGCACCCTGATCGGTCTTGTGCTGATGCTGGGCAACATGTCGGATGTTGCTGCAATCGGCCCCGCGATGGCGGTGGCGCTGCTGACAACCTTGTATGGGGCGATGGTCGCCAACGTTGTGTTCGGCCCGATCCTGACCAAGCTGCAAAGCCGGACCTCGGCCGAAGTCGACTATCGCAACCTGATCATCGAAGGCTTGCGCGGCATCGCGCGGGGTGACAGTCCGCGCCTGATCGAGGACCAGTTGCTTGCAGCCCTTGACCCGCTTGATCAGGTCAAGCTGCGCGCGGCGGCCTGACGGGGGGATTACAGATGGCCAAGCTGAAAGTCGTTCCCACTCCGGCCCCGATGATCGAGGACGAGGATGAACCTGATTGCCCGCGCTGCCCGCCGGTCGGCGCGCCCGCGTGGATGGCGACCTTTGCCGACATGGCAACCCTGCTGATGGCGTTCTTTGTTCTGATCCTGGGTTTCGCGAATTTTGATGAAGTCTCGATGAAAAAAATGACTGGCGCGATGCGCGATCACTTCGGCGTGCAGATCATCGACATTGCCCCAAATCAGGAGAACCAGACAATCATCGAGATGAATTCGCTACCCGCCAGCAATCCTCCGTCCCTTGAAAGTCAGCCGGACCCGGAACAGGGTGCAACGGAAACAACCCCGGATCCCGCGATGGAAACGCTGACCAAGGCGCTGCAGGATGCGATCAAGGACGGCGAAGTGACCGTGATGGGCGAAGGCGGCGCGGTGACGGTGCGGCTGCCCGAAGGGGCGGGGGCAGGTGACTTGGCCAAGGCGATTGCCGCCGCCGCCGCAGACATCGCCGGTGCCGCTGGGGCCGCTTCCGGAGAGGGTACGCCATCGGGTGCCGACACAACCCCGCAACCTGCCGACGTGGCAGGGGGGCAGGCCGAAGCCGGGGACGCCACGGCATCCGGTGATGCCGGGGCCTCCGCCACCCGCCGCGCGGCGATTGCCGAGGCACGCCTGAAGGTCGCACTGCGCGAGATCGAGGGCGAGGGGCTGGTGGACGTGGAACAGAAGGAGGGCAAGGTGGTCGTCACCGTCGGGGCCGGGGGGGCGTTCGGGTCGGGTTCCGCAGACCTGACCGACGAGGCGCGCGAGATCATGGCGCGCATCGCGCTGTCGGCCATGACGGACGGCGGGCAGATCACCGTGACGGGCCATACCGACAACGTCCCGCTGACCGGTGGTCCCCTGGTGGACAACTGGGGCCTTGCCGCCGCCCGCGCCTCGTCTGTCGTGCGCGAACTGACCGAGACCGGGGCCATCGACCCGTCCCGGCTGAGCGCGGTCAGCAAGGGCGACAGCAGCCCGGTTGCCGACAATGCGACCGAAGACGGGCGGTCGGCAAACCGGCGTGTCGAAATCGTCTTCGAGTTCGAGGACACAGCGGCGCAGCCCTAAAATGCCGCCACAGACCGCCGTTTCAACGTCCAACTAGGGGGGTGCCATGTCATCTGAACTTCTGAGTGCGCTCAACAAGAACGGATCGAAGCTCAATCTGCGCGACCTGACCAAATCGCTTGTCACCGCCGAGACGAGCCCCAAACTGAACGCCCTTCAGAAGAAGGTGGACAACGAAACGGTCAGACTGTCCGCGCTTGGGCAGGTCCGGTCCCAGTTTTCGGCCTTGTCGGGGGTTCTGGCAGAGATCGCCGGAAACCCCGTGTTGGCCGTATCAACCACGACCGCGGCGATCATGCCCAAGGTGACCGACCGCAACAAACTTGAGAACGGCACTGTCCCTTTCGAGGTGCAGACACTGGCGACGCGGCAGGTGCTGGAGTTCGGCGGGTTTTCTTCGGCCAAGGCCGTGTTCGAGGCCGGGGAACTGACCATCGAGCACGGACAGTGGGGCACCCAGACCCCCCCGGCCTTCACTCCGGGCTCGGGTCAGGGATCGGCGAACATCCAGGTCCCGGTGGGTGCCACGCTGGAAGATGTCGCGGCCCTGCTCAGCAAGGTGGACGGCGTGACGGCGCGGGTCCTGAACAAGGGGGATGGGACGTTTTCACTGGGCATCGTCGGGGAAACCGGCGCCGCCAACGGACTGCGTCTGACGGCGGGGCAGGGCGACGGCAGCGGAACGGTCAGCCTTTCGGTTCTGGACACCACCGCGACCAACGCGACGCGGCAGGTGCAGGCGGCCGGGGATGCGCGGATGATCGTCGATGGCATCGCCATCTCGCGACCGACCAACACATTGACCGATGTCTTGCCGGGCATGGAAATCACGCTGTCGTCGGCCGTTTCGGGGTCGATGACGGTGGGTCGCGACGCCTCCATCGCGCGGGCAAGCATCGAAAAGCTGGTCGCCGGATTGAATGACACCATCGGCATGCTCAAGCAGATGACCCAGCGCGGTTTCGGTGACACCGACGCGGGCGAACTGGCCGGAGACCGCAGCGTGGAGGCGCTGGAACAGTCGTTGCGAAAACTGGTGGCGACACCTTTGGTCGGTCACGGTGACAAACCAATTTCACTGGTCGATCTGGGGGTGGCCACGCAGAAGGACGGGTTGTTCCGGTTTGACCCCCCCGCCTTTGACCGCAGTTTTGCTGCGCGCGCCGCCGATTTCGATGCGCTGCTGGGCGACAACCTGCGATCCATGACCGAAGGCGCGACGGTCAGCGGCGTGCCGGACAAATCGCTGGCCTCGGGCGACTATGCCTTTGCGGTCAATGCCGACGGCAGCGCCACCCTGGGCGGATTCCGGATGCTGGGCCTCGGTCTGGGCGACGGGCGACGCAGCTATGTCGCGGTTGCGGGTCCGGTCCGGGGCCTGTCGATGACGGTCGAGCCGGGCGTGACCTCGGGCAGCGTGCGGTTCGGGCGCAGTATGGTGGCGGCCATGGCGCAGTTGCTGGACGAGGCGGGGCAAAGTGCCGGGGCGATCGGGCGGCGCGAGCAGGAAATCACCACGTCCACGACCGCCAACCAGGAGCGGATCGAAGGACTGGAGGCCAAGGCGGCCATTCTGGAGAAACGCTATCTGACCAAGTTCGCCGCCATGGAACAGGTCATCACCAAGATGAACAGCACCGGCGGCTACATCCAGAACCTTGTCGACATGTGGTCCAAGGACTAGCGCGCGCGGTGTCAGGTCGAAAGCGGCCGACTGATGCCGTACTTGCGGATCTTCTCGATCAGCGTCGTGCGGTTCAGCCGCAGCGCGTCGGCCGCGCGGCTGACGCAGTTGTCGGCGCGTTCCAGTGCGGCGGTGATCAGCGTCACCTCGATGTCGCGCAGATAGCCGCGCAGGTCAAGGTCGCCACCAGCCGCGCCAAAGGTCTCGCGGAACCGGTCAAGGGCAGGAAGGCCTGCCTCATCGGGGGTCGGGGCGGCCGGCCAGGGCGCGGTCTCTCCGGCAGGCTCGGGGCAGGAAAAGCTCAGCAGGTTGTCGCGCACCTCGCGCGCGGTCACCTTGCGGCCCGCAAACAGCAGGCAGGCGCGCAGCATCACGGTTTTCAGTTCGCGCACATTGCCCGGCCATTCATGCGTACACAGCGCCCGGTAGGCCGACGCATCGAACTCGGGCGAAGGCTGCCCCGGATTGGCGCAGGCGTAATCGTCCATCATCCGTTCCAGAATCTGCGGAAGGTCCGACAGGCGGGCGCTGAGCGGCGGAACCTGAACCGGGAACACGGCCAGACGGTAAAAAAGATCCTCGCGGAAGGTGCCGGCGCGGGCCATGTCGGCCAGGTTGCGATGCGTCGCCGCCACCAGCCGGAAATTCATCTGGACCGGGGCCGCCGCCCCAAGACGCCGGACCATCCGCGTTTCCAGCACGCGCAGAAGCTTGGCCTGCAGGCTGGCGGGCATGTCGCCGATCTCGTCCAGAAACAGGGTGCCGCCCTCGGCCTGTTCGATCAGGCCCGCGCGGGCGCGGTCCGCACCGGTGTAGGCCCCGCGCTCGGTACCGAAAAGCTCGCCCTCCAGCAGGTCCGCCGGGATGGCGGCGCAGTTCAGCGCCACGAATTCGCCCTTGCGCCCCGACAGCCGGTGCAGCGCCTCGGCCACCAGCTCCTTGCCCGACCCGCTGGGCCCGGTGATCAGGACCGGCGCATCGGCGGGGGCCATCGTCGTTACCAGACGCTTCATCGCCCGCATGACGGCCGACGATCCCGGAATAAGCCTGTCCGCCATGACGATGGGGGCAGATTGGTTTGCGCGCGGCGCTGCGGCGGGTGTCCAGTGGCTTGTCATCTGTGCGGTTCCTCGGGTCGGTGCTGGTGTTACGTTTCCGACAGATTTTAGCTTTGGCATAGGTGCCCTGCGGATGGCGCGGCGCAGCGTTCATGATGAAAGCTGACCGATGGCGGAACGATCCCATCCGAACGGATGGTGGAAACATTTTTTTCGTCTGCCCTAACATCCCTGCCTTCTATCGCCGTTTCACACAGCAGGACCCCGCAACCTTACGGAGCGCACCGATGCTGAATGGCCCACAGAACGCGCTTGTGCCCGTGCGCAACACGCTGCCCGCCCGCTGGCCGAACGGGTCGGCCGGATACACAAGCGACCGCTCCGCAGGCGCAAGCCCCGATCTGGCCGCGCTCGACCTCGTGGATGTCGAAACCTCGCTGGGCGACCGGGCGCAGGTCGAAAAGTTTCTGCCCGACATCCTTGGCCGTGCCCTGGCGCGATGCTGGATCGACCGGGTGTTCCGCGCGGCTTTCTTGGCCGATCCGGTGCGCACGCTGTCGGTGCACCGCATCCGGCTGCCCGCTTCGATCCGCATCCATGTGGTGACCGAAGGGCAGACCCGGCCAATGGTCGTGGTGTCCGAAGAGGGGCTGCATGGTAGCCCGGCCCGGCGGCTGCTGTACCTGCAACTGGTCATGGTGGCGGGCAAATGAAGGCCGTTCCGGTTTCGCTGATCCTGTGGCTTGCGGTTCCCGCCGCCGTGCTGGCCGATCCGTTCGATGCAGCTTTGCAGGCCGCCGCCGAAGGCCGGCATGGCGAGGCGGCGGCGGTTTTTCATGGCCTTGCGATGGCCGGGGATTCCGAGGCGGCCTACAATCTGGCGCTTTTGTTCGCCACCGGGCGCGGCATGCCGCAGAATGACACCGAGGCGCTGTACTGGGCCTGGCGTGCGCGGCTGGCAGATGTGCGGGCAGCGTCGGCCCTTCTTGACCGGCTTTGGCCGCACCCCGACGAGGCCCGCCGAACGATCGTGTCCGACCGGCTGGAACAGGTTCTGCGCCCTCAGGCCGAGGCGGGCGACGGGGCGGCCATGCTGCAGCTTGCCGCCGTGCTGACGGTCGTCCGCAGCGCGCCCGACCTGACAGAGGCCTACGGCTGGCAATCGCTCGCGGCCGCGCTGGATGTTCCGGGTGCTGCGGCCGCGCGGGACGCGACGCTTGGCCTGGTGCCGGTGGATGAACGCGCGCAGGTGCAGGATGCGGCGCTGGCGATGTTCAAGGACTGGTGCAGTCGCCAGAAACCTGCCCGGACCGCCGCCTGCGCCGTCGTCTTCGCCACGGCACCGCACCCCGGCGACAAGGGCTAGGCCCCGGCGCGGTCCTGCGCGCCGTCCGCTGCAGTCGGCACGCGGTAACAAGCAAAAGGGGCGCAGAGCGCCCCCTTGGTGTTTCGTTGCTTTCAGGCGGTTTGCCCTAATGGACCCTCAGCAGTCGGATCGCCTTGACCGCATCCGGCTGAAGGCCGAGGTCGGCGCTGATGCGGTCTGTCGAAAGCCCGTCGCGGCACATCTGGATCGCCTGTTCGATCATCCGTTCGCCGACCAGCCATTCCATGTCGGCGCGCATGTGGGCCACGCTTTGGCGCAACTGTTCCATGTCCGAGGTGCGGTGATGTTCCTGCGTCGCAAGCCGGGTGTCGATCTGTTCGACGATGGCCCCGATTTCCGGCAGGATTCGGGCCTGCAGTTCGGTCGGGTTGTTGCCGAACTGCAGAAGGGTGTTGCGCCAGGCCAAAATGGCACCGGCCAGAAGGCCGATCCCGATGGCGATGGCACAGGCACTGACGATGATCAGGACGGAAAGGGTCGGAGACATTGGTTGACCTTCAAGAGTTCATGTCATGGACATCGCGGAACAGGGCTTCCGCGATCAGGTCCGGTTTGATGGGATAGTTGCCCTCGGCAATGGCCGCGCCGATACGGTCGACCAGCGCGCGGTCGACGGGCGGCCCCTGGGTCAGCGCCTCGGGCAGGCGGCTGGCGTCGGCCGACAGGCTGACCCCGTCGGCGGACGGGCCGCCCGGCAGACGCGTCGGGGCCGCCGCCGCGCCCGCGGCGCGGGTCGGGGATGTGTCAGCCTCGCCCGCGGGGCGCAACCTTGTAATGTTGTTCGATGAGATGGGAGCGACCATGACAACCTCCGTTTCATTGCGTAACGGCACGGCCGCCGGGAATGTTAGGGCGCACCCTGACGATCCCGGATGCAACGATCACGCCTTCGGTATCGCGCCCGCCCGACGGGTTGCGCAGGGCGATGCGGTCTCCGATCGTCCCGCCGGTCAGCGCCTGCGCGGTCGCGGTGATCTCGACCCCCGCCGTGGCCAACAGCGCGGTGACCGTCTGGCCGGGCTCCACGTCCAGAGCCGGAACAAGGTGGCGCTCGGTCAGCGGCTGACCGGCCCCGAGGGCCACGCGCAGCTTGCGCCCCACGGCCAGGCCAGGATCGTCCAGCCGCAGGGCCGGCGCGATCCCGGCCAGCCGGCCGACCGTGACATCGTCCGGCCCGATGCGCCTGCCCTTTGTCAGGGGGCGCGCGGCCACCAGCGTCGGCGCGGCAGTCTGGTCCGGGCCGTCATCGGCACCTTCGGTCCCTCGCGGCAGGGCCATCGCCCCGGGCGAGCCGGTGCGCAACACGCGCACCCAAGGCCGGGGCGCGTCGCAGGACAGTTCGGCAGCGGTCCAACTGCCACCCCGCGGCCGCACGACGGGCGGATGAGTGCAATCGGGCAGGGCGCGCAACGGCGGCGGCATCACGGGGGCCGGGACCCCGGCCGCCGCCATCGCCTCGCGCACAAGGCGCACCGCCATGTCACCACTGACAGGACCGCCGGTGGCCATCTGCACCGGCAGGGCAAGCCACAGCCCGCAGGCCATGGCAAAGGTCCGCAGACCGGTCACGGCAGACGCTCCACCGTGTCGAAGAACCGCACCGGGCGGCCCGCGAAGGCGAACAGCGGGCGCGCGGGATCAAGCGGTGCCAGCACGGTCAACTGGTCGGACAGGGAGACAACCTCCAGCATCTCGGTCGACGCTTCGGTGTCGACTGTAAAGGCGAGGCTGGTCTTTCTCACCCCGTGGATGCGCCCCACCGGGACCTTCAGCTTGCCTCCAGACTGTTCGATGCGGGCCAGAACGGGCTGACACCCGGCCTGCCGCAGCAGGGCGGCAAGGGCGGGGCGAACCCCGTCGAACAGATCACGCGCCAGCAGGGTGCGGTCGCGTTCGTGCAGGACCGATGCCCGGCCCAGCAACGATGGACCCGGCAGACGGACGGCAGCCTGATGCAGTTTCTCGATCGTCTCGCCCGCAGGCCCCTCAAGGCGCAGCGACAGCGACAACTGCAGGTCCTGCCCGGCAGGTTCGATCTCGATGACCGAGAACAGGCCATGCCCCCCCGCACCCGGCCGGACCGTGCCCGCTGTCAGCGCGCGGTAATCGCTGCGGTCGCGGGCGGGGTCCTTGTTCGGCAGCCGGTCAACCCGGACAAGCTGTGCCACGGCTGGATCGCGTCCGGCCAGTTCGGCCAGCCGGAACACCATGTCGTTGGCCAGCGCCGCCGCCCAGGCCGGGGCCGAGGGGCTGACGCGCAGGTGCGGGGGGTACATCGTGACCACCATCTGCCGGCGGTCATTGCAATCGGACGCTTCCACCCGGCCCACCTGCGCGCGCAGTCGGATGCGCCAGATCTGGCCGTCGAAATCTTCGGACACCACCTGATGGGCCAGCACACTGGCAACGGGAACCACCACCAGCAGGTCTGATGTCAGCCGCGTGTTCGACAGGACGGAATGGCCCTTGACCATCGCACCCCCCGCCAGTGCGGCCGACAGCAGCGCATCGGCCAGCGCACGGCGTCGCGCCGCATCGCGGTCTGCCGGGCCGGTGACCGCGGCGCTGCCCAGCACCTCGATCCAGTCGTTGCGGTCGGCGGCGGCGGGCCGCGCGGGCAGACCGGCCGCAACGGCGCAGCCGAGGGCCGTTTTCACAAACCCGCGACGCGACAGCAGGGTCATGCCCCGCCTCCCACGGCGCGGACGATGTAGGCCACGGTGTCGGCGTCCAGTTCCATGACCACGGCATAACCATCGTCGCCCTTCGGATCGATGGACACGGTGCGGGCACCGCGCAGGGTGCCTTCGACATGGACGGCAAGCTGATCGTTCTGCAGGACGGCATCGCGCAGCAGGCTGGTCGAAGAGATGGTGATGCCGTGCACCTGTTCGGTCAGGTCGCGCAGCGCATCCAGCCGCGCGGCCCGCATCGCCATCAGCCGCCGCTCGTTCAGCGTGGCACCGGGTTGTCCCGCGACCTGGGCAAAGCCGCGTCCGATCAGGGCGGCGACGGCCTGCGACGCCGCCGGGGCCGGGGCTGCCGGCTCCAGCCCGTCCAGCATGTCCTTGGTTTCGGCCAGCATCATGGTCCGGTCGGTTGCATCAAGGGGCAGCGCGTCGACCGCCGTCGGCGGCGATCCGAGGCACCCGGACAGAAGAAAAAGACAGACAAGTGCCGCAGCACTGGTGGACAGGCGGGGAAGGGGCGTCATCGCGGGTTCCGTTCGGTGAAGATGGCATCTGGTCTGCCGGACCGGTGCAATCGGCGTGCCAGAACCGTGCGCCAGAGGCGAAGTGGCTTGGCCCGCGGTTCCGGACGCGGCGGGCCGCAGCCCCTGCTGGCATGGGACTTGCACCATCGGGACCAGACAGACCCCAAGGGAAGATGCACCGACGATGACCCGCCCCGTTTCGACCCCGTTGCCCGGACAGAGCCGATGATGCAGACATTCCAGTTCGGTGCGCTCAGGACGCAGGCGGGCGGCTTCGTCATGCCGCTGGGCATCCTTGTCATCATGGCGATGATGATCGTGCCCCTGCCGTCTGCCTTGCTGGACATCTTCTTTGTCGGCAACATCCTGTTGTCGCTGATGGTCCTGATGGTCGCGGTCAACACGCAGCGGCCGCTGGATTTCTCAAGCTTTCCGTCGATCCTCCTGATTGCCACCACCCTGCGCCTCGCGCTCAACGTCGCCTCGACGCGGGTCATCCTGGCCGAGGGCCACACCGGATCGGAAGCGGCGGGCCATGTGATCGCGGCCTTCGCCAGCTTTGTGGTTGGCGGCAACTTCTTTGTGGGCCTGCTGGTTTTCGCCATTCTTGTGATCATCAACATGATGGTCATCACCAAAGGCGCAGGCCGGGTGTCCGAGGTGTCGGCGCGTTTCGTGCTGGACGCCATGCCGGGCAAGCAGATGGCCATCGACGCCGATCTGAACGCGGGGCTGCTGACCCCCGATCAGGCCCGCGCCCGCCGCGAGGAAGTCGGAGCCGAGGCGAACTTCTTCGGCTCGATGGACGGTGCGTCGAAATTCGTCAAGGGCGATGCCGTCGCGGGCCTGATCATTCTGGCGATCAACGTGATCGGCGGGATCATCATCGGGACTGTTCAGCATTCCTTGCCCATCGGTGTGGCCGCCGACACCTATGTGCGCCTGTCTGTGGGGGATGGCCTTGTGGCGCAGATTCCCGGCCTGTTGCTGTCGCTGGCGGCGGCCATCATCGTGACGCGCAGTGCCGGGGCGTCCGACATGGGCGGGCTGATCGGCACGCAGATGAACCTGGCCAAGGCCTGGGCCCCGGCGGCGGTCGTGCTGGTCATCCTTGGCATGATCCCCGGAATGCCGAACACGATCTTCCTCATCATGGGCGCTCTGGCCGGTCTTGCGGCCTATCTGGCTGTCCGCAGCACCGGGCAAGCGGCGGCGGCCGCCGATGCGATGGCTTCCGGTCCGCCGCTGGCCAAAACCGCGGGCGACAAGGCGGACCGGTCGGTCGAGGGCCTGCCGGCGCCGATCACCGCCGAAGAGGTCAGCGACCTTGCCCCCCTGTCCCTGCAGATCGGCTATGGTCTGATCCCGCTGGCCAGCGGCCGCGAAGGCGGCAACCTGGTGGCCAGGATCACTGCGATCCGGCGCGAGCTGTCACGGGCACTGGGGATCGTGGTGCCCGGCGTGCGCATCCGCGATGACCTGTCCCTGCCGCCCAACACCTACCGGCTGCGGATCGGACAGACCATCGTGGCCGAAAACTCGGTCCATGCCGACCGCAAGCTGGCCATTCCCGGCCCCGCGACCAACCGCAAGCTGCCGGGGATCGAGGTCAAAGACCCGTCCTTCGGTCTGGATGCCGTGTGGATCCTTCCCCATCAGCAACCCGAGGCCGAGGCCGAGGATTACACCGTCGTCGATCCCGAAGCCGTCATCGCCACCCATCTGGGCCAGGTCCTGCAACAGCATGCGGGCGATCTTCTGGGGCCGGACGATGTGCAGATGCTTCTGGATGCGCTGGCCGAGGCCGCGCCGACGCTGGTGCAGACGGTCGTTCCCAAACTCGTGCCGCTGCATGTGCTGACGGCGGTGATGCGCCAGCTTCTGGCCGACCGCGTGCCCGTGTCCGACCTGCGGCGCATCCTGGAAGGGCTGGCCCAGCTTTCGGGCACAAATGCAGGCATTGCGGCCCAGGCCGAGGCGCTTCGCCCCGTGCTGGCCCCGCTTTTGCTGCAACAGCTTGTCCCGATCGGAGCCACGCTGAACCTTGCCACACTCAGCCCCGATCTGGAACAGCTTCTGCTGCGGACCCGGCGTCAGGGTGAAGACGGGCTGACACTGGACCCCGGTTTCTCCGCCACGCTGCTGCGCAATCTGGGGCAGGCGCAGGACGAGGCACAGGCCAGGGGCCAGACCCTGATGATCGTTGTCACACCCGCCCTGCGCCGGTCATTTGCCGCCTTCGTCCGCCCGCATCTGACCGATGCGCTGGTGCTGGGCCTGACAGACATTCCCGAAACCCGTCGTGTCGAGGTGACGCGCAGCATCGGCCTTCCGTCCGCGCTGCCCCCGGCCAGCGACAAGACCAGCAAAGGTTGATCCATGACAACCGTGACGATCCGTGCGGCCGATTCCGCGCAGGCCCTTGACGAAGTGATGCGGTGCCTCGGGCCGGATGCGATGATCCTGTCCACCCGGCAGTACAAGGGTCAGGTCGAGGTCATTGCAGCCCGGGCCAGCCCCCCTCCGCCCGCCGCATCTGCCGATGGACCGCATTCCACGGGATTTTCGGACCATCTTTTGCGCGAACTGGCGCGGCCGCCGGTGCGGTCGGGCGTTCTGCCGCCGCATCTGCCGCGGCGCGTGGTGCTGGTTGGGCCGCCGGGTGGCGGACGTTCCACCCTTGCCGCGCGTCTTGCCGCCGAGTCGCTGCGCACGCCGGGCGCGGCACGCCCCAGCCTGATCGCGCCGCGCCCGGACCTTCTGTCCGCGCCCGGCCGTCTGTCGGCCCATGCCCGCCTTCTGGGGCTGGTGCCGCAGCGCCCGGTCTGGAAGGCGGGCAGGGCCGCCGGCCTCGCGTCGCCCGCGATGGACGAGACGCAGATCATCGACCTGTCCGATCTGCCGGACCTGGAACCGGCGCAACTGTCCGACCTTGCAAGTCACCCCGATGCGGCGGTCTGGCTGGTGGTGCCCACGGGGCTGCATCCGGTCCTGCTTGACCAGCTTTGCGCGCGCTTTGCCGGGCTGGCCAGCCATGTCGTCCTGACGCGGACCGATCTGTGCGCCCCCTCGTCTGACGATCTGGACGTCGCGCGCGCATGGCCTGCCGGTTTCCCTGCTGGCCGGTGGGGGCGCACTGATTGATGCCCTTTCGACCGATGCCACCCCCACACCGACCGATCCGGCGTCTGAAGATGCGGTTTTGTCCCCCTTCAGAGGAGTTGCCTGATGCTTCCGCGCGCTTACCGTGAGACGGCACAGACCCCCGAGACCCTGGTCGAAACGCACCTGAACCTTGCGCGGCGCATCGCCTGGCACACCCATGGCCGGATCGGCCAGCGCGTTGAAATCGATGATCTTCTGCAGGTTGCCTACATGGGCCTGATGGATGCCGCGCGGCGCTATGTCGTGCAGCCGGGGTCGCCGTTCTCGGCCTATGCGGGCATCCGGATTCGCGGGGCGCTGATGGATCATCTGCGCGCCATGGCCGGTCAGGCCCGCGGCACGCTGCAGATGCAGTCCAAGATCCGCGCGGCCCAGCAGCGGCTGGAACAGTCGCTGATGCGACGGCCGAACGATGCCGAAATCGCTGCCGAAATGAAGATCACCGCCGACGAACTGGCGCATTGGCGCATGGAATTCGACGTGAACCAGCAGAAATCGCTGGACGAGGTCTATACCGATCACTCGATGATCTTCCGCGACAAGCTGCCCAGTGCCGAAGACAACCTCGCGCAGGACATGCTCAAGCGGCATCTGCGCGACGGGGTGGCCAGCCTGCCCGAGCGTGAGGCGCTGGTGCTGCAACTCTACTTCGTCGAAGAATTGAACGTGTACGAGATCGCAGAGGTGTTGAAGGTGTCGACCGGCCGGGTTTCGCAGATCAAGAAATCCGCCGTCGACCGCCTGCGCCGCATCCTCGTCGAAAAGGACGTGGTGTGAACGCACCCGGCGGCGCGGTGCCGTGCCGTGCGGGCGCGGCGCGGATGTTTGGTGCAAGGCTGACCGCCCGCAGACGTTTGCGCCAAAAGAAAGCCGTCCCCCGTTGTGGCGGGGAACGGCCTTTGCCGGGCACAGTAGGCGGCGCTATTCGGCGGCGATGCTCATGTACGGAACGACCTGAACCGATTGCGCCATGCGCCGTGTCCAGTCGCGCACCTGATCGGTCATGCGGTCGGTGACGGCCGGATCGATCATCATCAGCGCACCCAGGGCGCGCTGTTTCGCCGGAAGGTCGCGGTCCACCGCACAGGGTTGCCAGGTGCCGCCCTCAAGACGCGCTTCCAGACCCGCCTCGGCGTCGCGCAGCCACCAGACCGTGCCGTTCAACTCATAGGCTTCCGCGACCTGATCGGTAGGCAGATCACGGCGGCGGATCAGGTGCATCTGCGCGAAGTCGACCGTCATGTCGCTTGTTTCGCACAGAATTTCGGCGGCAATCGCGGCCCAGCCGTCCGAGGCGTTGTTTGCCAGAAGAACCCAGGGTTCTTCGGTTGCGGTCGGCCTGAACCAGAACAGGCCCGAGGGTTCATCCTCGGCCACGTCATAATCGCGTTCGACGATGCGCGCACGGGCAAAGGGTGCCAGAGCCTGTGGCGCCTCCACCATCATTCTGGGCATCGCGGCATCATGCGCGGGCACCAGCGCAAGCGGGACCGCGGTACGCCCCATTCCCGCCTGATCCAGCAGGTCGAGGGCGACATCGCTGAGCACCACTTCGTGCCCCTCGGTCCGCGAAGGGGTGGACCCCGCAAGACCGCAGATGCGCAGTGCCATCACCTCGACGCGGCTGGGCTGTTTGCCTGCCAGCGCATGTAGCAGACCCGCAAAGGAATGGGACACACAGTTGTCGTCCAGTTCGCGCAGCAGCGTGACCAGGCGCAGAACCGTCTGCGCGACGATGGCAGGTCCGCCCGCCAGCGCGTCGACCTGGCGCGTCAGCAGCGTGCGCAGATGTTCGACCCCCTTCAGCCGGTCGCGCGAGGCCCAACCGGCCGGAACGCGGCCAAGCTCCAGCATCGCCACGGGCGCGCCCGTCCCGTTGTCCAGATCAAGGCCGATGTCTAGGAAATCGGTCGGCGACCCCGCAGCCATCGGCAATCTGCGCAATCCCTGCGGCAGGAAGGGATCGGCATCGGCCCGCGCGGCGGCAAGCGGTCTGGGGGATACGGCAAGACCCGCGCCGGCAAGCCGCGCACGGGCCCATTCCAGGTCGGGACCAAGGTGAAGACGAAGATCCTGCGCCCCGACCAGCGCGCGGGCGCTTTCGGACGCATCCCGGATGTTGAGCGCGAGCAGGTCCAGAATTTCCGGAAAGCGGTGTGGCGCCGTCATGGCATGTCCTAGCATGGTCAGAAAATCAGCGCAGTCAGTCCTGCGATCCAGATGCCTGCGCCGGCGACAACGGAAGGAAGCAGCCACCAGCCCATCGGAAGGTGGGAACGGTGTTCGGCGGCGTCTTCCATGGTGATCGGAAGCATGGTCATTCGTGTGTTCCTTCCCGGCGTTGAGCGTGCTCCGCCGGTATCTCATTCCTGTTGGGCCGGTTCCATCTGACAGTCGGATGCGGGGTGCGCCGAAGGTCGGGGTCCGGTCCGAAAGGATGGGTCCGCCATTCCGGCATGGCGCTTGCAACCCCGTTGCATGACAAGATCCCTCGCCTGTTCCCTTGGCCTTGCAACCCTGCTTTTCGCCACGCCCTGCGCCGGAGCGACAGCGACGGTTCCCGATTGCGAAGCCCATGCCGCAGCGGCCGGGCAGGGAGCCGGAATTCCCGATGGCGTCCTGCCCGCCGTAGCCCGCGTGGAATCGGGGCGACAGGGCCGGGCCTGGCCCTGGACGCTGAACCAGGCTGGGGCGGGCAGCTTTCACGCGACCAAAGAGGAGGCGTTGGCGAAACTGGACGAAATCCTGGCAACCGGCACGCAGAACGTCGATCTCGGCTGCATGCAGTTGAACTGGCGCTGGCATTCGGCGGAATTTCCGGATGCGGCGACCATGCTCGATCCGGTCGCGAATACCCGCTATGCCGCCCGGTTCCTGCTGTCGCTGAAAGACCGGCACGGCAATTGGGACAGTGCGGTGGCCGCCTATCATTCGACCGGGTCCGCGCGGGGGGCCTCTTACGGCGCAAAGGTCGCCACGGCCCGCGACGCCATCCTTGCGGAACCGGGCGATGGCAACGCGCCGCTGGGGATGGCCGAACTGACCGATCCCGATGCGCCGCTGGTGGTGGCCGGGTTGACGCGGGGCTTGCTGGCGCTGTCCGGGCAACCGTTGGTCGGTCGCGGGGCAGCGGGCGATCTGCGCCGGGCGCAGGGCCGGGGAGGGTTGCTCCCCGGCCTTGGCCAGCCAATCCTTACCGCAGATAATTGAACAGCGACTGCCCGGAAATCTTGACGAACGCCTGCTGTGACGCCTGTTCGGTCAGCAGCAGCGACTGCAGCCGCGTGATGGTTGCTGCCACATCCAGGTCTTCGACGCCTGCAACCGCCTGATTGACCGTCAGCCGTTGCGACGCGATCGACTGCGTGGCCTTGTCAACCGCCGCTGCCAGACTGCCCGCCTCGGCCCGCATCAGGGCCATCCGGTTGATCCCCGCTTCGGCGCGTGCCACCAGGGCGTTGGGGGCCAGCGGGGCGGGGCGCAGGCCGGTTGCAGGCCCTGTCGCGGTGCCGTCGGGCGCGATCTGGCCAAAGGTCAGCACCGGCGCACGCGCATTGCCGCCGTGCTGATCGGCGATCGACATCTCTCCTTCAGCCAACAGCCGGATGCTTTTGCCGTTGTCCTCCATCACCGCGGTGATCCCGGTGCGGGCTGACTGAGCGTTGATCGCCTCAAGGGGCGATCCCGGCGCATCCAGCCGCAGGTCCAGCGTCACGCGGGCCGATCCTGCCGGGCCTGTCAGCGTCACCTCGATGTCCTGCGCGGCGCGTGTCCGTGCCAGGTCGAGCCGTGCCAGCCCCTTGGCGCTGACCCCTTGGCGGGCCGACAGCATGGGTTCGGTCAGGGCGGCGATGGTATCGTCGATTGCCGCGAACAGGCCGGAGGGGCCGGTGCCGAAGACCTGACTGCCGGGCAATCCGGTCACGATCCGGCTGCGGTCGCCCAGTTGTGCCACCGTCGCGCCGTCGTCGCCACGGTACACCACGCCCGCCGCCGTCTGTTCAAAGGCTGGTGCGCCCGCGGTGCCCGCAAACAGCGGGCGGCCTGCGGTGTCGCTGGCGTTGGCGATGGCCAGCATCTCGTTGCGGATCATCACCGCCTCGCTGCGCAGCGCGCCCTGTGCCTCGCTGGTCAGGGTGTCGTTGGCGGCGCGCAGCGTGATCTCCTTCAACTGGCGGATGTTGTCGGACAGGCCCGACAACGCCTCGTCGGTCAGGGCCAGACGGTCGGCGGCGTTGCGGCCCAGCCCTTCGCGGGTGTCCAGCCGGGCGCGCATGTCGCGCAGCGCCGAAAGTTCCGTGGCGCGGGCCGGATCGGCCGAGGCGCGGGGGTCGTTGACCCCCGAGGCGATCCGCGACTGCAACTCCCCGACCTCGGCGCTGAGCGTGCTGAAGCCACGGATGGCAAGGCGGGCAAAAAGGGCATCTCCAACAGTCATGGCACCTCCGGTCAGAACATTTGCAGCAAAGTTGCGAAAAGATCGCGGGCGACGGACACCGCCTGCGCCGAGGCCTGATACCCCTGCTGCAGTTCCAGAAGGCGCGCGGCCTCGGTGTCCAGATCCACCGCGCCGATGGCGGCCTGCTCGCGCTCGGACGCTTCGGCGGCTGCCGTCGCGGTGGCCAGCGACCGGCCCGCCGCCGCAGCCCGCAGGCCGGTATCGCCCTGCAGACGGTTGAACCGCTCGGTCAGTCCGGGACTGCCCGTCGTCGCATCCGGGTTGCGCAGCGCCGCCAGCGCCAGCGCGGTGTCGGCATTCGCCGATCCGGGCCCCGCAGGCAGAATGCCGAACCGGTCGCCCGTCACCGGACGGCCGGTCAGTTGCAGCGTCAGCCCGGCCAGTGCGACACGCCCCGATCCGTCCAGCGCGCCTTCGGACACCCGGTGGCCTGTCACCGCGTCCGTCAGGGCAACCCGGCCGGTTTCGGCGTCGATTACCTGCAGGTTCAGCGCGCCCGGACCGGACTTGCCCCCGCCCGGCGTCACCGCGCCCGCCAACCGCAGCGTGCCGGTCCCGGTCAGCGCGACCACCATATCTTCGGGTGGCAGGTTGGTCAGCGACAGCGATTGCGCCAGACTTCCCCGCACGTCGGCCCGAACGCCCAGCGGTGCGCCGCGGCCCGACAGCCGCAGCGTTGCGCCTTCGACCTGCACCGCGGCACCCGGTCCACCAAACCCTGCAGCGGCGGAAACGGCGACGGACAGGTCCGTGGCTGGTGCGGCAAGCTCCAGCCGCAGCGCGCCGTTGACCGGATCGCGCGACGCTGTTCCCGGAAATCCGGGCGGCAGCGTCAGCGCGCCGTCCGTGCCCAGCGTCAGAAGATGGTCCGCCCCGCCGACCGAAACGGCAAGGGTTGCGGGAAGGCCCGCCGGACCTGGGGCTTGCCCGGTCAGGGTCAAGACGCCAGCGCCGGGCGCAAGGCCGAAGGCGGCAGAGGGTTCAAGCCCGATCCCGGTCCCATCAGTGACGCCGCGCGCCTCGACGATCAGCCGGTTGGATGGATCGAAACGCGCCGAAACACGCCCGGCCTCGGGTCCCGAGATCACCGGCAAGCCGCCCTGCATCCGCACGGTATGGGTCGCTCCGTCCACCCGGACGGTCAGCGCGCTGCCTTCGGGCGGCAGGGTGGCGAGGGGCTGGCCGGTCAGGGTCGCATCCGGAGCCCCGGCCCGCAGGGCCCGTGCCATCGCGGCAGTCGTGGCCGCTGCGCCGGTTCCGGCGGGAACAGCCGCCTCGAACATCTGACCGCCCAGCGACAGACGGTGCAGCAGACCGCCCTCGGCAATGGCCGGAACGGCGCGGAACGTCACGCGGGCCGCGGCCCCGGCGGCAGAAGTCTGCACATCCACAGCCCCGTCGCCGATGGCCGAGGTGATCGGCGTCGCGCCATCGACCAGCGTGAAGGTCTGCACGGCCGTGATCTCGACCGTCCCGGCCTGCCGGATCGCGGTTCCGGGCGTCCAGGCGGAAGCCGTTCCGGTAACGGCCCCATCGGCGCCGGCAGAGGCGGCAGTCATCCCCGCCGCCGCGACCAGCCCGGAAAGGGTGATCGTATCCCCGCCGCCCTCGACCAGCAGCAGGCGCGCGCCATCGGGCGACAGTTCCGCCCGGATGCCCGTCGCACCGCTCAGCGCGTTGACGGCCTGCGCCAGCGGGGCCGCGTTTGCGCCCGACAGCAAGGCCGACACCTGAAGCGGCGTGCCGTTTGCGCCGGTCATGGCAAAAGAAACCGGACCGGCGGCAAAGCCCCGCAGTTCCAGTCCGGTGGTGGCCGTTGCCGACACGCCGGGCAGGGCGCTGCCGATCCGGGCGGCGATCAATGCGGCGCTGGCCCCGGCTGGCAGGTCCATCCGGCTGGCCGCGCCTGACGCGTCCGACAAGGTCAGGCTGCGCGCCGGAGCGGTGGAAAAGGGCAACTCCGCCTGCGCGTCGAGCCCGCCCGCAGCCATCTTCGCAGATTGCAGGCCGGGCAGCGCCAGCCGGTCGATCTTGGTTCCGCGATAGCCCGTTCCGCCCGCCTCGGTCAGCGGAGAAGGGTCGTAGACGGCCCCCGGCAGAAATCCGTTCGCCGGTGTCATGAGTGAAGCGATTTCGGTTGCCGTCAGCGGCGTGCCCGCAACGTGCCTGCCGTTGCGGGTGATGACCTGCAGCATGCCGCCCGGCGCATCGGCGGAACTTTCAACTCCGGTCACCGAACCGCCGGGGCCGGTCAGGGTCGCCCCTGCTGCCAGAGGCGCACCGGGGCGTGACAGGATCAGCCCGCCCCCCTCGGCCACCGACGCCGCCAGCCCCAGCGAGGCAAGACTCTGCCCTGTGTCCGACAGGCGGCTACCCCCGTTCAGGGCAGCGGCGATGGCCGTCGCATCGGCGAGGCCCGCCAGATCGAAACCGTCCGCGTCCGTGCCCAGTGCAAGGTCCAGACGCGTGGCACCGGGCAGGGGGGGCAGCGTGGTCGTGGCGCTGCGGCCCAGGCTGGACAGGGTGACAGCGCCCGTTCCGGCGGGGATCATCCCGACCACCCCGGGGGGCACGTCGACGGCCGCCGTTCCCACCAGACCTGCAAGGCCGGGGATCGGTGACGCCGCCACGCCGGTCACCAGCGCCGACATGCTGGCGGAACCGACATTCGCGGGCGAGGCGGTGGTGGAAAAGGCCGACGCTGCGGCAAGCCGGGCCGGATCGGTGACGGCAAGGCGCAGGTCCGCGGCGCGGCCCTCGGTCGGGGTCAGGGTGATCCGGTCCCCGTCGACGGCGGGTCCCGCGACGTCCACCGTCGCCCCGGGCAGAACCAGCCGGTCCGCGCCCGCGGCAATTTCGGCACCGTCGGCTCCATGTGCGCGCCAAAGACCGGCCGACCCGTCAAAAACCAGGTTGAACGCGTCCCGCGCGGCGGTGGTGGCCGTCGTCGAGACGTCGATCTGCAAGGCACCGCTGTTGGCGGTTGCGGGCCGGACGTCCCAGCCATCGGTGCGGAACAGATCGCCGCCTGCCGTTCCGGTCTGGTCGATGCCGCCGCGATGGACACTGTTCATCGTGCGCGACAGGGTTCGGGCAAAGGCGTCAAGCTCGCCTGCGGCCATGTCCAGCGCGCCCATCGCCCGCGACAGGCCCCCGATCCGCCCCGACGTCAGCATCCGGGTGTCGCGTGTCGCGCCATCCGGCGTTTCGATCCGCAGGGTCAGCTGGTCGCTCGCCGCAACCGAAAAGGCCGCCGTCCGCGTGCCCTGCAACAGCAGCGGCCCCGCCGCACTGCCGAACCGCACGGTCGGACGCTGATCCTCGCCCAGCGTCACCGACACCGGCAAAAGGCGGCTCAACTCATCCAGAAGCGCGTCGCGCCGGTCGGCCAGCGGGTGGACGGCCGAGGCCGCAGGACCCTTGACCGCAATCCCGCCGATGCGGCTGCTGACATCCGCCAGATCGCGCAACAGGCCCTGCGCGGCCGATGCGGCACCGGCCGCTTCTTGCAAAAGGTCGGTGCGCAACCCTGCCAGGCCGGTGGCCAGCCCGGAAACCGCCTCGGCCGCCATCTGACCCGACCCCAGCGTCAGGGCACGGGAGACGGTGTCGGTCGGGTTGCCCGCGAGTTTCGACAGGCTGTCGAAGAAGGTGCGCAACGTGCCGTCGATCCCGTCGTCGCCCGGTATCATCAGCGTCTCGATGGCTCGCGCCCCGGCCAGATGCGCGGTGGCCGCGCTCTGGCTGGCCGAGGCGCCGCGGGCGCGCTCCGCGGCCAGATCGTCGAAGGCCCGCCGCACGTCGGTCACCGTCACGCCCTGTCCGCCCGTCGGAAGGGTGGTCGAGGTGCTTTGCCCGCCGCCTGCGGTGATGGTGGACACATCGCGCCGCCGGTATCCGTCGGTTCCGACATTGGCGATGTTTTCGGCCGTGACGGCAAGGGCCGTACGATAGGCCAACAGGCCGCTGCGGCCGATATCAAGGATGTTGCTCATGGCGTCGTCTCCGGTCCGGCGAATTGCCGCGCGATGGCGGTTGCGATGCCAAAGCCCGCGGCGCTGCCCGCGACCTTTGCCAACTGGGTATCAAGCATCTGGGTGGCCGAATTCACGCCGTTGCCGCCCGTCAGGTCATCGCCGGGCAGTCCGGCGCGCGCGCCTTTCAGAAGCGTGGCAAGGAAAAGCTGCTCGAATCCCTCGGCGGCCTTGCGGATATCCTCGGTCTTGCCGGTTGCGGGCCTGCCGAGAGGTGTGGCGGGTGTCAGGGCGGGCGGGGCGAGATTCATGGCTGGCCTCAGATCACGACAAGTTCTGCGCGCAACGCTCCGGCCTCGCGCAGCGCCTCAAGGATCGCGACGAGGTCTGCCGGGCTGGCCCCCATGGCGTTGATCGCATCGACAAGGCTCGACAGCGATACGCCGGCATCAAAGACAAAGGCGCGGGCGGGTTCCTGACTGGCATCCACCTGACTGTCCGGCGTCACAACGGGGTCGCCTGGCGCGACCACCGTCGCGCCGTCGCCCGCGATCACCGTCGTGCCCTGATCCACATTGGTGTCTTCCGTCACCCGCACGGTCAGCGACCCGTGGGTTACCGCCGCAGGGGTCACCCGCACATCGCCGCCGATCACCACCGTCCCGGTGCGCGAATTGACGACGATCCGCGCACGGGGCGCGTCCGGGGTCACCTCGAGGTTTTCCAGCAGACCGGCAAAGGTCACGCGCTGCCCCGGATCGCTGGGTGCAAAGACGCTGATCGAACTGCCATCCACCGCGATGGCCGTGCCGTCGCCGAAGGTCGTGTTGATCACCTTGGCGACCGCTGCCGAGGTGGAAAAGTCGGGCCGGTTCAGGTTCAGAACCAGAAAGTCGGACTCGAGGAACGGACTTTCCACCAGCTTTTCAACCGAGGCGCCGTCCGCCACCCGCCCGACTGTCGGGATGTTCACCGTCAGGGATGATCCGTCCTTGCCCTCGACACCCAGGCCGCCCACAACGAGGTTGCCCTGCGCCACGGCATAGATATCGCCATCCGCGCCCATCAGCGGCGTCATCAGAAGGGTACCGCCCTTCAGCGATTTGGCCTGCCCGACAGTCGACACCGTCACATCCAGCCGCTGCCCGATCTTCAGGAACGGTCCCAATTCGGCCGTCACCATGACGGCCGCCGCGTTCTTGGCGTTCAGGTCCTGCGCGTCGACCTGCAGACCCATCCGCGAGATCAGCGATTCCAGCGATTGCAGGGTCAGCCCCGAATTGCCGTCACCAGACCCGGCAAGACCGACGACGATGCCATAGCCCACCAACTGGTTGGACCGCACCCCGCCAAACGAGGCGAGGTCTTTCAGCCGGTCGGCAAAGGCCTGCGACGACCAGAACGGCACGCTCAGCGACAGCAAAAGCAGCAGCAGGCGCAGGGTCATAGCGGGTTCACCACATCCACGGCGCGCGACAGCCAGCCCCTGCGGGCGGTGTCGGCGGTATCGCCCGCACCGACATACTGGATGTCGGCGTGGGCCACGCGGTCCGACGACACCACGTTTTCGGGCCCGATATCCTCGGGGCGCACGACCCCGGTCATGCGGACGTATTCGTTGCCGTTGTTCAGGGTCAGCCGCTTTTGCCCCATGATTTCAAGGTGCCCGTTCGGCAGTACCCGCACCACCGACACCGAAAGCCGCCCGGTAAACGAATTCGACTGCGCCGCCCCGCCGCGACCCGAGAACGACTGGTCGGTCGAGCTGGAAAGACTTGTGTTGTCAAAGTCGCCAACCAGAAGTCCTGGCAGTTCCGTCTCGAAGGACGACGACCTGCCGGAATTGGCCGACTGCGATTTCGTCGCCTGGAAGCGTTCGGAAAACTGGATGGTCAGCACATCACCCACCGCAGCGGCGCGGCTGTCGTTCACGAACAGCCCGGTGGCCCCCTTGTGGTAGATGCCGCCCGTGGTGACCGGCGCAAAGGTTTCGACCTCGGGGTACAGGGGGGCGTAGTTCAGGCTGGCCTTGTCCTCGACATAGGTCGCGCAGGCGCACAGCGGCAGCAGAAGAAAGAGTTTAAGGATGCGGGTCATGGTCATCACAGCTTGTTGGTGAGGAAACGAAGCATCTCGTCCGAGGCCGAGATGGATTTGGAACTGATCTCGTAGGCGCGCTGGGTTTCGATCATGTCGACCAGTTCCTGCACGACATTGACGTTCGACGCCTCGAGCGCGCCCTGCACCAGCTTGCCGATCCCGTCCGCCATCGGCGTGCCGATGACAGCGGCGCCAGAGGCTGGACTTTCGACCAGAAGATTCTCGCCCACCGGGGCCAGCCCGCGCGGGTTGGGGAAGGCGGCCAGCGTGATCTGGCCCAGTTCCTGCGCCTCGACCTGACCCGGCAAGGTGGCGGTCACGATCCCGTCACTGGACACGGTGACGCCCAGAGTGCCTTCGGGAATGGTGATCTCGGGTTGGACGACATAGCCGCTGTTGGTGGTCAGAAGGCCATCGGCGTTGCGCGAAAACGTGCCGTCACGGCTGTAGCCCATGCGCCCGTCCGGCATCAGGACCTGAAAGAACCCCTGGCCGTTGATCGCAAGGTCAAGCGCGTTGCCCGTGGTGTTCAGGCTGCCCTGGGTGTGGATCTTTTCGGTCGCGACGATCCGCACGCCGGTGCCGATCGCCAGCGGTCCGGTCAGCGCGGTCGTGTCCGAAGTCTGTGCCCCGGCCTCACGGTGGGTCTGGTACAGAAGCGTTTCGAAATTCGCGCGGTCGCGCTTGAACCCGGTTGTGTTGACGTTCGCCAGATTGTTGGCGATCACCTGCATCCGGGTCTGCTGGGCATCAAGCCCGGTACGGGCGACGTGCATCGCGTTGGTGGACATCTTGGCTCCTTGGTCATCGGCTGTGTCGCGGCCTTGTGCAAGATGCCTGCAAGCCGCGTGCCACATCGCGGGCGCAGACCGGTTCGGTCCGTCTGGGCCGGATCAGGTCTCGGGCGGCCGCAGCAGCGCCGATCCCGCCTCGTCGACTTCGCGCGCGGTCTGGATCATCCGCAGGTTCAGTTCGAACGTGCGCTGCAACTCGATGCTGTCGATCAGTTCGGCGGTCGCGTTCACATTGCTGCCTTCACGCACGCCCTGCAGGATGCGGGGGCGTTGGTCCGGCGCGGGCAGGGGGCTGCCGTCGGCCGTGCGGACGCGGCCATCGGCTGATTTGGTCAGAGCGAGATCATCTCCCGGATCGACCGTGCCCAGCGTCCCGACCATCAGCCGCTCTCCGGGGGCGCCGTCCTGGGGGGTGATCACGATCTGTCCCAGATCGTCGACTTCCAGACTGCGGAAGGGCGGCAGAACCACCGGCTGCAGGTCTGCACCCAGGAGCGCCTCGCCCGCCCCGTTCTGCAGCACGCCACCGGGGCCCACCTGCAGGTCGGCGCGGCGCGACAGGGCGGGTGCGCCCCCGCCCTTCGGCTGGATGTAGAAGAACCCCCGGTCCGCAATGGCAAGATCCATCTGATCGCCCGTGCGGTCCATCGGACCCGCCTCGCGCGAAAAGCCGTGCTGCCCGCGTTCCAGTTGCATCGCGCGTGCGGTCAGGCTGCCCGACGCATCGATAAAATGCGCCGACCCTTCGTTCGCCAGATCGCGCCGGAAGCCCGGCACCGCAAGGTTGGCCAGGTTCTGCGCCGAGACAACCCGCTGGTCCCGAAGGTTTGCCAGCGAGTTCAGCGCGGTATGTATCAAACGGTCCATTCAGTCCGCCGATCAGCCGCGCAGGTTCATGATGGTCTGCATCATCGACGACGACGTTTCCATCGCCTTGGCGCTGGCCTGATAGTTGCGCTGCGCCGTGATCAGGTTCACCAGCTCTTCGGTCAGGTCCACATTGGCCTTTTCCAGCGCGCCCGACCGCAGCAGCCCGAACCCCGACCCCCCGGGCGATCCCGCCATCGGCACGCCTGACTCGGTGGTGGCCGCGAAGGCGGCGCTGCCCATGACGCGCATCCCGCCGGGGTTGGAAAAGTTCACCAGCAGCAGTTTGCCCCGTGCGACCCGGTCTTCCGACCCGTAGACCGCCCAGACCGTTCCTTCGGAATCGATGTCCAGCGTGGTCAGTTGCGTTTCGGTCAGACCGTCATGCGCCGCCGACGACACTTCGAACGGCTGGTCATCCAGCGTGGAGGAGGTCAGATCGACACTGATCGCGCCCTCTGCCCCGGCAAAGGACAATGGCGCGCTGCCGGTGACCGGAATGCCGTCGGCATCGAACGAGAGGGTGTTTCCGCCCGCAGGCGCGAACACCGCGCCCTCGCGGACAAGATGGGCGGCATAGGCCGTGACTTCGGACGTTGCAGAGGGATTGGCCATCCGCACCAGATAGACCTCGGCCTCGACCGACCGACCCTGATCGTCGAACATCGGAATGCTGGTGCGGTGGGCCCAGCTTGTCGGGTCCGCCACCGAAAAGGCGGCCGTTGGCGGCACGGCATCCTGCGAGCCTGCCATCGCCGCATCGGTCGGCAGGGTGACGGCCAGCGACACCGCGGTCGTGGCCACCGGCGTTCCCATCGACAGCGGGATTTCCAGCGGCATCGCCGTGGTCAGCGCCTCGGACAGGACCTGCCCGCTGGTCGCGACCGGCCAGCCCAGAAGCTGCTGCCCCGAGGCGTTCTGGATCACGCCCCCCGCCGAAAGACCGAAGGCCCCTGCGCGCGAATATAGTGTCTCGGCCGCCGCCCCCGGCGTGGTGCCGGTGGGCCGCAGCGCGAAAAAGCCCGCACCCTCGATCGCCAGATCAAGACGGTTGCCGGTGCCGACGATGCTGCCCTGCGAAAAGTCCTGCGCGACGCGGGTGACCTGCGTGCCGGTTCCCACGGCGGTGCGCGACACCGAAAAGGGCGACTGGTTGTAGATGTCAGCAAATTCGGTCCGGCTGCCGCGGAATCCGATGGTCGCCACGTTGGCGATGTTGTTCGACGTGGCGGCGATATCTGCCTGTGCCGCGGTCAGCCCGGACAGGGCGGTGTTCATCGACATGCGATTTTCCTTTGAACGGGGAGGGGGTTAGCGGAAGGAGTCGATTTCCAGCGTGTTGATCGCGCCGAAACCTTCAACCTGCAGGGTGACGTCGTCCAGCCCGGCCCCGGCATTGGCCGACAGCACACGCGCATAGACCTGCGGGTCAAGGTTGACCGACGATCCGTCCTGCACGCCCGACAGCGACACGCGCACCGGGCCGCGCGCGGCGGTGACTTCGGGGGGCAGATCGGTCCATTCGAACCCGACAAGGCCGGAAGGCTGCGCGCCCAGCGTCTGGCTGTGCAACAGGGTGCCCGTGCGCCCGTCGGAATAGCTGACGACAAGCGACTGCACCGCCGCCGGCAGATCGACCGCCCCGCGCACCGCGCCTTCGGCATCCGGATAGGCGACCGAACCCGGCACCAGCACCGAATGGCCCAGCATGGTGGAGGCCATCGAAATGCGCATGTCGCGCATCCCCGACCCGAACCCCGACAGCGTGTCGTTGACGCGTTCGATCCCGGAGACGGTGGAAAACTGCGCCATCTGGCCCAGGAACTCGGCGTTGTCCATCGGGTTGAGCGGGTCCTGGTTTTTCAGCTGCGCCGTCAGCAGCGTCAGGAAATCCTGCTGGCCCAGGGCCTTGCTGCCGGTCTGTGCCATGGCCTGCGTGGCGGAAGAGGTGATGGGAGAGATCGTTGTCATGTCATTGTCCTGCGGCAGGGCGCTATTGGCCCATGGTCAAGGTGCGGGCCATCATCGCCCGCAGGGTGGATAGGGATTCCAGCGTATTCTGGTACTGGCGGCTGGCCTCCAGCATCTCGACCATCTCTTCTTCCACCTCGACGGCGGCTTCATAGACGTACCCGTCGGCGTCGGCCTGCGGGTGGTCGGGCCGGAACATCCGGGCGGGGTCGCGGTCCAGTTGCACGATCCGGTCTGCGCGGGGGGCGGTCAAACCGCTTCCCGGCGCGGCCTCGTCCACCACGAAGACCGGACGCAGCGCGCGGTAGGCCCCCTCGGCGGTGCCCGATACCGAGCCTGCGTTGGCCAGGTTGGAGGCGGTGGCGTTCAGCCGCAGCATCTGCGCCGACAGGGCGCGGGTGCCGATGTCGAAGACGTTCCTGATCTCGGCCATGGTTCTATTCTCCCCGGATCGCGGACATCAGGCCGGAAATGCGGCGGTTCAGAAAGGTCAGGCTTGCCTGCTGGCGCAGCGCGTTTTCGGCGAATTTGGTCTGTTCGACTGCCGGTTCCACGGTGTTGCCGTCCAGCGAGGCGTTGACCGGCACGCGATACCCCGGACCGCCGTCGATGGCGGCGCCAGCCGTCATGTGGCCCGGATGGCTGGCGGCCAGCGTGCCCATCCCGTTTCGCCGCGCCAGTTCGGCGGCAAAGTCGATGTCGCGCGCCTTGTAGCCCGGCGTCGCCGCCTGCGCGATGTTGCTGGCAAGGATCGCCCCCCGCCGTTCCCCCAGCATCAGCGCCTCGGCATGGAACCCGATATGATCCCGCAACGCATTTGTCATTTGTAACCTCGGATCGGTGTCATCTGGCCCGATCCTTGCAAGACCGATGCCAGATTGACCGAGGAGTTGAAAATGCCGGAAAAGAACCTGACAGGGCTGGTGGGCCGCGTGACGGACCTGCTGTCGCAGATGCCGCCCGGTTTCGTGTTCACCGCGTCGGATGCCTTGCCCGGCGGCCAGAATGCCGGCACGACGGCAGCCGAGCGCAGGGTCCGGCTGGCGCTGCGTCTGGCCATGCTGCAGTCGGGTGCCCCGCCGCTGCCTTTCGTGGCCGAAGCGGCGATGCCACCGGCCCAACCCGAGGCCTCTCCGCCGCCGGAACCGCCTGCGGCGCGCCCGAAGGCCATGCGCGTTTCGATGTCCACCGTCCGGCTGGAGGATGCGGCGCTGTTGCTTGCAGCGGCTTCGGCCCCGCCCGACACCGAACCGGCCCCACACGAACGCCCGAAGGCGCAGACGACCCTGGGCGGCGACCTTGGCGATGCGTTCGCCGCACTGTCGGCACTGGACGCGGATGCGCCCGCACCGGACCCGACGCCCGTTGCGCCGCCGGATCAGGCAGAGCATCCGCCCCTGCCGGTCACGCCCATATCCAGACGCCGATCCGCGTCGGTTTCGGCCGCCGACGGCATGGCGAGTGCTGCCGCCGCCTTTGCGGCGTTCGACATCGACGATGCCTCGCCCGCCAAGGCACCGTCCGCCGCTGCTGCCGCGATGGCGGCGGGGTTCGCCGCCTTCGACGAACCGGACTGACCTTCAGGCGTCGGCCAGAACCCGACCCAGATGCCGTACGCTTTTCTCGTAAAGCTGCTCGACCTCTGCCTGCAACGACAGGGCAGAGGCGTCGTCGCCCTTGATCGCGGCGTTTTCCTGGCTCAGAAGCGCCGCGTTCAGCGCGGAAAGGCCCAAGACAGCCGCGGCCCCGGCCGAACTGTGGGCCAGTTCACGCACCCGGCCAAGATCACGGTCGGCCAGCGCCTTTCGCGTCTGGTCCAAGGCTTTGTCCGTCTCGGTCTGGAAGGTGCCAACCGTCCGTGCCACGAAATCGCGTCCCAGATCCTCCATCAGCGCGGCGATCAGGGGGTCGTTGGCCAGCAGAACCGGCGCGTCCCCGGCGGGGTCGTCCGTCGTGGACGGGCGCATTCCTTCCGCCTTTGGCGCATGTTTCAGCATGGTGTCCACCAGCACGTCGATGCGGGCGGGTTTGGTCATCACGTCGGTCATGCCGGAATCGTGGTACTGTTCGCGCCGTTCCGGGGCGGCCTGCGCGGTGATCGCGATGATCGGCACATCCCGGCAGGGGCCATCGGCGCGGATCCGCCGCGTGGCACTCAATCCGTCAAGGCGCGGCATCGAGATGTCCATCAGGATCAGGTCGAACCGGTCGGCAATCGCCTTTTCCACCGCGTCCTGTCCGTCCACCGCCGTGGTCACGACGGCCCCGAGCCCGGCAAGCTGCTGCGCCATCAGGGTGCGGTTGATCATGTTGTCCTCGGCCAGCAGGACCGTGATCCGGTCCAGCGGCGACGCGGTCAGGGTATCGGCTTCCGGTTCGGTCGGCTCGATTTCGGCCATCGGCGCCTCCAGCACGATGGTAAAGCGGCTGCCCTTGCCAAGTTCGCTTTCCGTTTCGATGTGGCCGCCCATCTCTTCAACCGCCAGCTTGGCGATGCCCAGACCCAGCCCGCTGCCCTCGCGGACCCGGACGTAAGAGGAATCCAGCGTTTCGAAGTTGCGGAAAATGCGGTCCAGATCCGCCGTGGCAATCCCTATGCCGCTGTCTTCGACCGAGATCCGCAGCGCCAGCCAGCCGTCCCTTGTGGCCGGGGCATGCGTCAGCCCGACGCGGATATGCCCCCGTTCGGTGAACTTCACCGCATTCGACAAAAGGTTTCCGACCGCGCGCTGCAACAGTTGCATCGGCAGGGCCACCCCCACCGCGCTGCCGTCAACGCCGGTGATCTCGACCGATGTTTCCTGCCGGGCCGCGTCGGGTTCGAACAGCCGCGTGATGTCTTTCAGCGCCCGCGTCAGCGAGAAGCTGGTCACCGGATACTGGCTGGCCTCGGCATCGTTCATCCGGCTGAGGTGCAGCACGTTGTTCACCTGTTCCAGCGCCGTCGTGCCACAGGTCCGGATGATGTCGGACAGCCAGGCCTGCGTGTCGTCCAGCCTGGTCGTGCGGGTCAGCAGGTCCAGCGCGGACAAGAGGCCGGTCAGTGGCGTGCGCATCTCGTGGCTCATCACGGCCAGGAAGCGCGCCTTCGCCTCGTCCGCCTCCATCGCGGCGTTGCGCGCCTGTGCCAGATTTTCCTCATGTGCGATCTGGTCGGTGATATCGTGGATGAACACCACGCTGATCGGTCGTCCCGATACGGTTTGACCTGTGCCGACGCTGGCCTTGGCGGGAAAGACCGTCCCGTCCAGCCGAACCCCTTGCGCCCGCACCCACATGCCGGGGGTCAGTCTGACGCGGCCGGACGGCGCGCCATCCGCCACAATGCCGCGCAGGATGTCGTCCAGCCTTGGCCGGACAGCTTCCAGATTGCCGCCGAACATCGACACGGTCGCGCTGTTGGACTCGACCACGCGCCCTTCGGTGTTCAGGATCAGCACGGCATCGAGCGCCGAGTTGATCGTGGTGCGCAGGTTCTGCAGCGCAAGTTCAAGCGCCCTTGCATGCCGTGTCCGCGTCCGGCTCTGCAGCAGCAGGCCCAGCATCAGCGCCGCCATCCCCGAAAGCAGCCACAGCGTGGCCCCCGTGAACATCCGCAACGTTTCGCGCATCGTGTTGCGCAGCGTGTCGCCACGTTTCATGAAGGTGAAGACGGCATCGACGATGGCGAAACGCAGGTTCGATCGCAGCGCCGAAAGCTCTTCCACCATCATCGGCATGGCGGCGACCAGACCTTCGTCGGGTCCGTCGATGACGGGAACGAGGCGGTTCAGCAGGCCGTCGTTGCCGCTGAGATAAAGCCATTCGTCCAGCGCCTCGAGGTCGGTATCGCGCAGGATGCCGCCGTTGCGCAGCAGGGAGACCCGGCTGTAGAGGATGTCGAACTGTTCGCGGACATGCTCGGCCCTGGCTGCCGGGTCGTCTGAAAGCAACGCCTCCGACAGGGCAATGGACAGGTTTCCAAGGTCGACTTCCAGTTGCGCGATGACCCAGGTCCGATTGTCGGACGCGGCAGCCGCGTTCTTTTCCATCTGGTCGTCGATCTGGCGGAACACGTAGAAGCCGCTGAAGGCGACCACGATGGCCAGCACCGCAATTGCGACGATCAGCAGGCGGTGGTTGCGCCGGGCCTGCTGTTCTGCGGTGCGAATACCGTCATAGAATTCAGAACCCGACATCTTGTGTCATTCTTCGCCAGATCGCGCCGCGGGAAGCGTCCACCCTGTCACTTTTGCGCCAGACGCACCAGTTGCCAGACGCTGCGGCCAAAATTTTCTTCAGTGCGCACAGAGGCTGCGCTGTCGAATGGGTACATGATCCACAGCGGACCCTTGGCGCGGCGCGAAAACGGCTTGCCGTCGATCAGATCGGCCACGATGGGCGCGTCATCGGACAGGGCATCGACCGGGATATCCACGACATAGTCGTTGACGGCGGTCGCCTTGACCATGCCCTCGGTGATGCCCGCACCTTCCAGCAGCACCTTCAGCGGGACGCCCGAAAACTCCTGCACGCCTTCGGTCCAGGTGGTGCTGGTCTTGAAGCTGACGCGGGGCATCGCCTCGAGGTCCGCACGGGAATAGGCAACCTCGCGGCCATCGCCGCCGATGATCGTCAGCAGGACTTCGGCGCGCGCGGCACCGCTCGACACCAACCCGGCGAACAGGGCAAGGGTCACGAAGGCAGATTTCAGCAACACAGACATGGTTCTTCCCCGATTCAGGCACTCGCGCGATACTACAGGACAACAGCTTTCCAGAAAGCTATCATCCGGACGTATGGCCATCCTTTCGGATGGGTAGGGACGCAGCCGGTTGGAATGTTCAGCCCGGAAGGCTGGATCGACTTGGGCTTCGGGTGGTGTATGTGCTGGAAATTGAAGCGATCACCCGAATTCTGGCGAAATCGGGATGTAGTGCTCACACGGATGCAGACTTTCGGAAGGTAGATTTTATGAACGACGTCGCTGGAAATGCTGCAAGGCAGCTGAAGGTTCTCATTGCGGACGACCACCGGATGATCCTTGAGATGTTCTCGATGTTTCTCACCAGCGTCGCGGGGATGGCCGTCACGACCGCCGAAAGCTTTGACGAAGGTGCCCAACTGATCCAGCAGGACGGACCCTTCGATGTGGTGCTTCTGGACCTGAACATGCCCGGGATGAACGGCGTGACGGGGCTGCGCCGGGCGATCCGGCTGAACGGGGGCAAGCCGGTGGCGATCATCACGGGCAGCCCTTCGCCCAAGATGCTGGAAGAGATCATGAATTCGGGCGCGGCCGGGATCATCCTGAAAACCACGCCAGCGCGCAGTCTGGCAAATGCGATCCGGTTCATCCATTCGGGTGAAACCTACATGCCGATGGAACTGATGCGCGCGCAGGCCGAACCGAACCGCACCGCCAAGAACGGACAGCTCAGCGACAAGGAGGCGCAGGTGCTGAACTTCCTGGCCGAGGGCAAGCCGAACAAGGCCATCGCGAATGAGATGCAACTGGCCGAACCCACGGTCAAGATGCATGTCACGGCCATCTGCCGCAAGCTGGGCGCCGCCAACCGCACGCAGGCCGTGGTCATGGCGCGCGACATGGGGCTGGTCTGACGATTTTCCGAAACGGCGGGCTCGGGCGGTAAACAGGCGGGTTTCGCTGCCGTTACAGGGTTTGCCGGGCCAGATCGGTCCCGCACCGCAAGATCAGGGGATCCGATGAGCCTTCAGCTAGCCCGCCAGACCTACAAACGCGCCGCCCAAACCGAGCAGGAGTTTCCGGCCGATCCGCACGCCGTGATCGGCGTGGCACTGGCCGAGCTTCATGCTGCGCTGGGAAGTCTTGCCGCCGCCGCCGAACTGCGCCGCCCGCTGCCGTCGCGGTCGATGACCATGGCGCTGTCGGCGCTTTATCTGCTGCAAAGCAGTCTGGATTTCGAAAAGGGGGGGGAAATCGCGCCCGCCTTGTTCCAGGTCTACGAATTCTGCCGTGAACAGGTCGTCACCGCCTTCCGCGACAAGGCCGATGGTGCCGAAGGTCTGGCGCGGGCCACCGAATTCATCGCCACCCTGCGCGAGGCCTGGCTGGCCATGGACACTCGTTCCTGACACGTCCACCCGGCCTGTTATCTTGAAGACGAGTCACAATTCGCCGCGTCTTGCCACAATCGGAAACCATAATCTGCCCGGCCCGGCGCGTTTCCGCAGGAACGCTCCGGGCCTTTTCGTTGCAAACCGGCACTTTGGCCCCATCCGTTCGTCTGGGCGATCTCGTCTATCGGCGCTTCTACGGGAGTTGGTCCGAGTCGGTACAACCGTTTTCCATCCGTCAACCATCCCTCTGGACAGGTAAAGTACACCCCTTCGTGCCGTTATCTTTCAGACATGAAGGTGCCATGCATCGGACATAAGGTTCGCCCGCCACCCGCAAGATCGGACGGCAGACACCCTTTTGCGCCGGGGCCAGTGCCGAAACTGAAAACCGGGTTGGGAAAATGAAGAAGATCTATTTCGTCCACGGAGATATCGAATTCTCCAACAACTGCCGCAACGCTCTGGAAGCCGCAGGATTTGGCGTTGACCTGTTCCGGTCCGGCGACCGGGCCTACGAGGCCTTTTGCCGGGCCGAGCCATGCGCGATCGTCCTCAACATGAGCGACGAGACCATCGACGGCGTGCAGTTCATGCAGAAGCTGCGCCGCGTCTCGACGGTGCCGGTCATCCTGCTGACCGACAGCGCCGAGGAATTCGACGAAGTGCTTGGCCTGCGAATCGGGGCCGACGCCGTGTTGCGCAAGCCCGCTTCGGCCTTTCTCGTGTCCGAATGGGTCAAGCAGCTTGTCCGTCGTCACAAGACGATGACCGACGTGGAAACCAAGGCCAATCCGATGATGCGCAACGTGCAGACCGGCGATCTGACATTGCTGCCCGATCGCGTCGCCGCGATCTGGAAAGGGCATGAACTTGCGTTGACGGTTTCGGAATTCAAGCTGCTGTCGGGACTGGCCTCGCGTCCGGGGGTCGTCAAGACCCGCGACTCGCTGCTCGATCTGATCCATGATCACGACGGCTATTGCGACGAACGTTCGATCGATTGCCACGTCAAGCGCATCCGGTCAAAAATCCGCGAATGCGACGCGGGCTTCAACTGCATCAGGGCCGTCTACGGACTGGGCTACCGCTATGTCATGCCCGCCGCGTCGAACGCGACGTCGGTGCCGGGCAGCGAGTTGATCCCGTTTCCGATGCAGATTGCCGGATAGCCCGGACCTGCCGCATGGACCGGGCGGTGGCGACGACTTCCCCACCCCCGGTTGACGTCATGAAAGGGCCGCCTGCCAAACCTGAAAGCCGGACCGCGGGGCGGCCTTTCCGCCTCGTCGGCGCGCCAAAAAGGTTGCGTTCTTCCATGGCGATGGGGCTTTTCTCCCGTCATCTCGCGGCAGCCCCGGTTTTTTTGAACGCTTCGGGCCGTTATGGGTTGGCAAGCCATCAATCGCCGCGCAAGGCTGGACTTGCCGGCGGTCAGCCGGTAAATGCGTGTGGTTAGCGCTAACAGGCCGGTCCGCAAAGAGGTTCCCGATGGTTTCCCGCGTCATTCCCGTCGATGCCTTCGATCTGGTCATCTTTGGCAGTACCGGAGATCTGGCGCGCCGCAAGATCCTGCCCGGGCTGTTCCGGCGGTTCCAGTCGGGGCAGATGCCGGACTCGGCACGCGTCATCGGGGCCGCGCGGGGCGATCTGACCGACGAGAGTTTTCGCGCGCTCGCGGCCACGGCCATCGCCGAGTTCGTTCCGAAGGCGCGGCAGGATGACGCCGTCATCGGTCAGTTTCTGGAAAAGCTGAGCTATGTGACCATCGACGCCTCGGGCGAGGGCGGCTGGCCTGCTCTGAAGGCGCGGATGCGCGACGGGGTGGTGCGGGCCTTCTATTTTTCAGTGGCCCCTGCGCTGTTCGGTGATCTGGCCGAACGCCTGCACCTGCACGGCATTGCCGACTCTGCCAGCCGGATCGTCGTCGAAAAGCCGTTCGGCCGCGACCTGCAGAGCGCCCGCGCGCTGAACTCGGTTCTGGCCAAACATTTCACCGAAGCGCAGATTTACCGGATCGACCACTATCTGGGCAAGGAAACCGTCCAGAACCTGATGGCCGTCCGATTCGCCAACATCCTGTTCGAGCCTTTGTGGAAATCCGAATACATCGACCATGTGCAGATCACGGTTGCCGAAACCGTGGGCGTGCAGGGGCGGGGGGCCTACTACGACAAATCGGGTGCCATGCGGGATATGGTGCAGAACCACATGATGCAACTGCTGTGCCTGATCGCGATGGAGCCGCCCTATCACTTCGACCCGAACGCGGTGCGGGATGAAAAGCTGAAGGTGATCCGGGCGCTGCAACCGGTCGGGCCGCAGGACATCGTGCGGGGTCAGTATCTCAAGGCCGGGGGCGAGGGCGGATATCTTGACCATTCCGGAAATCCGGCCAGCCGCACCGAAAGCTACATCGCGCTGAAGGTTCAGGTGGCCAACTGGCGCTGGCAGGGGACGCCCTTCTATCTGCGGACCGGCAAGCGGTTGCGCGCGCGGGCGTCCGAGATTGCGATCACCTTCAAGGAACCACCGCATTCTATCTTCGACGATGCGCAGGGCTGGCGCGAGAATGTGCTGGTCATCCGGCTCCAGCCCGATGAGGGCATGAACCTGATGGTGATGATCAAGGAACCGGGGCCGGGTGGCATGCGGTTGATGCAGGTGCCGCTGGACATGTCCTTTGCCGAGGCCCTGGGCGACGAGGCCGAGGATGTGCCCGATGCCTATGAACGCCTGATCATGGATGTGATCCGGGGCAACCAGACCCTGTTCATGCGCGGCGACGAGGTGGAGGCGGCCTGGGCCTGGACCGACCCGATCATCGCGGCCTGGGAAAACCGGGGCGACCGTCCGCAGGGCTATGATCCGGGGTCGTCGGGGCCGGAAGATGCCCTGATGCTGATGCACAAGGACGGTCGCCGCTGGCGCGAGATCAAGGGATGATCTTCGAGGAATATCCCGACCGCGAGATGATGTATCTGGCCTTGGCCGATACAATTGCGCAACAGCTTTCGCAGGCTGTCCATGCCGACGGACGGGCCACGCTGTCTGTGCCCGGGGGCACCACGCCCGGACCGGTATTCGATACCCTTTCGGGCGTAGACCTGGGCTGGGCGCATGTAGCGGTCGTGTTGAATGACGAACGCTGGGTGCCGGAAACCAGCCCCAGATCGAACACGGCGCTGTTGCGGGCGCGGCTGTTGAAGGGGGCGGCGGCGCAGGCCCGGTATCTGCCGCTTTACGCCGATGCGCCGGAACCCGAGTCGGCGCTGCAGGTCCTGTCCGACGCGATTGCGCCGCATCTGCCGATCACCGTCCTTTTGCTGGGCATGGGGGCGGACATGCACACGGCCAGCCTTTTTCCGGGGGCCGATCTGCTGGCCCAGGCGCTGGCACCGGATGCGCCGATCCTGCTGCCGATGCGTGCGCCGGGTGCCGCAGAGCCGCGGATCACGTTGACCGCGCCGGTGTTGCGGGACGCGCGGCATATCCATATCCTGATCATCGGGGCGGAAAAGCGTGCGGCGCTGCTGAAGGCGCAGTCCCTGCCGCCGATCGAGGCCCCCGTCCGCGCGATCCTTGACCATGCAACCGTTCATTGGGCAGACTAAAGCCATGCAACATCTGTGGAGCGCGCTGCGCGATCATCAGGCAGCGGTGCAGAACCGCCCGATCCTGTCGCTGTTTGCCGACCCCGACCGGGCGAACCGGTTCACCGCCAGGGCGGCAGCCATGCTGCTGGACTATTCCAAGACCAACCTTGATGACACGGGCCGTGATCTGCTGATCGCGCTGGCGCAGGCGGCCGGGGTCGAGGCGAAGCGCGACGCGATGTTTGCCGGGGCCCGGATCAACGAAACCGAAGGCCGGGCGGTGCTGCACACCGCGCTGCGCGCACCCGACGGCGTAAAGGTCATGGTCGACGGTGTCGATGTGGTGCCCGGCATCCGCGCGACCCTTTCCCGGATGGCCGCATTTGCGCAGGACGTGCGCGAGGGCCGGTTCGTGGGGCAGGGCGGGCGGATCACCGATGTGGTCAATATCGGCATCGGCGGGTCCGATCTGGGACCGGTGATGGCGACCCTGGCACTGGCGCCCTATCACGACGGACCCCGCGTGCATTACGTGTCCAACGTCGATGGCGCGCATATCGCCGACACGCTGGCGCGGCTGGATGCGGCGACGACGCTTGTCATCGTGGCCTCGAAAACCTTTACCACCATCGAAACGATGACCAACGCCGACACCGCCAAACGCTGGATGGCGACGGTCGTGGCCGATCCGGCCGCCCAGTTCGCCGCGGTTTCCACCGCCGGTGACAAGACGGCCGCCTACGGCATCGACGCGGCGCGCGTCTTCGGGTTCGAGGACTGGGTCGGGGGGCGCTATTCCCTGTGGGGCCCGATCGGCCTGTCGCTGATGATCGCCATCGGGCCCGAGTGTTTCGACGATTTCCTCGCCGGTGGCCGGGACATGGACGAACGGTTCCTCTGGGCCCCGCTGGAGGAGAACATGCCGGTGATGCTGGCGCTGGTAGGCATCTGGCACAACCAGATCTGCGGGTATGCAACGCGGGCTGTGCTGCCCTATGACCAGCGGCTGATCCGCCTTCCCGCCTATCTGCAGCAGCTGGAAATGGAATCGAACGGCAAGCGGGTCGCGCTTGACGGGTCCGACCTTGCCACCCACTCCGGTCCGGTCGTCTGGGGTGAACCGGGGACGAATGGCCAGCATGCCTTCTACCAGTTGATCCATCAGGGCACCCGCATCGTGCCCTGCGAATTCTTGGTGGCAAAGTCCGGCCACGAGCCCGATCTGGCGCATCACCATCTGCTGCTTGCCGCCAACTGCCTTGCGCAGTCCGAAGCGCTGATGCGCGGACGGTCGCTGGACGAGGCCACCGCGCTGATGGCGAAGAAAGGTCTGACGGGAAGCGAACTTGAAAGGCAGGCCCGTCACCGCGTGTTCCCCGGCAACCGGCCATCGACGACGCTGGCCTATCCGAAACTGACGCCCTTCGTGCTGGGCCAGATCATCGCGCTTTACGAACACCGGGTGTTTGTCGAAGGGGTGATCCTGGGGTTGAACTCCTTTGACCAGTGGGGCGTCGAACTGGGCAAGGAACTGGCCGTGGCCCTGCAACCCATTCTGGAGGGCAGGGAAGATGCCGGAAAGAAGGATGGATCGACGCGGGCACTGGTCGCCTACCTGAAAGACTGACCCCCCATTTTCTGTCCCAAAATATCCCACGGGGGTGCGGGGGTGTGAAACCCCCGCTTCTGCCGCCTATTCACGGAAGTACCGGCTGTCCTTGATCTGGTCCCAGGCCCAGACCACCTCTTGCAGCCGGTCCTCGTCGCTGCGGTCGCCGCCGTTCATGTCGGGGTGAAGGTCCTTGACCAACGACTTGTATTGCTTGCGGATTTCCGCCTTGGTCCAGGTGTCGCGGGCATCCAGGATCTCAACCGCTTTCCGCTCCGTCGCGGGCAGCTTGCGCGTGGCATTCGACACCGGCTTGCCGGGGTTCTGGGTCGCGTTCGATCCCAGGATTTCCAGCGGATCATCCACGCCCAGCCGTTGCCAGGCGCGGCCGTCGTCCTTCTTGGAAAAGGGCTTGGTCTCACGCTCCCACAGCCGGTCCTTCTCCAGCAGCTTCTGGAATTCCTCGTCGGTCGCCGTGCCGAAGAAGTTCCATTTCAGATTGTATTCGCGCACGTGATCCCGGCAGAACCAGAAGTATTCATCCAGGTGGTCGGGCGATTTCGGGGCGCGGTAGGCCCCTTTTTCCTTGCATCCCGGATAGTCGCAGGCCTTGGTCGAGGTGTCGAACGCACCCGACATCCCGCGTCGCGTCGTCTTGCGTTTGGCCTTGTCCGAGGAAACCCGTATGTCGAATTCGAAGGGGGGGCGGTTGGTCATGCGGAGCAGCCTTGTACCTTGCGTGCAGAGCCTTTCCGACTCGGGGCTGTGAGTTTAGGGCATTGTGCGGGAACAGGAAGAGGGTGCGGCGAATATGAGCGTGAAAGACGAATTGAAGGCCCGGCTGACGGCGGCCTTTGCCCCCGAGCTTCTGGAAATCGTGAACGACAGCCACCGCCACGCGGGGCATTCCGGCGATGACGGATCGGGCGACAGCCATTACAGCATCAAGCTGCGCAGCCCGCTTCTGGCCGCGATGCCGCGTGTCGCCCGGCACCGCGCCGTGCATGCGGCGCTGGGGGACCTGAACAGCCGCATCCATGCGATCGCGCTGGATTTGGGCTGAACAGTTTGCCGATATGCTAAGTTTGTCTTGCCGAGCTTGATGTCCTGTGCTTGGTTAGCTGCATGACTAAGCATCAACCGGACCTCTCCCTGATCTTTCAGGCGTTGTCGGACCCGACGCGGCGCACCATCCTTGCCCGTCTGGCGCAGGGGCCGGTCACCGTGACCGATCTGGCCCGGCCGACCGGCTTTGCCCTGCCGACGGTGATGCGCCATCTCGACGTGCTGGAAACGGCAGCGCTGATCACCACGACCAAGACCGGGCGCACCCGTCTTTGCACCGCGCGGCCCGAGTCGCTGCGCCTGCCCGCCGAATGGCTGGCCACCCAGCGCGCGCTTTGGGAAGCGCGCGCGGACCGCCTGGAAGCCTATGTCGCCACACTCATGAACCGGACATCCCATGACCCTTGACCCCGATACCGACCTGATCCTGACGCGCGAGATCAACGCCCCGCGCGAGGTGCTGTACATGTGCTGGACCACACCCGAGCATCTGGTGCACTGGTTCGTTCCCAAACCCCACCGCGTGACCTCTTGCGAGCTGGACGTCCGCGTGGGCGGCAAATTCAACACGACCTTCGAGGTGGAAGGTGCCGAGATGCCGAACAACGGCGTCTACCTGGAGGTGATTCCCAACGAAAAGCTGGTGTTCACCGACGCTTACAGCGAAGGATGGAAACCGTCGCCAGAACCGTTCATGACAGCCATCCTGACCTTCGAGGATGCCGGGCCGGGCCGCACGCGCTATACCGCCGTGGCCCGCCACCGGTCAAAGGACTCTGCGGAACAGCACAGGCAGATGGGTTTCCATGACGGCTGGGGTACGGTTGTGGATCAACTGGAAGCCTATGCGCGGGGGTTGGCCCGGTGAGCAGCCGGTTCGCCACGCTGACCTTCGAGCGCAAGCTGCAGGTGCCGGTGGCCACGCTGTGGCACGTCTGGACCGACCCCGTCGCCCGCCAGATCTGGGCGCCGCCCGCGCCTTCCGTGACGGTGGAGTTTCTGGAAGCCGATACCCGCGTCGGCGGGCGCGAGGTCAGCCTGTGCAAGGTCGAAGGCGAGCCGGATATCCGCGTCGAGGTCGGCTGGCTGCATTTGGCAGGCCCTGCACGCAGCGTGAACTATGAAGTCGTGTCCTGCGACGGACAAACCCTGTCCGCCGCGCTGGTCTCGGCGGATATGGTCGGGGACGCAGACACCAGCACGCTTGTGGTCACGGTGCAGTTGTCGTCGCTGGCGCAGGACATGGAGGCCGGGTACCGACAAGGCTTTGATGCCGGGATTGGCAACCTTGCTGGCGTGGCCGCGCGCACGATGGTGCTGGAACGGGTGATCAAGGCCCCGGTGGCCGTGGTCTGGGGGGCCTGGATGAACGCCGAAACCCTGCCGCAATGGTGGGGGCCGGACGGGTTTTCCTGCCGCACGTCGCGGATCGACCTGCGCGAAGGTGGTGATTGGGTGTTCGATATGATCGGGCCGGATGGCACCGTCTATCCCAACCATCACCGTTATGCCCGCATCGTCCCCGAACAGCGGATCGGCTATACGCTGCATTGGGGCGAAAACGGGCCGAAGCATGCCGATGCCTTCGTGACCTTTCAAGAGATTGGCGGGCACACCCGGCTGACGCTGTCGATGGTCCTCGCGACGGTCGAGGAATATGAGGCCGCCAAAGGGTTCGGTGCGGTGGAACTGGGCTTGCAGACGCTGGGCAAGCTGGCGGCCTTTGTGGGCGGGCCCTGACTTTACGCCTTGCGGGGCGGCTTTTCCGACCGGCAGCGGTCGGAACAGTATTTCACCTCGTCCCAGACCTTTTCCCACTTCTTGCGCCAGGTGAAGGGCCGCCCGCAGGTCACGCAGGTCTTGACCGGCAGATCGGATTTGCGGCGCATCTTCACAGGTCGAACGCCAGTTGCGCGGTTTCGGCCGGACGGCGCCTGCGGGGTGAACGGTCGTTCACAAAGCGCGGATCGGCCCGGCTTGCATGCTTTTCGATCACCTCGGCCACTTTGGCCGCATGCGACGGTTGCCGACGCAACCCCCACAACGCATCGCGCGCCGCCCGTTGCGCCGAGGCCAGATCGACCAGCGGTTCGGGATAGCGCCGACCGAGCAGACCCTGTGCACCGGGCCATTTCCAGGGTTCCTGCAGGAAGGCATCCGGGACCGATGCCAGTTCGGGCAACCAGCGGCGGGTGAAGGCCCCGGTCGGGTCATGGTCCAGCCCCTGCTTGACCGGGTTGTAGATGCGGATCGTGTTAATGCCCGTCACGCCCGATTGCATCTGCACCTGCGGCCAGTGGATGCCGGGGTCGTAATCGGTGAACCGCCGCGCCAGGACCGGGCCGGTATCGCGCCAGTCGAGCCAGAACTGATAGCTTGCCACCGCCATCACCATCGCCCGCGCCCTGAAGTTGAGCCAGCCGGTGGCGATCAGCGACCGCAGGCAGGCGTCAAGAAAGGGCACGCCGGTTTCTCCACGCTCCCACGCCACCAATCGCCCGGCATCGCCGCCGCGCGGGCGCAAACCTTCGGTGGCGCGGTGCAGGGCGCGCACCTCGATCTGCGGTTCATCCTCCAGTTTCTGGGCGAAATGGTCGCGCCAGGCCAGACGCGATTCAAAACTGGCCAGCGAGCCTGCCCAGTGCCCTCCGGGCCGTTCGGAAACGCGCGCCGCCGTGGCCTGCGCCACTTCGCGCCCCGACAGGGTTCCCCAGGCCAGATGCGGAGACAGGCGGGAACAGGCCCGCTCTCCGGTGACCGGGGACGACAAAGACGATCGGTACCGCTCACCCCGCTGTGCAAGAAACGAGTCGAGCAGCGCCACGCCCTGCGCGCGGCCCCCCGCCTGCCGGTTCGGACAACGGTCTTCGGCCAGCCGCAGCGCGCGGGCCGACGGAATCACCCCCGGTTCAACCCCCGGCACGGCGCGCAGAACCGGTGCGGGGACTAGGGGGGCGGCCATGAAGGCGTCGCGCTGACCAGCCCAGCCGTTGCGCCCGGCCAACCTGCGCACCACGCCGGTCTGCGGACGCTCGCGCCAGTCGATGCCGCACCCGCGCGCCCAGTCCGCAACCCGGCGGTCGCGGGCAAAGGTCCACAGGTTTCCGGTTTCCTCGTGGCTGATCACGGTCGTGATCCGGTTCGCCCGCGTCAGCCGGTCCAGCACCGGCACCGCCTCGCCCACCCGCACCACAAGTGGCGCGCCGATCCCCGCAAGGTCGTCGCGCAGGTCGCGCAGCGATTCGGCGATGAATTCCCATTGCCGGGCCGAGGCATCGGGCAGCGCCCAATACTCGGGTTCCACGATGTAAACCGGCAGCACGGCCCCCAGAGAGGCCGCCTCGACCAAGGCTGCGTGGTCGTGGATGCGCAGGTCGCGCTTGAACCAGACGAGAACATTCATGGAACACAGAAATAGCGGAGCCGTCGGATTCGTAAACCCCCGCCTTGCCCCCGGCCTGCATAAGTTTACCAATAGGGCGACAGGAGAGCATGATGACCGACCAGCCCCGCACCATCTACCTTGCCGACTACCAGCCCTATCCGTTCCGGGTCGAAGCGGTGGACCTGACGTTCCGCCTTGCCCCGTCAGCCACTCGGGTTCTGGCCCGCCTGCGGTTCGCGCCGAATCCTGATCGGCCGGGGCGGCATGACCTGCGGCTGGACGGCGAAAACCTGCGGCTCATCGCGCTGGCGCTGGACGGTCGGCAGGTCGACGTGACCCCCGATAGCACCGGCCTGACGATTCCGGCCGACCACTTGCCAGAGGGCGTGTTCACGCTGGAAACCGAAGTCGAGATCAACCCCGAGGCCAATACCGCGCTGGAGGGGCTTTACATGTCGCGCGGGCTTTACTGCACTCAATGCGAGGCGGAAGGGTTTCGCAAGATCACGTTCTATCCGGACCGGCCCGATGTCATGTCGGTGTTCCGCGTCCGCATCGAGTCGGACCTGCCGGTGCTGCTGTCGAATGGCAATCCGGTTGGGGCGGGGCCCGGCTGGGCCGAATGGAATGACCCCTGGCCCAAACCCGCCTATCTTTTTGCCGTGGTGGCGGGTGATCTTGCGGCCTTCTCTGCCGATTTTGTCACCATGTCGGGCCGCAAGGTCGCGCTGAACATCTATGTCCGCCCCGGCGACGAGGACCGCTGCGCCTATGCGATGGATGCCCTGATCCGGTCAATGCGGTGGGATGAACAGGTCTACGGGCGCGAATACGATCTGGACGTGTTCAACATCGTGGCGGTCGACGATTTCAACATGGGCGCGATGGAGAACAAGGGGCTGAACATCTTCAACTCGCGCCTTGTGCTCGCCAGCCCCGCGACGGCGACCGACGATGATTATGGCCGGATCGAAGCGGTGATCGCGCACGAGTATTTCCACAACTGGACCGGCAACCGCATCACCTGCCGCGACTGGTTCCAGTTGTGCCTGAAGGAAGGGTTGACGGTGTTCCGCGACCAGCAGTTCACCGGCGACATGCGCAGCCACGCGGTCAAGCGGATCGAGGATGTGCTGATGTTGCGCGCGCGGCAGTTCCGCGAGGATGGCGGGCCGTTGGCCCATGCCGTGCGGCCCGACAGTTTCATCGAGATCAACAACTTCTACACCGCCACGATCTATGAAAAGGGCGCCGAGGTGATCGGGATGCTGAAGCGGCTGGTCGGCGATGCAGATTATGACCGCGCGCTGGCGCTGTATTTCGACCGGCACGACGGCGATGCCGCGACCATCGAGGACTGGTTGCAAGTGTTCGAAGACACCACGGGCCGCGATCTTTCGCAGTTCAAGCGGTGGTACACGCAGGCGGGCACGCCGCGCGTGAGCGTGGCCGAGCATTGGGACGGGGCAGGGCGGTTCACCCTGACGTTCGAGCAGCACAACCCCGCCACCCCCGGCCAGCGGGCGAAGGACCCCAAGATGCTGCCGATCGCGGTGGGGCTGCTGAACCCGAACGGCGACGAGATGGTGCCGACCACGGTGCTGGAGGTGACCGAAGCGCGGCAGTCCTTTACCTACGACGGGCTGGCCAGCAAACCCGTGCCGTCGATCCTGCGCGGCTTTTCCGCGCCCGTGGTGCTGGATCATCCCACATCGCCCGAAGTGCGCGCCTTCCTTCTGGCGCATGACACCGATCCGTTCAACAAATGGGAGGCGGGCCGCGCGCTGGCCAAGGACCTTCTGTCGCAGATGGTGACGGCGGGCGCGCAGCCGGGGCCGGACTGGCTGGATGCACTGGCGCGGGTGGCGTTCGACGATCAGCTGGATCCGGCCTTCCGGGCGCTGGCGCTTCGGCTTCCGGGCGAGGATGACATGGCGCAGACGCTGGCCGCCGCGGGGCATGTGCCGGACCCTGCGGTACTGCATGCCGCGCGTCGGCGGATGGCGCAGGCGCTGGCCGAACGGCTGGCACCGGGTCTGCCGGGGCTGATGCCGAAACTGGCCGAACCGGGACCGTTTTCGCCCGAGGCGCGGGCCGCAGGGCGGCGGGCGCTGCGTTTGGCTGCGCTGTCGCTGATCAGCCGGACGGATGGCGGGCGGGCGGCCGAAGCCGCCTTTGCCGCCGCCGACAACATGACCGAAGAACTGGGCGCGCTGGCCTGTCTGCTGGATATCGGGCGCGGGCAGTCCGAGGTCGCGGCATTCGGCCGCCGCTGGGCACATGACCGCAACGTGACGGACAAGTGGTTTGCCGTGCAGATCGCCCATGCCGCGCCCGATGCGCTGGCCGGTCTGACCGACACCCTGACCCGGCATCCCGATTTCGACTGGAAGACCCCGAACCGGTTCCGCGCGGTGATCGGATCGCTGTCGGGCAACCATGCGGGATTTCATCATGCCTCGGGGTCTGGCTACCGGCTGCTGGTCGACTGGCTGATCCGGCTTGACCCGGTGAACCCGCAGACCGCCGCGCGGATGTCGACCGCCTTCGAGGTGTGGCACAGGTACGATGCGGCGCGTCAGGGCATGGTCAGGGCGGAACTTCAGCGCATTCTGGCCACGCCGGGACTGAGCCGCGATCTGGGCGAGATGGCCGCGCGGATGCTGGGGGATTGAGAATGGCAGGCCGGGGGCTTGTCTGCGTCCCGCGCCGTGCCCATTTCAGCCCTGCAAGGACGACCTTCGCAATTCTGCGCAACCTTCGGGACGACCCGACCTGTTCCCGAAGGTTTGTCATGCGATCCCCTGCCGACCGTATCCGTCATGCCATCAGTTTCGAACTGATCGCGCTGGTTCTGGTGACCCTTGTCGGTTCGTGGGCCTTTGGTCTGTCCACTGCCGACATGGGCGTCCTTGGCGCGGCGAGCGCCACCATCGCAGCGATCTGGACCTATCTGTTCAACCTTGGCTTTGACCGTGTGCTGCAGCGGCGGTCGGGGACAACGCGCAAAACCTGGGCGCTGCGCGTGCTGAACGCCGTGCTGTTCGAGGCGGGGCTGCTGATTGTCCTGATCCCGCTGTTCGCGCTTTATCTGGACATCGGCCTGTGGCAGGCCTTCCTGATGGACGCTTCTTTGGCGTTGTTCTATCTGGCCTACGCGCTGGTGTTCAACTGGGCCTACGACAGGCTGTTTCCCTTGCCGGAATGGTCGCATGGCTGACCTGCGGCAGCTTGCAGTCACCCCTCGCAATAGTCCTGCGACCGGGTCCAGTCTGCGATTTCGGCCCGCTTGCCGCCATTGCGCAGGGGCATCCAGTCGCGCCCTACTCCCCGGTTGCCCGACCCAGCCACGACGCCGTCGCTTTGGACCGCGTTCGCCATGATCTCGACCGCGCATTCCAGATTGGCGGCGCCGTCCTTCAATCCTGATACCGTGGTGGCGCTGCACCCGTGATGCGCGGCGGTGGCGGGTGAAATCTGCATGATCCCGATATAACGGCCGCCCCCGCCCGAGGCTGCCGGGTTCCACGAGCTTTCGTGCTTTGCCACGGCGGAAAGGACACCGGCCCAGAAGGCCCGGCGTTCGTCCAGCGTGTTCTTTTCGTATCCGGGGCAGAAGGCGTCGATGTCGGCTGGCACCCGGGCGGCAAGTACCGCGTCTTCCGCTGCAATCGCGGAGATGGTGCGCGGGGTCCACACTGCCGCCTCCGGCCG
>JAIYDJ010000042.1 GCA_027487575.1 Rhodobacter sp. | reverse complement strand
ACCACCGTCCGCAGCGAGAACGACGTCTGCATCTGCCGCACCCCCGGCAATCGCGACAGATACTGCCGGTGGATGCGCGCGAAATCCTCGGTGTCGGCCGCCACGATCTTCAGCAGATAGTCCGCCGTCCCCGCCATCAGGTGACACTCCAGAATATCCGGCACGCGCGCCACTTCGCGTTCGAACGCGTCCAGCAGGTCGTCCGCCTGCCCCTGCAGCGTGATCTCGACGAAGACCACCGTGGGCCGCCCCATCCGCCGCGCGTCCAGCAGCGCTACATACCCCGCGATGAAGCCCTCCTCCTCCAGCCGCTGCACGCGCCGGTGGCAGGCCGATGCCGACAGGTGCACCGTTTCGGACAACTCGGCATTGGTGATGCGCCCCTGCCGCTGCAGCACCGCCAAAATCCGCCGATCCGTCGCGTCCAACTCGTCCATCACGCCGCTTTCTTCGCCAGAACTGCCCCATCGCGGCAGAACCTACCGCAACGGCCCGCATTCGCCACCGAAATGTGCAACCCCCACCAGCCGATCCGCGTCAGGCTGACCGCACAACAAGGGAGTCCACATATGAAGATCGGTTGCCCCAAAGAGATCAAGCCGCAGGAATACCGCGTCGGCCTGACGCCCAATGCCGCGCGCGAGGCGGTGAACCACGGCCATGCGGTCTACATCGAAACCGCCGCCGGCACCGGGGCGGGCTTTACCGACGCAGATTATGCCGCTGCGGGGGCCACGATCCTTGACACGGCAGAAGAGGTGTTTGCCACGGCCGACCTGATCGTGAAGGTCAAGGAGCCGCAGCCCGCCGAACGCGCCCGCCTGCGCCGGGGGCAGGTCCTGTTCACCTACCTGCACCTTGCGCCGGACCCCGACCAGACCCGCGACCTGATGGCCTCGGGCGCCACCTGTATCGCCTATGAAACCGTGACGGATGACCGGGGTGGCCTGCCGCTTCTGGCTCCGATGTCCGAAGTCGCTGGCCGTCTGGCCCCGCAGGTTGGTGCGTGGACGCTGCAGAAGGCGAACGGCGGGCGCGGCGTGCTGCTGGGCGGTGTTCCGGGGGTTCTGCCTGCCCGCGTGCTGGTGATCGGCGGCGGGGTCGTGGGCACCCATGCGGCCAAGATCGCCGCCGGGATGGGCGCGGATGTGACCGTGCTCGACCGGTCGATCAACCGACTGCGCTATCTGGACGACGTGTTCGGCGGCATGTTCAAAAGCGCCTTTTCGGATGCGGCCACCACCATGGACCTTGCCCGACAGGCGGACATGATCATCGGGGCGGTGCTCATTCCCGGTGCTGCGGCCCCCAAGCTGATCAGCCGCGCGCAACTTGCCGACCTGAAGCCCGGCGCGGCGCTGGTCGATGTCGCGATCGATCAGGGCGGCTGCTTTGAAACCAGCCATGCCACCACCCACCACGACCCGATCTACACGGTGGACGGCATCCTGCACTACTGTGTCGCCAACATGCCCGGTGCGGTGCCCCGTACGTCAACGCTGGCACTGGGCAATGCGACGCTGCCCTTTGTGCTGGCGCTGGCCGACAAGGGCTGGCGGCAGGCCTGCACAGACGACCGCCATCTGCTGGCTGGTCTCAATGTCCATGCGGGCCAGTTGACCTATGCCGCCGTCGGGGTCGCGCTTGGCCTGCCCACGATCACTGCGGTGCAGGCGCTGACGATCTGACCCCGCGCGTGGGTTCCCCTCCCCGTCGGGGGAGGGGACAGGAAAGCTGGCTCAGGATTTCGCCAGTTGGTCCCGGATCTGTATCAGAACTTCCAGTTCGGTCGGCCCGGCCGGCGCTGCGGGGGCAGCGGGGGCCTTGCGGATCGCGGTGTCCTTCAGCCGGTTCACCGCCTTGACCAGAAGGAACACCACAAAGGCGATGATCAGGAAGTTGATGACCGCGGTGATGAACGCGCCATAGGCGAACACCGCCGCCCCGGCATCGCGTGCCGCCTGCAGGCCCACGCCATCCGGCACGTTGCCCTTCAGCACGATGAACATGTTGGTGAAATCCACCCCGCCCAGGATCAGGCCGATCACCGGGTTGATCAGGTCGCTGACCAGCGAGCCGACGATGGCGGTGAAGGCCGCCCCGATGATGATCCCGACCGCAAGGTCCATCACATTGCCCTTGGCAATGAAGTTCTTGAACTCGTTCAGCACAATAAGATTTCCTTGTCCCTGCGGGTTTCGTGGCACCCCGTTTTCGCGCCCTTTGGCTGCGCGGGGCGACTATTGCACAGCTTTTTCAGGCTTAACTGCTGAAAAATCACATCTGCGATGTCGTTTTTGTCGCCAGACCGTGCCGGAAAACGGCTGGTCCCGCCCTGCGGCAGGCACTAAGTGCAGCGAACAGATGCGATCCCGAAAAGGCCCCACCGGTGTTTCTGTGCGACTTCGGCCCAATCCCCGGCACGACCCTGTTTGCAGGCGCGCGACAGACATGGGTGGCCCGCACGACCGACGACGTGCGCGCCGTGCTGGCTGCGGCCGATGCGGCCCGCGCGGACGGGTTCTGGGTGGCGGGATGGCTGGCCTACGAGGCGGGCTACGCGCTGGAACCCCGGCTTCATCATCTGATGCCGCCGGCCGGGCCGCCGCTTGCGGTGCTGGCGGCCTATGATGCACCCGCCGACGGTACGGCAACGCTGGCAGCGGCCACCCCTGCGGCGGCGGCGCTGGACCCGCTGGCCATCGCCCTTCCCCGTGCGGGCTATGAGACGGCCTTTTCCCGCGTGAAGGACTACATCGCCTCGGGTGACTGCTACCAGATCAACCTCACCTTTCCGCTGACCACCCGCCAGACCGCAGGCACCCCGCTGGACCTTTACGCCGCACTGCGCGCCCGGCAATCCGTGGGCTTTGGTGCCTATGTCGACCTCGACCCCGGCCCGATCCTCGTGTCGCGCTCTCCCGAACTCTTTGTCAGGCTGGATGCCTCGGGCCGGATCGAAGCGCGCCCGATGAAGGGCACGGCACCCCGCGACCCCGACCCGGTGCGCGACGCCGAACTGGCCGCCGAACTGCGCGCCTCGGAAAAGGGCCGCGCCGAAAACCTGATGATCGTGGACCTGCTGCGCAACGACATCGCCCGGATCAGCCGGGTGGGGTCGGTCCGCGTGCCCGAACTCTTCGCCATCGACAGCTTTGCCACCCTGCATCAGATGTCGAGCCGCATCACGGGACAGTTGTCCGCGCCCGCCAGCCTGTCCACCCTGATGCCCGCCCTGTTCCCCTGCGGCTCGATCACCGGCGCCCCGAAGATCCGCGCGATGGAAATCATCGCCGAGGTCGAATCCGCCCCGCGCGGGGCCTATTGCGGCGCGATCGGCTGGATGGCCCCCGATGGGTCCGCCGCCTTCTCGGTCGCCATCCGCACCCTGTCGGTCTATCCTGACGGGGCGGTCACGCTGAACGTGGGTGGCGGCGTGGTGCAGGATTCGACCGCCGACGGCGAATGGACAGAGGCGCTATGGAAAGCAGCTTACGCGACGGGGCTCAGCCGGGGCTTCGCCTGATCGAGACGCTGGGCTGGACCGGCACCGCCTTTCCCCGGCTGCCGCTGCACCTTGCCCGGCTCCACCGGTCCGCCGCGCGGCTGGGCTGGCCATGTGCAGGGGCCGCCGCCGCCCTGTTCGCCACCGTCAGCACCCCGGCCCGCGTCCGCCTGACGCTGGAGGCCGATGGACGGATCGAGGTGACGACCGCCCCGCTGCCTGCTGCCAAACCGGTCTGGCATCTCGGCCTCGCCGCCGAACGCCTCTCCTCGTTTGACCCTTGGCTCACGCTCAAAACCACCCGCCGCCCCGCCTATGACGCCGCCCGCGCCACCCTGCCGCCCGATCTGGACGAGGTGATCTTGCTCAACGAACGGGGCGAGGTGTGCGATGGCACCATCACCACCCTGTTCTTCGACCGGGGGCATGGCCTGCGCACCCCGCCCCTGACCTCGGGCCTGCTGCCCGGCGTGCTGCGCGCCGCGCTGAACGCGCCCGAAGAAACCTTGCACGCCACCGATCTGCCCCATGTCCGCCTGTGGGTCGGCAATGCGCTGCGCGGCCTGATCCCGGCGGTCTGGGCGGGCGGACAGCCGCACCCTTGACACTTGGCCCGGCAAAAGGTGTATCGGCGCTGCACCGCTGACGCCGAAGGGAAGACCCCATGCACGCCTACCGCAGCCATAGATGCGACGAGTTGAGAACCGCAGACGTCGGCCAGACCATCCGCCTCGCCGGCTGGGTCCACCGGGTGCGCGACCATGGCGGAGTCCTGTTCCTCGATCTGCGCGACCATTACGGCATGACCCAGATCATCGCCGACAGCGACAGCCCCGCCTT
>JAIYDJ010000007.1 GCA_027487575.1 Rhodobacter sp. | reverse complement strand
GTAATCCGCGTTGTCCTGATCGGTGATGCGGTAGCCCGCGCCGAACCGGAACCGCAGGTCGCGGCCCAGAAAGCTGGGTTCGATGAAGGTGATGCTGCTGTCGGTCGTGTCGGTTCCGGACTGCAGGTTCAGGTTGAAGGTCTGGCCGCGTCCAAGGAAGTTGGTTTCGGAAAAGCCGACGTTCAGCCCGACGCCGGAATTGACGCCATAGCTTGCCCCGAAGCTGAGAGAACCCGTCGGCTGTTCCTCGACATCGACGTTGACCACAACCTGATCGGGAGCGGACCCCTGCCGCGCGTTGACGTCGGCATTCGCGAAGTATCCCAGCGCGCGGATGCGTTCGGCCGCCTGCCGGACTTCGCGCGGGTTGAACGGATCGCCTTCGACCGACCGGAACTGCCGCCGCACCACCTGGTCAAGCGTGGTCGTGTTGCCTTCGATGTCGATGCGCTCGACAAACACCTTCTGCCCGCGGGTCAGCACGAACTGCACGTCGATCACCTGATCGCGGTCGTTGCGGGTGATGCGCGGCTCGACGATCAGGAAATTCAGACCCTTGCGCAGCGCCAGCGTTTCCATCCGCGCGACGTTGTTCTCGATGATGGCAGGCGTGTAGGTCACGCCGGACCGCAGGCGGCGCACGGCGTCGAATTCGGCGGCGTCCACGCCTTCGACTTCGGACACGGTGCTGACCTGCCCCACGTTGAAGCTGCGCCCTTCGCGCACGGTGAAGGCCACAAAGGTCGCATCCCGTTCACGCGCCAGTTCGGCAGATGCGTCGAGGATCTCGAAATCGACATAGCCGCGGGACAGATAGAAATCGCGCAGCATCTGTTTGTCGACCTCAAGCCGTTCGGCCTGAAACGTGTCACCCTTGATCAACTGGCGCAGGAAGCCTGCCTGCTTGGTCTCAAGAACCTGCCGCAGGCGGCGGTCGGAAAAGGCGCGGTTGCCGACGAAGGACAGACGCTCGATCTCGACGGTCCGTCCTTCCTGAATCTCGAACACCAGATCGACCCGGTTGTCGGACCGGCGGATGATCTTGGGTTCAACCGTTGCGGCGGTGCGGCCCAGAACACGGTACTGTTCGGCGATCGAGGCTGCATCTGCCTCGGCCTGCGACGGCGAATAGACCAGCCGCGACCGCGATGTGATGATCGAGGTCAACTGCTCGTCCTTGACGCGCTTGTTGCCCTGAAAGTCCACCACGTTGACGGTCGGATATTCCGCCACGCGGATCACCAGTGTGCTGCCTTGCGGGTCGATCGTCACGCTTTCGAACAGGCCGGAATTGTTGATGCGCTGATAGGCGTCGTTCAACTCGCCCGCCGAGACGCTCTGGCCGCGGTTGATTCCTGCAAATCCGATGATCGTCGCGGCATCGACGCGCAGGTTGCCTTCTACCGATACCGAGGAAAAGCTGTAGGTCTGGGCAAAGGCCGGTGTGAGGAACACACCCGAAAGCCCCGATGTCCCTAACAGAATCGCGACGCTGGCCGGACGCAGGACCGCCTTCGAAAAGCCAAGGCGCCAAATGCCCGCGCCGCTGTGCCTGTCCATGGTTTTCTCCGACCAATCCATCGCCCGTTCCGTCTGACTAGCCTCTCGCGCCGGGCTTGTCAAAAGGATGCGGCAGACACCGCCTATAGCGGGACAACCGGTGCAAAAAGACTGTGGATAGTTTTGCCTGCCGCGTCAGGGCTTGACCAGCGTGGTTCCCAGAAACGCCCCGGCAAGCAAGCCCGCCACGACGGTGCCAAGAACGAAAATCCGGTCCCAGTTCAGCCAGACCAGCAGGCCAATCCCCTTGAATCCGTCCCTTACCAGTTCCATCGCACCACCTGTTTCCTTTAGCCCGTCGCAACCCTGCCGGAAAATTGAGGCACCAGTATGGCGATGGCGGCGCTGAAATCAGGTGCAGAACAGATCGTTCGAGATCGCAAAGACCATCAGCGACAGCAGCAGCGCCAGACCGACCGACATGAGAACCTGCAAAGCCCGGTCCGAAGGCGGTTTGCCCGTCGCGGCTTCCCAGACGTGGAACACCAGATGCCCGCCATCCAGAACCGGGATCGGGAACAGGTTCAAGAGGCCGATGCCCAGTGACAACACCGCCAGCATCTGCACGAACGTCTCAAGCCCCGACCGCGCGGCGTCGCCCATCACTTCGGCCATTCCGATCGGACCCGAGATGTTGCAACTGGAAATCGCGCCGGTCGCGATGTGCCAAAGCCCCGACAACGACGTTGTGGCCACGTACCAGGTCTGGTCCAGCGCCAGTCCGACGGTTTCGATCGGGCCGGGCTGGCGGGATTCGAATTCAAACAGCAACCCGCCCGACAGCCCGATCAGCCAGCGCGTCTCGAACCCGGTTTCGGTCGGCAGGTCGCGGCGGCGGGGGGTCAGCGTCAGGTCGAACGTCTCGCCCGCGCGCCAGACCTTCAAGGCCACCGGGGCACCTTGCGACGCCTCGACGATGGGCGGCAGTTCGGCAAAGCTGGTCACCGCCTGCCCGCCCGCTTCCAGGATGACGTCGCCGGCCTTCAGCCCGGCATCCATCGCCGCCGATTGTGGCTGCACCGATCCGGCCAGCGGCGGCATCGGATGTGGCCCGGTCACTTCGACCTGCGCGCCGTCGCGTTCGACCAGATAGGTGACCGCCGCGACCGGGCCGATGGCCGAAATTGCCGCGCCGTAGGCGGCAAGGTCCGGTGTTGCGACACCGTCCACCGCCACGATCCGGTCGCCCGCCTGCAGCGAGGGCGCATCGAAGGGCAGCGCACGCAGGGTGCCCACAACCGGGCGGTCCAGCGCGACGCCGGTCCAGGCCACGACCCCGATGAACACCGCGATGGTCAGCAGGAAGTTGAACACCGGCCCCGCAAGCACCGTCAGCGCCCGCGCCCACAGGGGCGCGCCGTGCATCGTGTGGCGCAACTCGTCGGAACTCAGACCCGTCATCGCCTGTTCGTCGCGGCGCGAGGACGCGTCCGCATCGCCCATGAACTTGACGTATCCCCCGAACGGCAGCGCGGCCAGTTGCCACCTGGTCCCTCGACGGTCGACCCGGCTGAACAGAACCGGCCCGAAGCCCAGCGAAAACACCTCGGCATGGATGCCCGTGAGGCGACCGATGATGTAGTGGCCGTATTCGTGCACCGCCACGATGATCGACAGAGCCACGATGAAAGACACCACGGTCCACAGCAGACCGCCTGCACCCGATACCAAACCGAAAAGATCCAAACGCCCCGCCCCCGTTACCCTGCCGCCATCGTCGCCGCGATTTCGCGTGCCCTGATGCGTGTCAGATGGTCCGCCTCCAGCACATCCTCAAGCCCCTCGACGGCTTTTCCAAGGCGCAGATCGGACGAAACCCGGGCCAGCGACGCCTCGACCAGGTCAGCCATCTGCGCGAACCCCAGGCTTCCGGAAATGAAATGGTCCAGCGCCACCTCTTTGGCCGCGTTGAACACGGCCCCGGCCAGCCCGCCCGTCTCCATCACGTCGCGGCACAACCTCAGCGCGGGATAGCGCACAAGGTCCGGCGCGCGGAAGGTCAGCCTGCCGATCGCCGCAAGGTCCAGCCTTGCGACCGGAAGAGGCTCCCGCCGGGGCCAGTTCAGCGCATAGCCGATCGGGTGACGCATGTCCGCCGCCCCCATATGCGCCATGATCGCCCCATCCCGAAAGCCCACCAGCGCATGGATCAGCGATTCGGGGTGGATGATGACCTCGATCTGGTCCGGCGAGACGCCGAAGTATTCTCGCGTCTCGATCACCTCCAGCGCCTTGTTGAACATCGACGCGGAATCGATGGTGATGCGCGGCCCCATGGCCCAGTTCGGATGGGCCAGCGCCTCTTTCACCGTGGCAGCCGCCAGCCGGTCCAGCGGCCAGTCGCGCAGCGCGCCGCCACTGGCGGTCAGGATGATCCGCTCGACCGCTGTCAAGTCCTCCCCCGCAAGCGCCTGAAAGATCGCCGAATGCTCGCTGTCCACCGGCAGGATGCGTGCCCCGTGCCGGGTGGCCGTGCGCATCAGCAGCGGCCCCGCCGTCACCAGACTTTCCTTGTTGGCCAGCGCCAGCGTGCGACCGTGCCGCAGCGCCCGCATCCCCGGCACCAGACCGGCCGCGCCGACGATACCGCTCATCACCCAGTCGGCGGGCCGGTCGGCGGCCTCGGCAATCGCCGCCTGTCCCGCCTGCGCCTCGATCCCCGACCCTGCCAGCGCGGCGCGCAGCGCGGGCAGGCAGGCCTCATCGGCGGTAACGGCCACTTCGGCCCGCAAGGCCCGCGCCATTTCGGCCAGACGGTCCACTTTCTGCCCGCCCGTCAGCGCGACACAGGCATAGGCGTCTGGCCCGCCCTGCCGCATCAGCAGGTCGAACGTGCTTTCCCCGACAGACCCCGTCGCGCCGAACACCGAAACCGACCGCATCCGCTATCCCTCCAGAAACGGCAGCGGCAGCAGCAGGCCCAGGGCCATCACCGCAACCACCGCCCCCGTCATCGCATCGAACCGGTCCAGCACGCCACCGTGGCCCGGAATCAGCGAGGACGCGTCCTTGACCCCCGCCCGCCGCTTGATCCAGCTTTCTGCAATGTCGCCCATCTGCCCGGCCAGCGCGACCAGCGGCGACACCGCGACCAACGCCCATCCCGCCTTCCCGGCCACCACGAAGATCAGCCCGATTCCCGCGGCCCCCAGCCAACCGGCGACTGTCCCCGACCATGTTTTCTTCGGACTGACGGCGGGCCAGAATTTCGGCCCCCCGATCAGCCGCCCGGCGAAATAGCCCAGCACATCCGAGGCGACGACAATGCCGACAAGCCACAGGATGACGCCACCGCCCTGATCCGCGCGCAGCGTTACCAGCCCGAACCCGGCCAGCATCACCGCCAGCCCGAATCCCGCCGCCACGGGGGGGTCGCGCCGGGGCGTCAGCGCCAGACCCAGCGAGGGCAGCAACAGCACAAGTCCCGCCCCGCTGTCCGCGAAGCCGACCGCCACCAGCAGCGACGCGGCCGCAAGACCGGCCAGCGCCAGCGCCGCCCCCCGCATCGCCGGCGCAGTCACCACCGCCAGTTCCCAGATCATCACCGCAGACAGCAGCACCACAAGCGCCACGAAAGACGGCCCGCCCAGCCAGATCTCCAGCGCCCCGACCCCCAGCATCACCGCCGCCGAGGTCAACCGGGTCCGCAGGTCAGACCAGCGACCGGGCACCGGCCCCGGTTGCGCCCCCGTCATCCGTTCACAACCCCGCCGAACCGACGTTCGCGGTTGCCAAAGCGAGACAGGATGCTCGCAAGCTCGTCCGGGGTAAAGTCGGGCCAGAGGGTCGGGGTAAATTCGAACTCGGAATAGGCGGACTGCCAGGACAGGAAGTTCGACGTCCGGGTTTCGCCACTGGTGCGGATCACCAGATCGGGGTCCGGAAGGTCGGCGGTGTCAAGATGCGCCGATATCATCGCATCGGTGACCTGCCCGGGCACGATCCGGCCCTCCGCCACGCCCACCGCGATGCGCTGCATCGCGCGGGCCAGCTCGTCGCGCCCGCCATAGTTGATCGCCACCGTCAGGTTCAACCGCCCCAGCCCGGCCGTGCGCGTTTCGATGCCCGACATCAGCCGCTGCAGCTTGGGGTCGAGCCGCCCGCGATCGCCGATGAACCGCATCCGCACGCCTTCCGAGGCCAGCCGGTCGGCCTCGCGCTCGATATAGCGGGCGAAGATCGACATCAGGCCCAGCACTTCCTCGGTCGACCGCTTCCAGTTTTCGGTCGAGAAGGCATAGACCGTCAGCCAGCGTATTCCCAGATCTGGCGCACAGCGGACAATCTGCTTGACCCGCTCCGCCCCTTTCCTGTGCCCGACCAGACGTGGCCAGCCGCGCTGCGTGGCCCAGCGGCCGTTGCCGTCCATGATGATGGCGACATGATCCGCCGGGCGGGTCGCCTTCGAGCCGGAACTGTCACCTGCACCCACGTTCGCCTCGCTTGCGGCCGCTGCCTTGGCATGACCCCTGATCGCCTGAGTCACTCTTCCGTCCCGCCGCCTGCGCGGACGGGACCCGTCAAACCTGCATGATTTCGGCCTGCTTGCTGTCCAGCGCCCGGTCGACCGCGGCGATGGTCTTGTCGGTAAGTTCCTGCACTTCGTCCGACCACATCTTCTGGTCGTCTTCCGACATGCCGGCGGCCTTGGCCTTCTTGATCTGGTCCATGCCGTCGCGCCGCACGTTGCGGACCGCCACCTTGGCGCTTTCGGCGTATCCGGCGGCAACCTTGGACAGTTGTTTGCGCCGTTCCTCGTTCAGTTCCGGGATCGGCAGGCGGATCAGCGGGCCGTCGGTGACCGGATTGATCCCGATGCCGGACTCACGGATCGCCTTTTCGACCTTGGAAATCATCCCCTTGTCCCAGACGTTGATCACCACCATGCGTGGCTCTGGCACGTTCACCGTGCCAAGCTGGTTGATCGGGGTCATCTGTCCGTAGGATTCGACCATGATCGGATCGAGAATCGACGCCGAAGCCCGCCCGGTGCGAAGACTGCCGAACTCCTGCTTCAACGCGGCCAAGGCCCCGTCCATCCGCCGCTGGATCGCGTCAAGGTCTATTTCGATGTCATCTGCCATGATTGTTCTTCACTTCGCTGGTCTCGCATTCGGCCCTTGATAGCGGGACGGAACGGAAATTCAAAGGCTCGGCTTGGCCTGCGCCGCAAACGGCGGACAAAACCGGACCCGCCTTCTGCTAACCATGCACCCGCGTGTAGGTGCCCTGCCCGGCCAGGATGCCCCTGAACCCGCCCGGCTCGTCCAGCGAGAACACGATGATGGGCAGGTTGTTGTCGCGGGCCAGCGCAATGGCCGTCGCATCCATCACGCCCAGATGCTTTTCCAGACACTCGTCATAGCTGACCGTGGTGTACCGCTTGGCGTCGGGGTGCTTCTTGGGGTCCTTGTCATAGACCCCGTCGACCTTGGTGCCCTTGAAGATCGCCTGACAGGCCATTTCATTTGCGCGCAGGGTCGCGGCCGTATCGGTGGTAAAGTAGGGGTTTCCGGTTCCGGCGGCAAAGATGCAGACCCGCTTCTTCTCCAGATGCCGCACTGCGCGGCGACGGATGTAGGGCTCGCAGACCTGATCCATCGGAATGGCACTGATCACCCGGGTGAACACCCCGATCGATTCCAGCGCCGCCTGCATGGCCAGCGCGTTCATCACCGTGGCCAGCATCCCCATGTAATCCGCCGTCGTCCGCTCCATCCCCTGCGCCGACCCTTGCAGGCCGCGAAAGATGTTGCCGCCGCCGATCACCATGCAGATCTCGACGCCCAAGTCGCGCACCGCCTTCACCTCGGTCGCGATGCGCTGCACGGTGGGCGGGTGCAGGCCATAGCCCTGATCGCCCATCAGCGCCTCGCCCGAAATCTTGAGCATGACGCGCGCGTAGGTGATTGCGGGAATGAGAGGGGTTTCGGTCATCAGCAGTCCCTGCATTCGTATGGCTCTTTGCTCTGGCCGCAAAATGTAGGAAAACGACGGCGGGTTCAACCGGCAAACCGGGGGGCCGGACCAGACGGGGGGTTTGGGCGTGCCGTGTGTCGGCCCGTCGGACCCGTGGCAGGGAAAGTCAGCGCGGCGGGGTGTGGACAGGACATGACGGCAATCGGCCTTCTCAAGGGGCTTTCCCGCGAGGCCCCGATCCTGCTGGCGGGGCCGACGGCCAGCGGAAAGTCGGCGCTGGCCATGGATCTTGCCGCGCGCGACGGGCGGTTGATCGTGAATGCCGACGCCCTGCAGGTCTATGACTGCTGGCGCGTGCTGACCGCGCGGCCCACACCCGCCGAAGAGGCTGCCTTGCCCCATGCGCTGTATGGCCATGTCGCGCGCGGTGCGGCCTATTCCGTGGGCCACTGGTTGCGAGAGGTGCGCCCGCTTCTGGACCGGCCGGTGGTGATTGTCGGCGGGACGGGGCTTTACTTTGCCGCCCTGACGGAGGGACTGGCCGAGGTTCCCGCCATCCCCGCCGCCATCCGGGCCGAGGCGAACGCGCTGCGGGTGGATGGCGGGCTTGCGGCGCTGATCGCCGGAGTCGATGCAGAGACAGCCAGCCGGATCGACCGCGCCAACCCGATGCGGGTGCAGCGCGCGTGGGAGGTGTTGCACGCAACCGGGCGCGGGCTGGCCGCATGGCAGGATGCAACCACCGCGCCGCTTTTGCCGACAACCGCCGCAGAGGCGGTCGTTCTGCATCCCGACACCGACTGGATCGACCTGCGAATCGCCCGCCGCTTTGCCGGGATGCTGGGCCGCGGGGCTCTGGACGAGGTGCGCGCGGTTCAGGCCGTCTGGCAGCCCGGCCAGCCCTGGACGCGGGCCATCGGGGCCGCCGACCTGATGGCGCATCTGCAGGGGTCCGTCGATCTGCCCGCCGCCACCGCAAGCGCGATCCTGTCCAGCCGCCGCTATGCCAAACGGCAGCGCACCTGGGGGCGGTCACGCAAGACAGGGTGGCAATCGGTCCCCCTGCCCTGACTGCACACAGACTTGTCCACAGCTTTCCGCATCGATCCCGGCCAAGTTCCGCAACCGCCGTTCTTTTCGCTTGGGTTGGCCTGCCGGGACTGCGTATTCTGACGCTCCAGACAGAAGAACCCGAACATGATCGCCCTGACCGAACCCCAGCAGACGCGCCTTGTGGCAATCCCTCGCCTTGCGGCAGGGGGCCGGTGGCGGGTGGAGGCGATGCGGTCGATCGCGGAACCCTGCCTGTTGTGGTTCACCAAGGGTCAGGGACGCATCACCATCGCGGGCATGACGCGCGGCTACACGGCCCACAATGCAATCCTGATTCCGGCCGGCGTGATGCACGGCTTCGAGGTCGGCCCGCAGGTGTTTGGAACGGCTGTGTTTTTCGGCAAGAATTCGACCGTCACCCTTCCGACCGAACCGCTGCACCTGCGCATCCGCGAAGTTCATGCCCAGCAAGAGCTGAACGTGATGCTCGACATGATCCAGCGCGAGATGGACAGCGACAGCCCCGCGCATGACCGCGCGACGCGGCATTACCTCGGGCTTCTGGGCGTCTGGCTGGAGCGTCAGGCGGTCAAGGCCGCGGCGGACCAGCCCCGCCCCGACGCCGGACGCAGGCTGGTCGCGCGCTATACCGCACTTCTGGAACGCGAGTTTCGCAGCGGCTGCGGCGTGGCCGACCTTGCGTCCCAACTGGGAGTTACCCCCACCCACCTGACCCGCTGCTGCAAGCAGACCTGCGGGCGGTCGGCGCATGACCTTCTGGCCGAACGGCGCATCTTCGAGGCCCGCCGTCTGCTGACCGAAACCGACCATCCGGTGGGCGAGATCGGGACGAGCCTCGGCTTTGCCTCGCCCGCCTACTTCACTCGTGCGTTTCAGCACCTGACCGGACATTCGCCATCCGGCTTCCGCCGGGCGCACTGAAGCCCGTCTTCCGAATCGACACAGGCGAACCCAGGCTCACACCCGCATGGGTTGATCGGCCTTGTTCGGACGTCCGCCAACCGCCCGATTTTCAGGCCCATGTCGTTTTTCTACATCGTCCGAACACAAGCGTGTCGCAAATGTTACATGGTCGGGCGAATCCAGACGTTGACGCACAGCAGGAAAAGATGCGGAATAGCCATGTGAGACCCGCTGCACCGGCGCGTCCCGCCCTGTGCGCTTCTGCCGCGCGCGGTTCGCCAGACCGGGGCACAAAACTGGTGTCCGCATCAGAAAAACAACCGGGCTTTGCCCGACAGGGAGACCAAGATGATCCATCAATCCGAAATCACCGGCCTGCATCCGGCAGCCGAAATGTTTGTCGAGGAACACCGCGCCGGGAAACTGTCCCGCCGCGAATTCCTGACCCGCACCACGGCGCTGGGCGTTTCCGCCGTCGCCGCCTATGGCCTGATCGGGCTTCCGGCCCCGGCACAGGCCGAAGCGCATGCGACTGGCGGCATCCTGCGCGTCGGCATGGAAACCAAGGCGCAGAAAGACCCGCGCACCGCGGACTGGCCGCAGATCGCCAACGTCTATCGCGGCTGGCTGGAATACCTGATCCAGTACAATCCCGACGGCACCTTCGAAGGCCGCCTGCTGGAAAGCTGGGAAGCCAACGCCGACGCCACCGAATACACCCTGAAGGTCCGTCCCGGCGTGACCTGGAACAATGGCGATGCGTTCACCGCCGATGACGTCGTGCGCATGTTCGGCCGCTGGACCGATGGCACCGTAGAAGGCAACGCGATGGCCTCGCGATTCCCCGGTCTGGTGGACGAGGCGACCAAGCAGCTGCGCGCCGACTCTGTTGTCAAGACCGATGACATGACCGTTGTCCTGAAACTGTCGGCCTCTGACGTCGCCGTGGTTCCGAACCTGGCCGACTACCCGGCCGCCGTGGTCCATTCGTCCTATGTCGATGGGTCCGACCCCTCGACCAACGCAATCGGCACCGGGCCTTACGTTCCGGGCGAAATCTCGGTCGGGCAGCGCATGACGCTGGTCCGCGCGCCGAACCACACCTGGTGGGGCGGCACCGCGCCGTTGGACGAAATCCACTACATCGACTTCGGCACCGACCCGTCGGCCATGGTGGCGCTGGCCGGATCGGACGAGATCGACTGCAACTACGAATCGACCGGCGACTACATCGGTCTGCTGGACGGGATGGGCTGGCAGAAGCTGGAAGCCGTGACTGCCTCGACCATCGTGGTGCGGATGAACTCGGCCAACGGCGACCTTTACAAGGAGAAGGCCGTCCGTCAGGCCATCCAGAAGGCGGTCGATCTGAACGTCGTGCTGGAACTCGGCTACAACAACCTCGGCACCACCGCCGAAAACCACCACGCCTGCCCGGTCCACCCGGAATATGCCAAGATCCCCGCTCAGGTCGTCGACGCCGCCGCCCTGATGCCCGCGATCGAAGCCGCCGGCCTCAAGGATGCCGAATTCGAGATCATCTCGCTTGATGACGGCTGGGAATCCGCCACCACCGACGCGGTCGCCGCGCAACTGCGCGACGCCGGGCTGAACGTCAAGCGCACCGTGATGCCGGGTTCGACCTTCTGGAACGACTGGCAGAAGTACCCGTTCTCATCGACCACCTGGAACCACCGTCCGCTGGCCGTGCAGAACATGTCGCTGGCCTACACCTCCACGGGATCGTGGAACGAAACCGGCATGGCGAATGCCGAGTTCGACGCGGCGATGGCCAAGGCCCTGTCGCTGGCCGACGCAGACGCGCGCCGCGAAGTGATGGTGACGCTGCAGACCGTGCTGCAGGACGAAGGCTACATCATCAACCCGTTCTGGCGCTCGCTGTTCCGGCACGCAAAGCCGGGGGTGAACATCGACATGCACCCGTCCTTCGAACACCATCACTACAAATGGTCGATCAGCGCCTGATCTGACGGACAATTCGGGCGCGCCGGTCACGGCGCGCCCCACCATAAGCCCCCGCATCCGGGCCACCGGACCAAGCGGGCCTTGACGACCAAGGGGAGCCAAAGATGGTGATTTTCGTGGCGCGCCGCCTCGGCGTGATGGTATTGACTGCGCTGGTACTGACATTCATCGTCTTCTTCCTGACCAACCTGCCCCCGAACCTTGAAAAACTGGCCCGCACCGAAGGCTCGGTCCGCATGACGGACGAGGCCGTGGCGTCCTGGATCGAAGGAAACGGGCATGGCGGCTCTGTCTTTACGCGCTATTCCGAATGGCTGGGCATTGCGCCGGGCTGGGTGATCACGGATGAAAAGGGCGTCACGCGCGGCCGCTGCATCGACAACGGCGTGACGGCGGAAGATGCCCCGCGCTTCTGCGGCATCCTGCAGGGCGACTGGGGCTTTTCGACCTTTTCCAAGGAACCCGTGATCGCCTTTTTGGGCGAGAAATTGGCGGCCACCGGCTGGCTGATGCTGTTCGTGATGCTGGTCATGGTGCCCGTCTCGCTCTTGATGGGCGTGCTGTCGGGCATGCGCGAAGGCTCTCGCACCGACCGGGTGCTGTCGTCGGCCGCCATCGCCACCACCGCGACCCCCGAATATGTGTCGGGCGTGATCCTGGTGGCCGTGTTCGCCTCGGCCACCACCGGACTTTCCCCGATGCTCAAGGAATGGGGCTGGATCGAGACGAACACGCTGTTCATGGGCACCGCCACCTCGGCCGAACGCGGCTTCACCTTCTGGAACTTCGGCCTGCCGGTCCTGACCATCGCACTTTACGGCATCGGCTACATCGCGCGGATGACCCGCGCCTCGATGACCGAGGTGATGACCCAGCAATACATCCGCACCGCGCGGCTCAAGGGGGTGGCATTCAAGGATGTCGTGATGCGCCACGCCCTGCGCAACGCCCTGATCGCGCCTTTCACCGTCATCATGCTGCAGTTTCCCTGGCTCCTGAACGGCGTGGTGATCGTGGAGACGCTCTTCAACTACAAGGGCTTCGGCTGGACCCTGGTTCAGGCCGCAGGCAACAACGACATCGAGCTGCTGCTGGGCTGTTCGGTCGTGGCTGTCTTCGTGGTTCTCGTGACGCAGCTGATTTCCGACATCGGCTATGTCTTCCTCAACCCCCGCATCCGGCTGAGCTGAGGAGCACGCGATGGACACCGAACTTTCCTGGGGCCCGATCTTCGCCCGCATGGCGCTGCAGTTTCTGCCCGTCTGGGTCGCGCTGATCGCCACCTTCGCCGTCTCGATCCACTTCCGCCGTCGCCTCGGCCTGTACGGCAAGCTGTTCGACAGCCCCGTCGGCATGCTCGGCTTCGGTCTGGTGATGTTCTGGGTGTTCACGGCGCTGTTTGCCAACCTGATCATCACGCATGACCCGCTGGGGCAGTTGTCGGGCCTCAAGAACGCCGTTCCCGGATCAGCGCTGCAGGATACCAAGGGCGATACCCTTTATCCCTATTACCTGCTGGGCGGCGACAGTCTGGCGCGCGACGTGTTCTCGCGCATGGTGATGGGCGCGCGCCGCGTGCTGGCCATCGCCCCCGCGGCCACCGCCTTCGCCTTCATGATCGGCATCACCCTCGGTCTGCCTGCGGGCTACCTCGGCGGCAAACTCGACACCGTGCTCAGCTTCATCGCCAACCTCGTGCTGGCCTTTCCGGTGATCCTGCTGTTCTACCTGCTGGTCACCCCCGAGATCAAGGATGCGGGCTATCTCTTCACCGTCAACCTGTTCGGCGCCGAAGGGTCCTGGCGTGCCTCGATCCCCAACGTGATGGCGGCCACGCTGTTCCTGTTCCCGATCATCTTCCTGACCATCCTGTTCAACTCGCGGTATTTCACCAATCCGCCGATGCGCAACCTCTATGTCGGCATCACCCTGCTCATCGGTTTCTGGGCCTATTCCGGCCTCGCCTTCAACGCAGACCCCACCGGCATCTTCTCGATGGACCCGAACCTGCTGAACGTCTTCGTCTCGGTGGTCTTCGTCAACGCCCCCACCGTGTTCCGCATCGTCCGCGGCATCGTGATGGATCTCAAGGCGCGCGATTACGTCGCCGCCGGCCAGACCCGTGGCGAGGGGCCGTGGTACATCATGCTGTGGGAAATCCTTCCAAACGCCCGAGGCCCGCTGATCGTCGATTTCTGCCTGCGCATCGGCTACACCACGATCCTGCTCGGCACCCTCGGCTTCTTCGGCCTGGGCGTCTCGCCTGAATCCCCTGACTGGGGCAGCACGATCAACTCGGGCCGCAAACTGCTGACCCTGTTCCCCCATCCGGCGGTCGCCCCCGCCCTCGCCCTGATGAGCCTCGTCCTCGGCCTCAACCTTCTGGCCGACGGGTTGCGCGAAGAAAGCCTGAAAGACTGATGCACCCGCCCTTCCTCATTTTCTGCTCCTAAATATCCCGGGGGTCCGGGGGCTGGCCCCCGGTCCGACCTCTCCACAATCGCGAGGCAGCCATGACCGACACGACCTGGGACCCGTCCAAACCGATCCTCGAAATCGACAACCTGTCGATCAGCTTCTTCACCCGCCTGCGCGAAATCCCCGCCGTGATGGATTTTTCCTGCAAGGTGATGGCGGGCGAATCGATGGGGCTCGTGGGCGAATCCGGCTGCGGCAAGTCCACCGTGGCGCTGGCCGTGATGCGCGATCTCGGCAAGAACGGCCGCATCGTTGCAGGCTCGATCAAGTTCAAGGGCCGCGACCTGACCCACATGACCGATGACGAGCTGCGCCACATTCGCGGTTCCGAAATCGCGATGATCTATCAGGAGCCGATGGCCTCGCTGAACCCGGCGATGAAGATCGGCGCGCAACTGGCCGAAGTGCCGATGATCCACCGCAACATGCCCCGGGCCGAGGCCTGGGCATTGGCGCGGCAGATCGTGGCCGACGTCCGCCTGCCCGACCCCGACCGCATCCTGAACAGCTATCCGCACCAGCTCTCTGGCGGCCAGCAGCAACGCATCGTCATCGCGATGGCGCTGATGTCCAAGCCCGCCCTTCTGATCCTGGACGAACCCACCACCGCGCTCGACGTGACGGTCGAGGCGGGCATTGTCGATCTGGTCAAGGATCTGGGCGAGAAATACGGCACCTCGATGCTGTTCATCAGCCACAACCTTGGGCTGATCCTTGATGTCTGTGACCGGCTTTGCGTGATGTATTCCGGCGAGGCGGTCGAGACCGGCAACGTGGTGCAGGTCTTCGACAAGATGCGCCACCCCTACACGCAGGCGCTGTTCCGCTCGATCCCGCTGCCCGGTGCCGACAAGAATGCGCGCCCGCTGGTGTCGATCCCCGGCAACTTCCCCCTGCCGCACGAACGCCCGCCGGGGTGCAACTTCGGTCCGCGCTGTGACTACTTTCAGGCCGGGCGCTGCGATGCGACGGAAATCGCGATGTCGCCGGTTCCGGGCGACGACCGCCACGCCTCGCGCTGCCTGAAGTGGACCGAGATCGATTGGGACGCGCCGATGAAGGCAAAGGTCAGCAAGGCGAAAACCCCGATCGGCCGTGTCGTGCTGAAGATGGACGACCTGCAGAAATACTACTCGATCTCGGGCGGGGCATTCGGCGGTGGTACCAAGAAGGTGGTGAAGGCCAACGAATCCCTTAGCTTCGAAGCGCGCGAAGGCGAAACCCTTGCCATTGTCGGCGAGTCCGGGTGCGGAAAGTCCACCTTCGCCAAGGTTCTGATGGGGCTGGAAACCGCCACTAGCGGCAGCATCATGCTGTTCGACGAAAACGTGCAGTCCACCCCGATCCAGAAGCGCAACACCGATACGGTGTCCAGCGTGCAGATGGTGTTCCAGAACCCGTTCGACACCCTGAACCCGTCGATGAGCGTCGGCCGCCAGATCATCCGCGCGCTGGAAATCTTCAAGCAGGGCACGTCGGATCAGGACCGCGCGGACCGCATGCTGAAACTTCTCGACCTCGTGAAACTGCCGCGCGCCTTTGCCGAACGGATGCCACGGCAACTGTCCGGCGGGCAGAAACAGCGCGTCGGGATTGCGCGTGCCTTTGCGGGCGGGGCCAAGGTGGTGGTGGCGGATGAACCCGTGTCGGCGCTTGACGTGTCGGTGCAGGCCGCTGTCACCGATCTCTTGATGGACATCCAGCGCGAGAACAAGACGACGCTTCTGTTCATCAGCCACGACCTTTCGATCGTGCGCTACCTCAGCGACCGCGTGCTGGTGATGTATCTGGGCCATGTGGTCGAAACCGGCACCACGGATCAAGTGTTCCAGCCGCCTTACCACCCGTATACCGAGGCGCTGCTGTCAGCCGTGCCGATCGCCGACACGAAGGTGGTCCGCAAGCGCATCGTGCTGGAAGGCGACATTCCGTCGGCCGTCAACCCGCCGCCCGGTTGCCCGTTCCAGACCCGCTGCCGCTGGAAATCGCAGGTGGCACCGGCCGGCTTGTGCGATCGCGAGATGCCGCCGATGCGGACGCTGGCCGGGGGGCATCAGATCAAGTGCCATCTGCCCGAAGCGGTGCTGACCCAGATGGAACCTGTGATCAAGGTCGCGGCGGAATAGGGCCGCACCGGGCGGCCCGGTGACCCGCCCAAGGCCACCGCACGCAGGGATCCCAAAGCTTCGGGGGTCGCCTGCGTCCCCCTCCCCTTTGTGGGGAGGCATGGGGTAGAGGGCGCTTCCCAAAAGACGTCGGGAACCCCGTCGGCCGCACAAGCGGCGCATCGAAGGCAGACTGTCGATTTCAGCCCAGGATGGCGATCACGTAGTTCTTCGTTTCGGTATAGGGCGGAATGCCGTCGTGCTGTTCAACTGCGGCAGGACCGGCGTTGTAGGCCGCCAGCGCCAGCCGCCACGAACCGAATTTGTCGTACATCATGCGCAGGTACCGTGCACCGCCTTCAAGGTTCTGGTGCGGGTCTGCCGGATCGACGCCCAAAGCCGCCGCCGTGCCGGGCATCAACTGCGCCAGACCGGTCGCGCCCTTGGAAGACACCGCGCCGGGGTTCCAGCCGCTTTCCTGCTGTACCAGTTTCAGGAACATCTCTTCCGGCACGCCATGCTTGCGGGCGGCCGCCTTTGCCACTTCCAGATACTCCCCCTTGTAGCTGCCACGGTATCGCACCGCGGGGGTGGATTCGGACTTTTCGGTTTTGGGCTTCAGGCGGGTTGAAAAGTCGTATTGCGAAGACAGCCGCCCATCCAGCAGCTTCGTCTGCGACTTGAACAGGTTGACGCGGTTCTTGCTGGACCCCGACAGCACCAGCCCCTCGGCGGTGGCCACCACGGGCAGGGTTACGGCCAGACCAAGGGCAATCCCGGCCACCATGCAGACCCGTGCCAAACCCATTCACATCCCCCACCTTGCCGCCCGCAAGACTATAGGCAAATTCCCGCAGCAATCCAGTCGGACGTTGCACATGGGACCGCCGGGCAAACCGTTTGCGGCATGATTTGCTGCGCCAGCCGCGGCAAGCCCTTGATGTGCGGGCCTTTCCGACCTTTCGCGCGCCGCTGCGGCCGAGTTGCGATCCCGGCCGTCCATCGGTATAGACTGTTTGTTAACCAGTTCGGGCAAATCTGCCGGAACAACAGAATCAGGGGTATGACATGGCAGGATCGGTCAACAAGGTCATCATCGTCGGCAATCTTGGCCGCGACCCCGAAGTGCGCAGTTTCCAGAACGGCGGCAAGGTGGTGAACCTGCGGATCGCCACGTCCGAAACCTGGCGCGACAAGCAAAGCGGCGAACGCAAAGAGCGGACCGAGTGGCATTCGGTGGCGATCTTCAACGAAGCCTTGGCCAAGATTGCCGAGCAATACCTGAAGAAGGGCTCGACGGTCTACATCGAGGGCCAGCTTGAAACCCGCAAGTGGCAAGACCAGTCCGGCGCGGATCGTTACACCACGGAAATCGTGTTGCGGCAGTATCGCGGGGAACTGACGCTTCTGGGCGGTCGCGATGGTGGCGGATCGGGCGGTGGCGGCGGCGGCTATGAAGACCGTGGCGCGCCCGACGACTATCAGGGTGGCGGCGCGGCGACCGGCGGCGGAGGCGGGCGCAGCAGCGGTTACGGCGGCGGCTCCACCCCGGCGCGCCCCGACCTTGACGACGAAATTCCGTTCTGACCCACGCCACGCATCCGAGGCTGGACGTTTCGCTGCAATTCCCTATATAATCGGTCAACAACTGATGAGGGCATGCGATGAACCAGCCGCAGGACAAGATCGAGGGGACGCCGCTGATCCGCCCTTCGTCGACCGACCACCCGCTGTATGAACAGGTGGTCGAAGCGTGCCGGACCGTCTATGATCCGGAAATCCCCGTGAACATCTTTGATCTGGGCCTTGTCTACACGGTCGACATCAACGCGGAGAACGAGGTCGAGGTGCTGATGACCCTGACCGCGCCGGGCTGCCCCGTCGCGGGCGAGATGCCCGGCTGGGTGTCGGACGCCATCGAGCCGCTCGCCGGGGTCAAGCAGGTGAATGTCGCGATGACCTTCGATCCCCCATGGGGAATGGAGATGATGTCCGACGAAGCCAAACTGGAACTTGGCTTCATGTGATCTTGCAAGACCGGCTGCCGAAGCCCATCTTGACACAAACCAAGGAGCCCGCCCCATGTTTGGCATTCCCGGCAAAGCGGCCGTCACGCTGACCCAACCTGCCGCAAGGCAGATCGCACGGCTGATGGACAAGCAGGGCTCGAAGGGGCTGCGCATCGGCGTCAAGAAGGGCGGCTGCGCGGGCATGGAATACACGATGGACTATGTGGCCGAGGTCAACCCGCTGGACGAAGTGGTGGAACAGGACGGCGCGCGGGTGCTGATCGCCCCGATGGCGCAACTGTTCCTGATCGGCACGGAAATCGACTATGAAACCGACCTGCTGCAGGCGGGCTTCAAGTTTCGCAACCCGAACGTGGCCGAGGCTTGCGGATGCGGTGAATCGATCAAGTTCAAGGACCAGCCTGCCGCCTGAGGCCGCTACCCCCTTTCCCTTGCCTCCGCCCCGCGATAACCCTTGGCAAACAAGGGGAACGACATGCGCAAACTGGCCGCCGGAAACTGGAAGATGAATGGCCTGACGGCCGCGTTGACCGAAATCGTGGCCCTGTGCCGGGCGCATCCCGCACCGGCCTGCGACATGCTGATCTGCCCACCCGCAACCCTGGTGGCGCAGGTGGCGGCGGTGGCGCAGGGCACCGGCCTTGCCCTCGGCGGTCAGGATTGCCATTCCGCCGCGTCCGGGGCCCATACCGGCGATGTTTCGGCAGCGATGCTGAAAGATGCGGGGGCCAGCTATGTGATCGTCGGCCATTCCGAACGCCGGACAGACCATGGCGAAACCGACGCCGTAGTTCTGGCCAAGGCATCGGCGGCGCAGGCGGCGGGACTGGTGCCTATCGTCTGTCTGGGCGAAACCGAAGTCGAACGCGACGCGGGCGAGACGCTGAATGTCATCGGGCGGCAATTGACCGGCTCGGTGCCCGATACGTCGACCGCCGATACTCTGGTCATCGCGTACGAGCCGGTCTGGGCCATCGGCACGGGCCGCACGCCTTCGCTGCAGGAAATTGCCGAGGTGCATGCCTTCCTGCGCCAGCGGCTGACGGCACGGCTTGGCACCGAAGCGGCGGGGGTGCGCCTGCTGTACGGCGGGTCGGTCAAGCCGTCGAATGCGGCGGAAATCTTTGCGCTACCACACGTTGACGGCGCGCTGGTGGGCGGTGCGAGCCTGAAGGCCGCCGATTTCGGGGCCATCGTCGCGGCGCTTTCTGCCGCCTGACCACCCGGTCCCGTCGCAGACAGGCTGGCACAGCAGCGTCGCTGGCGCTACACCGTCGGCATGACAACCGCACCCGCCCTGCCCCGCTCGCTCGCTTCGGCCAACCTGATCTGCGTGGCCTCGATGGTCGTGTGGGCGGCCGGTCTGCCCGCCGCCGATCTGATCATTCCGTTCATTCCCCCTGTCGCCCTGACGGCGATGCGGACCGGGCTGGCGGCGGTTGTGCTGATGGCGATCTGGCTGGCGGTCGAAGGCTGGACACCGATCCGCCGCGCGCCCTGGCTGCGTGGCGTCGGGGTGGGGGGCATCTGCATCGGTCTGGGGGCCGTGCTGCTGGTGATCGGGCAGGCCTATACGGATGCCGTCACCGTGTCGATCATCACGGCGACAATGCCCGTCATCGGCATCGCCCTTGAAGTGTTGCTGGACGGGCGGCGCGTGACGCGGGCGTTGGTTCTGGGCCTTCTGCTGAGCCTCGCCGGGGGGATGATCGCGCTGGCCAAGGGTGGTTTCACGCTGAACCTGGGGCTGGGCGCCGTCGCGGCTCTGGCGTCGTGCACCGCCTTCACCTGGGGGTCGCGGGCCACGGTGACCCAGTTTCCGGACCTCACGCCGCTGGGCCGCACCAGCATCACGGTCACCGGGGCCTTTGTCGTCATGCTGATCCTAAGCCTCGGCTGGGCTGCCATGGGGGGCGCGCCGGTGCAGTGGTCGGCCCTCGGCTGGCCCGAGTTCGGCGCGCTGGTGCTGTTCGGGGTCGGATCGCTGGCACTGAGCCAGATCCTGTGGATCGTGTCGGTCGAACGGCTGGGCATCGGCGCTGCCAGCCTCCACATGAACGCCGTGCCCTTTTATGTGATGATCATCGCCTTTGCCTTCGGGGCGGAATGGAGCTGGCTGCAGACCGTTGGTGCGGCGATTGTCGTGCTGGGGGTGATGGTGGCGCAGGGGATGATCCGGGGGCCGGTCCGGTGATCCGACTCTCGCAATCCCTGTCCGATGCGGACTTCGTACAGAACCCCTATGCGTTCTACGAGACGGCCCGCGCCGCCGGACCGTTCTTTCACTGGGCGGAATACGGACTGCCCTTTACCGGGAATGCAGCGGCCGTCAGCGCCATATTCCGTGACCGGCGGTTCGGCCGCGAAGCCCCGCCCGAATGCGCCGATGCCATCCCTGCCCATGTCGCACCCTTCTACTCGGTCGAAGCGCATTCGATGCTGGAGCTGGAACCCCCGCGTCACACCCGGCTGCGCAATCTGGTTCTGCGCGCGTTTACCTCGCGCCGGATCGCCGCCCTGGGGCAAGAGATTCTGACCCTGTCCCATGGCCTGATCGACGCCTTTCCCGAAGGGCCATTCGATCTTCTGGATCACTTCGCGCGGAAACTGCCGGTAATCCTGATCGCGCGCCTGCTGGGGGTGCCGGAGATGATGGCTGACGACCTGCTGCGATGGTCGAATGCGATGACAGGCATGTACCGCGCCAACCGCGACCGCGCCACCGAGGACAGGGCCGTCGCCGCCACCCTGTCCTTCGTGGCGTTCCTGACGGACTACATCGACCGGCGCCGGGCCAATCCGGCCGACGATCTGATCACCCATCTGATCGCCGCGACAGACCACGGCGACCGTCTGACCACCGACGAGCTGATCTCGACCTGTATCCTGCTCTTGAACGCCGGACACGAGGCCACGGTGCACACGATCGGCAACGGCGTGAAATGCCTGCTGGAAAGCGGCACACCCGCGGCGGCGCTGCTGCCGGGGGCCATCGAAGCCACGGTCGAGGAAATCCTGCGCTACGATCCGCCGCTGCACATCTTCACCCGCTGGGCGTATGAAGAGATCGACGTGATGGGCCACACGTTCCGCAGGGGCGACAAGGTGGGTCTGCTGCTGGCCGCCGCGAACCGCGATCCGCAAGTCTGGGACGAGCCTGCGCGGTTTGACCCGACGCGACCCGGCAGGGCCAACACCAGCTTTGGCGCTGGTCTGCATTTCTGCGTGGGCGCCCCCCTTGCCCGGCTGGAACTGCAGATCGCCTTGCCGGTGCTGTTCGCGCGCATGCCGGACCTAAGGATCACGCAGCCACCCCGCTATGCCGACATCTATCACTTCCACGGGTTGGGTCGGCTGACAGTCGACTGCGGCTGACCGGCGGTTCCTGGGCAGGCTGGGCCATGCCGCACAGGTTCAGAAAGTGATGATGGTGGGAGATAAGGGATTTGAACCCCTGACATCTTCGATGTGAACGAAGCGCTCTACCACTGAGCTAATCTCCCGGTGGCGCGGTGTTTAGCCTTGTTCCGACGGCTCTGCAAGGGCCTCTTCCGCGGGTTTCTTGCGGGGGGCGGTGCCGTTGCGGCGCAGCTTCAACGTCATGGCCGACCCGGGCGTCGCACCTTCCGACTTGGCGACCCGCACCTTGCCGAGTTCCGGAAGGTTCAGCATTTCCCCGTTCTGCAGCGCCAGACCCAATTCCTTCAGCGTCGCCTGAATGGTTTCCTTCAACCCCTTTTTCTTGGCACCCGTGCTGGCAGCCACACGGTCCACCAGCGCCTTCATGCGCAAGGTTCCGGGGGTTGCCCCTTCTTCGCCAGCTTCGGGCGCGTCCGCCTCTTCATCGGCGCTTTGGCGGGCCGGTGACTTCTTGGCGGGTGCGGGTTTCTTGGCAGTCTGCGGGGCCATGGTCAAACACCTGTTGGTTCATTCTTCCCGGCTATTATCCTGAATCCCGCAACAATTCCACAGCATTTCCCATGAGGGACGCGCGGAGCGCCGGAAAACAAACCCATCGACGCAGATGCATCGGATGCGCAACTTCGAGGTTGGAATGCCTGACCCGGGTAAGGCTGAACCCGTCGTCAAAACATGTCGCATGAATCTGTTGACGCGCACAAAGCCAATGCGCCACGCTGAGGTCGGCATGTCCACGCGCGGACATGGCTGCATCATTCGTCCAAGCACATAAAAGGGAAAGCCCGATGTTTCGAAAACTGATCCAGTCCACGTCCGTGATTGCCTTGCTGGGCAGTGCGGCCTTTGCCGGAGGCGTCGTGGAAACCAGCCCCGACGTGGTGATTGCAGCAAATCAAGGCTCTTCGTCGCAGCCGGGCCTGCTGGTACCGCTGCTGCTGCTGGTGATCGTGGCCGCTGCCGTTGCGTCCGGCAATGGAGACAACAACGATGGCGGTGGACTTTCGGAGTCTGACCGGCGGATCAAGACGGATGTGGACTGGGTCGGGATGGAACGGGGCTTGCCGGTCTACCGCTTTCGCTACATCGGGTCGCCAACCCGGTTCGAAGGCGTGATGGCGCAGGACGTACTGGCCATGATGCCCGAGGCGGTCACTGTCCTGTCGAACGGAATGATGACGGTCGACTACGCCAAACTCGGCATGAAGATGAAGGTCATCCACTAGCCAACGGAAGTGGCGCGCCCCGTAGGGCGCGCCATGGTTCTAGTGGGCGGTCTGCTGCAGGGCTGCGTCCATGCTGGCCTTGCGCGCGGCTGCGGCCGCTTCTTCCGCCGCCTCGTCCCAGTCGATGGGTTCGGGCTGGCGGACCAATGCCAGCTTCAACACTTCGCGCACGTTGGTCACCGGGATGATCTGCAGGCCTTCCTTGACGTTGTCGGGGATCTCCGACAGGTCCTTGAAGTTGTCCTGCGGGATCAGCACCGTCTTGATGCCGCCACGCAAGGCCGCCAGCAGTTTTTCCTTCAACCCGCCGATCGCCATCGCATTGCCTCGCAAGGATACCTCGCCCGTCATCGCGATGTCCTTGCGGACCGGGATCTGTGTCAGCACCGACACGATCGACGTCACCATCGCCAGGCCGGCCGACGGCCCGTCCTTGGGGGTGGCCCCGTCGGGGACGTGCACGTGGATGTCCACCGTCTCGAACTTGGTCGGCTTCACCCCGATTTCCGGGCTGATGGAGCGGACGAACGACGCTGCCGCCTCGATCGATTCCTTCATGACGTCGCCCAGTTTGCCGGTCGTCTTCATCCGGCCCTTGCCCGGCAGACGCAGCGCCTCGATCTGCAGCAGGTCGCCGCCGACAGAGGTCCACGCGAGGCCGGTCACGACGCCGATCTGGTCGGTCGCCTCGGCCAGACCATAGCGGTAGCGCTTGACGCCGAGGTAACCTTCTAGCTCGTTTTCCGTGACCTCGACCGATTTCGCGGTCTTCTTCACGATCTCGGTCACCGCCTTGCGCGCGAGCTTCGCAATCTCGCGTTCAAGGTTCCGAACCCCGGCTTCCCGCGTGTAGGTGCGGATCATCTCGGTCAGCGCGGCATCGGTGATGCTGAACTCGCCCTGTTTCAGCGCGTGGTTGGTCGTCTGCTTGGGGATCAGGTGACCCTTGGCAATCTCGCGCTTTTCATCCTCGGTGTAGCCCGACAGCGGAATGATCTCCATCCGGTCCAGCAGCGGGCCGGGCATGTTGTAGCTGTTGGCGGTGGTCAGGAACATCACGTTGGACAGGTCGTATTCCACTTCCAGATAGTGGTCCACGAAGGTCGCGTTCTGTTCCGGGTCCAGCACCTCGAGCATCGCGCTGGCCGGATCGCCCCGGAAGTCGTTGCCCATCTTGTCGATTTCATCCAGCAGGATCAGCGGGTTGGTCGTCTTCGCTTTCTTCAGCGCCTGGATGATCTTGCCGGGCATCGAGCCGATATAGGTCCGCCGGTGACCGCGGATTTCGGATTCGTCACGCACACCGCCCAGCGAGATGCGGATGAACTCGCGCCCCGTGGCTTTGGCGACCGAACGGCCGAGCGACGTCTTGCCGACGCCCGGGGGGCCGACGAGGCACAGGATCGGGCCTTTCAGTTTCGCGGAACGCGCCTGCACCGCCAGATATTCAACAATGCGTTCCTTGACCTTCTCCAGACCATAGTGGTCGGCATCCAGCACCGCCTGCGCCGCCTTGAGGTCTTTCTTGACGCGGGATTTCACGCCCCACGGCACGCCCAGAATCCAGTCGAGGTAGTTGCGCACCACCGTCGCCTCGGCCGACATCGGCGACATCGACTTCAGCTTCTTGACCTCGGCCTCGGCCTTGTCGCGCGCCTCCTTGCTCAACGCAGTCTTGGCGATGCGGGCCTCAAGCTCGGCCACCTCGTTCTGGCCTTCGTCGCCGTCGCCCAACTCGCGCTGGATCGCCTTCATCTGCTCGTTCAGATAATACTCGCGCTGCGTCCGCTCCATCTGCGTCTTCACGCGGGATTTGATCTTTTTCTCGACCTGCAGCACGGACATTTCGCCCTGCATCTGCCCGTAGACCTTCTCCAGCCGTTCTGCCACGTCGAGCGTTTCCAGCAGGTCCTGCTTCTGTGCCACGTCCACACCCAGATGACCCGACACAAGGTCGGCCAGCCGCGCGGGTTCGCGCGCTTCGGCCACCGCACCCAAAGCTTCTTCGGGGATGTTCTTGCGGATCTTGGCGTAACGTTCGAATTCTTCGCCCACCGTGCGCAGCAAGGCTTCGACCGATGCCGCGTCCCCCGGCGTTTCGGTCAGACGTTCCGCCCGCGCTTCGAAGAAATTCGGGTTGGCGATGAAGTCGGTGATGCGCACGCGCGCCTTTCCCTCAACCAGAACCTTCACGGTCCCGTCGGGAAGTTTCAGCAGTTGCAGCACATTGGCCAGCACGCCGACGCGGTAGATGCCGTCGGTTGCGGGGTCGTCGATCGAGGGGTCGATCTGGGATGACAGCAGGATCTGCTTGTCATCGGCCATAACCTCTTCCAGCGCCCGGACCGACTTTTCGCGGCCGACAAACAGCGGCACGATCATGTGGGGAAACACGACGATATCGCGAAGCGGCAGAACCGGATAGCTGGGAGACAATTGGTCAGTCATGCGATTTCCTTTCTGGCAGGAAGGCCGGTGTCCCGATCATCGGCAACGTCTTGGGCCTTCCCCTGTTCGGCAACCATATCTGGTGGTGGCAGGGCGGGGTGTCAACCACGGGGTCAGAAGCTTGTTACAAGGTGCCCTTTGGCGCGGGCTCTGGCAAGCGGTCAAGCGTGAATCGGTAAACGAGTGTTGCGCCCGAATTGTGGCGGGCGCAACGGAATCGTCGTCAGGCGGCACGACCCGACAGCGACGGATAATCGGTGTACCCTTCGCGCCCGCCGCCATAAAGGCCGCTGGTCGGCAGCGGGTTCAGCGCCGCATCCGCCTGCAAGCGTTCGGCGAGATCGGGGTTCGAGATGTAGAGCTTGCCGAACGCCACCAGATCAGCCTTGCCGTCCGCGACGGCCGCAATGGCCGTGTCGCGGGTATAGCCATTGTTGGCCATGTAGACCCCGGTGAACCGGTCGCGCAGGGATTCAAGCGCCCCGGCCGGCCAATCGCGCGGACCGCCTGTCTGGCCTTCGACCATGTGCAGGAAGGCGACCCCGGCATCGTTCAACACATCGATGGCGGCGCTGAACGTGGCCACGGTGTCGCTGTCGATCCCGACATTGTTGGCGTTGGAAAACGGGCTGAGGCGCACACCGACCCGGCCCGCCCCCATAACTTCTGCCACCGCCGCGACAACCTCGCGCAGCAAGCGCACGCGGTTTTCAACCGACCCGCCATAAGCATCGGTCCGGGTGTTCGACGTGTCGCGCAGGAACTGGTCGATGAGATAGCCGTTTGCCGCATGAATCTCGACTGCGTCGAACCCGGCTGCCAGCGCGTTCTGCGCGGCCTTGCGATAGTCGTCCACCAGACGCGGAAGTTCCTGCAGCGTCAAGGCGCGCGGTACCGAGGTTTCGACAAATCCCGTGCCGTCGAAGGTCTTGGATTCCGCCCCGATGGCCGAAGGCGCGACGGGCGCGGCGCCGTCCTGTTGCAGCGACGTGTGGCTGATCCGGCCGACGTGCCAGATTTGCGCGGCGATCAGGCCCCCCTTGGCGTGAACCGCGTCGGTCACCGCTTTCCATCCGGCCACCTGCGCCGGCGAATAGATGCCCGGCGTCCAGGCATAGCCTTTGCCTTCGGGCGAGACTTGCGTGCCTTCGGTGATGATCAGCCCGGCGCCGGCGCGTTGGCCATAGTACTCGGCGTGGATGTCGTAGGGCGTGTCATCCTCGGGCTTTGCGCGGTTGCGGGTCAACGGTGCCATGACGACGCGGTTTTTCAGCGTCAGGTCGCCAACGGTCAGCGGGGTGAACAGGGCTTCGGTCATTCTTGCTTCCTTGAACTGAATGGTTCACTTTTAACTAAGCTTCCCACAGCCCTGCGCAACCGGTCAGGCCTGGAATCGCTGTGCACTGGCGCACATGTCAGGTTTGCCAGCCTTGCATGGCGTGATGCGGGTCAACCATGGCGACGGGCCCCGGTTGCGATGAGGACGAAAGAAGCCCAGAACGGAGAGAAACTCTGCCTTACAGCGGCTCGATATCTCCACCGGCCCGCCGGGCGTGAAACGCTGCAACGAAGGATGCCAGCCCCCCCGTGGTGATCGCATCGCGCAGGCCCTGCATCAGGGTTTGGTAGTAGTGCAGGTTGTGCCAGGTCAGCAGCATCGACGCGATGATCTCCTGCGCGCGCAGGACATGGTGCAGGTAGGCCCGGCTGTAATTCGCACAGCAGGGGCAGGTGCAGCCTTCATCCAGCGGGCGGGGGTCGTTCTGGTGGCGGGCGTTGCGCAGGTTGACCTGACCGCGCGGCGTCCAGCCCTGCCCCGTGCGTCCCGACCGCGACGGCAGCACGCAGTCCATCATGTCGATGCCGCGCTCCACCGCGCCCACGATGTCATCGGGCTTGCCGACGCCCATAAGATAGCGCGGCTGGTCTGCAGGCAGCAGCCCCGGCGCATAGTCCAGCACCCCCAGCATGGCCGCCTGCCCTTCACCCACGGCCAGGCCCCCCACCGCATAGCCGTCGAACCCGATGCCGGTCAGCGCCTCGGCGCTTTCCGCCCGCAGGTCGGGGGTGACGCCGCCCTGCATGATGCCGAACAGCGCGTGGCCGGGTCGGTCACCGAACGCATCGCGCGACCGCCGCGCCCAGCGCATCGACAGGCGGGTGGCGCGGGCGACCTCTTCTTCGGTTGCCGGAAGGGCGGGGCATTCGTCAAAGCACATCACGATGTCGGACCCCAGCAGCGCCTGGATTTCCATGCTGCGTTCGGGCGACAGGTGGTGCGACGATCCGTCGATGTGGGATTTGAACGTTACGCCGTCCTCGGTCAGCTTGCGCAGTCCCGCAAGGCTCATGACCTGAAACCCGCCCGAGTCGGTCAGGATCGGTTTTTGCCAGTTCATGAAGCGGTGCAGCCCCCCCAAAGCGGCAATCCGTTCGGCCGTGGGGCGCAGCATCAGGTGATAGGTGTTGCCCAGCAGGATATCGGCCCCCGTGGCGCCAACGCTTTCGGGCAGCATCGCCTTGACGGTTCCAGCGGTGCCAACCGGCATGAAGGCCGGGGTGCGGATGGTCCCGCGGGGCGTTGTAATCACGCCGGTGCGGGCGCGGCCATCGGTGGCGGTTACCTTGTAGTCGAACCCCGTTGCCATGCGCGCCCCCGTTTTCCGGCGTTGTGCGGGAAACGCGCCAGTTTGCCAAGGGGTGGCGGGTATCTCATGGCTGGGCGACCCCAAGCCCTGCCGCCAGAACAGCCCTGCCCTGCGCGTCCTTGCCCGCACTGTCATGATTTCGAAATCGGCGGGTGATAGCGCTGGCAAGGTCGCACATTTTCGGACAAGGCTCTGGCACATCCGGTTGTTCCAGCGGTTGACGGCACCAGAGCGGACCCGGAAAATGCCCGCGCACCCCAACCGGCAAACCCTGATCAAGGCGGACTGACATGCGGCTGGTAAACCGGACCTTCGACGAGATCATGCCGGGCGATGTCGCCGAACTGCGGCGGCTCATCACCGCAGATGACCTTTTCGTCTTTGCCGCCTCGTCGGGCAACCACAATCCGATGCACCTGACCGACAGCGATCTGGACGGCGACGGACAGCCGGAACGCGTGGCGCCGGGCATGTTCGTCGCCTCGCTGATATCTGCGGTTCTGGGCATGCAACTGCCCGGCGCAGGCACGCTCTACCGGCGTCAGGTGCTGGACTTCCACGCCCGCGCCCATGCGGGCGAAGAGGTGATCTGCCGGGTCGAGGTTCTGGAAAAGCGCGAAGGCGGGGTGGTGCGGCTGGCCACCTCGATCCGCCGCAGTGCGGACGATACGATGATTGTCACCGGTGAGGCCGAAGT
>JAIYDJ010000112.1 GCA_027487575.1 Rhodobacter sp. | reverse complement strand
GCCGGAAACGGAAGTTGTAGCATTCGTCGTGGCGGGTTTCTTCCGGCAGCCGGTCGGTGTCGTGCTTGTGGCTGGGAAAACCGGACCATCCGCCCGCCCCGACGGTATAAAGTTCGGACACCAGCAGCCGGCCCACGCGGTCATGGTAGGCCGCACCAAGGATGTGCTTGATCTTGCGATGGGTTTTCGTGTCGTCCGATCCGTACTGCACCTTGTCGATCTGGTCCGCCCGCACCGCGAAGGGACGCAGCGTTTCCGCGAATTGCGCCCCGGCTATGAAGGTTTCCGTGTCGGTCAGGGCGATGATCCGGCAGCCGCTGTCTGTCGGGACATAGACGCCTTCCGGTTCGCCATCCCAGACATCGATGCCCCGGTAGCCGATGCCGGCAAAGGTTTGGCCCATCGTCTCGACCGTGACCGTGCCCGTCGCGGGGACCACGCAAGTTTCATAGCCCGGTGTGCGGTAGTCAAAACTTTCGCCCGCCTTCAGCCGGATGATGTTGAAGTAGACCAGCGGGACCAAGGGGTCGTTCAGATCGACGATGGCGCAGTTCTGGTTGTCATGGGGGGCGATGTGCATGGCGGTCCTTCAGGCCGTGGGGCCGGGATTGTGGGCAAGGAAGGCGTCCAGTTCGGCGGCGGTGGGCATGGCCGGGGCGCAGGCGACACGGGCGACGACCATTGCCGCCGCCGCCGATCCGCGCAGGACGGCCGTGCGGACGGGCTGACCGGCGGAAAGGGCGGCGATGAAGGCACCCAGAAAACTGTCGCCGGCACCGGTGGGTTTCAGGGCGGTTGTCGGGTAGATGCCGGTGGCAAACTCGCCGTCACGCGTGATCGTGACCGCACCCTTTTCGCCCATCTTGTAGACCACGATCTGCGCGCCCTTGGCGACAAGGTCGCGCGCCTTGTCGAGGCCTTGGTCAGCGTGGCCCGCCATGAAGCCGAACTCGACATCATTGCCCACGATGATGTCGCACAAGGCAGCAGCGCGGGAATAGACCTCGGACGCGACGGCGGCCGAGGGCCAGGAATAGGGCCGGTAATCCACATCGAAGATCAGGGGCAGGCCTGCGGCGCGGGCCAGATCGAAGGCCCGGAACGCGGCAGAGCGTGACGGCTCCGCCGCCAGAACGGTTCCGGTGGTGATCAGGGCGCAGACCGCGCTGTAATCCACGGCTTCCACATCTGCCGCAGTCATCGCAAAGTCGGCGGCGTTGTTGCGGTAGATGACGGACTGGCAATCTTCTGCCCGCGTTTCGACCACGGCCAGCGAATTGCGCATCTCGCCTGCGACGGCGCGCACATGGGTGCGGTCAATGCCATACGCGTCAAGCTGACCAAGACAGAAGCGGCCCACGGCATCGTCCGACACGCAGGTGACCAGCGCGGTACGGCACCCCTGCCGGGTCAGGGCCGCGGCAATGTTGGCCGAGGACCCGCCAAGTGCGGCGGTAAAGCGCGTGGCATTCTCGATGCTCGTGCCGGGGGGATCGGCGTAAAGGTCCATGCCCGCGCGACCGATGACAAGGAAGGCCCCATGCCGCAAGCGCGCAAGGTCAGCCATCAGACGCCCCGCAGTTGCACGCGGCACCTGGCCTTTGCAGGTTCGGCGCGAACTTCGGCGGCCTGTGCCGCCGTCAACCTGAGGGTGGGTCCGGTCATGGGTCCAGTCAAGGGTCCTCCTTCCACCCTCGCCCCGACACGGGGGCTTGCGTGGCGTGCGGGGGCAGGATACATTTTTTGCAACCGGTTGCAATCCCGGTCGCGCGGAGGGGCGGGAATGGCGGAACTCGGGATCGGGCTGGTGGGCGGCGGCTATATGGGCAAGGCCCATGCGGTGGCCTTGTCTGCGGTCGGCGCGGTCTTTGACACCGCGCTGCGGCCCCGGCTGGAGGTCATCGCGGCCACATCGCAAGCCTCGGCCGAACGTTATGCCAGGGCATACGGCTTTGCTCGCGCGGCGCGGGATTGGCAGGATCTGGTGGCCGACCCGAAAGTGCAGGCGGTGGTCATCGCCTCGCCCCAATCGACCCACCGCGCGATTGCCGAAGCGGCCTTTGCGGCCGGAAAACCGGTGTTCTGCGAAAAACCGCTGGGTGCCTCGCTGGAGGATGCCCGCGCGATGGTCGCCGCGGCCGAGGCTTCGGGCCTGCCGAACATGGTCGGCTTCAACTATGTCCGGACCCCGGCGACGCAGTTCGTGCGGCAACTGCTGGCGGAAGGCGCGATCGGCGATCTGACCTGGTTTCGCGGGGAACATGCCGAAGATTTTCTGGCCGACCCGTCGCTGCCCGCGACTTGGCGCACGACGGGTCGCGCGAACGGCTGCATGGGCGATCTTGCACCCCATCCGGTCAATTGCCTGCTGGCGTTGATGGGGCCGGTGGCGGAACTTTCCGCGCGGATTGAAACCGTCCATGCGACGCGCCCCGGCCCGTCCGGCCCGGTGGCGGTGACGAACGACGATCAGGCGCAACTGATGCTGCGCTTCGCCAGCGGTGTCATGGGGCATCTGTTCATCAGCCGGGTCGCTTCGGGCCGCAAGATGGGCTATGCCTATGAAATACATGGCACAAAGGGGGCGATCCGCTTTGACCAGGAAGACCAGAACGCCGTCCACCTTTACCGCGCCGAAGGGCCGGAGGCTGTGCGCGGTTTTACCCGCATCCTGACCGGGCCTGCGCATCCGGACTATCTGCCGTTCTGCCAGGGCCCTGGCCACGGCACCGGCTATCAGGACCAGATCATCATCGAGGCCAAGGATTTCCTGACCGCCGTCGCCACGGGGCAGCCGGTCTGGCCTACCTTCCGCGACGGGCTGGCGGTCAGCCAGATCATCGATACCGCCTTTCAGGCTTCTGACAGCGGCCGCTGGCTTGCCGTTCCGCAAACATGAGGACCCCATGACCATCCGTATCGGCAATGCGCCCTGTTCTTGGGGCGTGGAATTCGCAGGCGACCCCCGCAATCCGCCGTGGCGGCAGGTCCTGTCCGACTGCGCGGCGGCGGGTTACAAGGGGATCGAGCTGGGTCCCATCGGCTTCATGCCCGAAGACCCCGCTGTGCTGGGCGATGCGCTGGCTGAAAACGGGCTGGAGTTGATCGGGGGCGTGGTGTTCCGCCCGTTCCATGACGCTGCAAAATGGGATGAGGTGATGGATGCTGCGACCCGCACCTGCAAGGCGCTGGTGGCGCATGGCGCACAGCATCTGGTGCTGATCGACAGCATCTCGCCGCGCCGCGCGCCGACGGCGGGCCGGGCCGACGCAGCGGAACAGATGGACCGCGCAAAATGGACCGCATTCCGCGACCGCATCGCAACGGTGGCGCGGATGGGGGCCGAGGAATACGGGCTGACCGTGGGCATTCATGCACACGCCGCCGGGTTCATCGATTTCGAGCCGGAACTGGAACGGCTGCTGGATGAGATCGATGAAAGCATCCTGAAAATCTGCTTCGACACCGGCCACCACTCCTACGCGGGGTTCGACCCTGTGGCCTTCATGCGCCGCCACTTCGGGCGGATTTCCTACATGCACTTCAAGGACATAGACCCGGCGGTGAAAGCCGATGCCATCGCGAAAAGCACGGGCTTCTACGATGCCTGCGGGCAGGGCATCTTCTGCAACCTCGGGCAGGGCGATGTGGACTTTCCCGCCGTGCGGCAAATTCTGCTGAATGCGGGGTTTGAAGGCTGGTGCACGGTCGAACAGGACTGCGACCCGACGCTGGATGTCAGCCCCGTCGACGACGCGCGCAAGAACCGCGACTATCTGAAATCCATCGGCTTCTGAGGGCATCATGGCACGACTGAACTGGGGCATGATCGGCGGCGGCGAGGGCAGCCAGATCGGCCCGGCCCACCGGCTGGGCGCATTGGCCGACGGGCACTTCAATCTGGTCGCCGGAGCGCTTGACCATCGGGCCGATGTGGGCCGCGAGTATGCCCGGCGCTTGGGCGTCGCCGCCGACCGCGCCTATGGCGACTGGCAGGAAATGCTGGCGGGCGAGAAGTACCGCCCCGACCGCTGCGATCTGGTGACCGTGGCCACCCCGAATTCGACCCATTTCGAGATCACCAGGGCCTTCCTTGAAGCCGGGTTCAACGTGCTTTGCGAAAAACCGATGACGGTGACGGTGGAAGAGGGCGAAGAGATCGTCCGCATCGCGGCCCGAACCGGCAAGATCTGCGCGGTGAACTACTGCTATTCCGCCTATCCGATGATCCGGCAGGCCCGCGCGATGGTGCGCAACGGCGATATCGGCAAGGTGCGGCTGGTGGTCACGAACTTCAGCCACGGCCACCATGGCGACGCGACGGATGCAGAAAACCCCCGCGTCCGCTGGCGCTATGATCCGGCGATGGCAGGCGTGTCCGGCCAGTTCGCCGATTGCGGCATCCATGCGCTGCACATGGCCAGCTTCATCTGTGACGACGAGGTGGAAAAGCTGTCGGCCGATTTCGCCTCCACCATCCCCTCGCGCCAGCTTGAAGATGACGCGATGGTCAACTTCCGCATGGGCCGCGGCACGGTCGGGCGGCTCTGGACGTCCTCGGTTGCCATCGGGCGGCAGCACGGCTTCGACATTCAGGTCTTCGGCGAAACCGGCGGTTTCCGCTGGGCGTCGGAACAGCCCAACCAGTTGATCTACACCCCGGTCGGCGGGCGGACGCAGATCATGGAAAAGGGCGAGGGTGGGCTTTACGACGACGCCAAGCGCCTGAGCCGCGTGGCGATTGCGCATCCGGAAGGGTTCCCGCTGGCGGTGGCCAACATCTATTGCGATCTGGCCGATGTCATTCGTGGCACGGCGCGCGACGGGTTGCCTACGGCGGCAGCAGGCGTCCGGTCGATGGCGGCGGTGCATGCGGCGGTGGCCTCGGCCAAGGCGGGCGGCCCATGGATGGACGCGTGCCCTCCGATGTTCCGCTAGCGCCGCGATCTGCACTTACCGCAACGTCGCCCGATCAATCACCTGACAGGGAAACAGACGGTTTTCCGCAGGACGGTCGGGGGTCTGGATCGTCGTCACCACCAGATCGATGGCGGCGTCGATGATCTGTGCGACGGGCTGGCGGATCGTGGTCAGCCCGATGTTCTGCCAGCGCGCCATTTCCATGTCATTCAGCCCGATCAGTCCGATGTCCTGCGGCACTGATAGCCCCGCCTCTGCAATGGCCGTCAACGCGCCCACCGCCAGCAGATCATCGCCGCAGAAATAGGCTTCGGCCGCGGGGCTGGCCAACAGGCGCTGCATTTCGGCCCGCCCAGCATCGAAGGTATAGGCACTGGCAAAGCTGATGCTGACCGCGACGTCGGGACGCGCGCGCAACGCGTCCAGAAACCCCGCCGCCCGGTCCTGCGTCGAGGTGGCAGCTTCCGGCCCGCCCAGAAAGGCCAGACGGCGGTAGCCCCGCTGCAACAGCGCCTCTGCCGCCATCCGGCCGCAGGCGACATTGTCGATCCCGACCACATGCACGGCAGGCGAGACGGAAGGGCGCCCGAAGGCATGGACAACCGGCAATCCGGCACGTTTGAACGCCACCGCAAAACTGGACGGCAGGGTGGACGAGGCCACGATCACCCCGTCAACCGAATACTGCCGCAACATGCGCACGGATGCGGCCGGGTCGGTTGCATCGCTGAGATTGACCAGCAGCGGGCGCAGGCCCCGGTCCTGCAGGCCCCGGGTGAACAGATCGAACACTTCCAGGATCAGCGGATTTTGAAAGTTGTTCACGATCAGCCCGATCAGCTTGGTGCGTCCCGTTGTCAGGCTGGATGCCAGGGCATTGGGCGCGTAACCCAGGGCATTCGCCGCGTCTTCAACCTTGATGCGGGTCTTGCGGGATACCGATGCGCCGTCGGTGAAGGTGCGCGACACCGCCGATCGCGACACCCCGGCGCGTGCTGCCACGTCTTTCAGGGTAACTGGCATGGAACGCTCACTGATCCGGACTACGGCCCGGCCATTATACAGCGAATTCTTCGTGAAACTACAACCGCCCCCCGCGGCGTGCTGCAGGGGCGGTCAGGCCCAAGCCGCGGACGCGGCTCAGGGGGCTTCGCGATGTTCAAACCTGAGGCCGATCGCGCTGCGCAGGGGAAACCCCGCCCAATAGGTGTCGGCAGCGGTCGGTTGGCCCGCCTCATCCCGGTCGGCCACCCCGTCCTCTGCCATTTCTACAAGCTGCAGATAGCGGTCCATGCCTGCATCGCCCTTCAGCATCCGGCCGAAATAGGCGGTGGTGAAGTGCTGCGCGATGTTGTTCATCCGGACGTTGTCCCAGACCGCATCGGTGTAGTGTTCGGCCGGACTGAAATCGAGGCCCTCGGCAGGCTCCCAGGATTCGCGCGGGGCGGGCATCGGCGCACCGGCATTGTGGTTGGCCCCGATGAAGGTCAGCAGGTAGCGGTCGGCATTCACGGCCTCTTCGAAGATCGTGCGCACGCCACCTTCGTACAGCGATACGTCATCCTTGCTGCCGGCGATCAACATCATTGGCGTGCGGATGTTGGCCAGCCCTGCGGCATCCCAGAAATCCCGGTTGCGCCCCCAGGGGGCAAAGGCCACAACCGCCTTGATGCGGGGATCGGGCAGGGCGCGCTGCGTCTCTGCACCGTCCTGATGGACCTTCAGCGTGCCCGCAGGCGCACCCCATTCATAGGCCGTGCTCGCTTCGGTCACCCCACCCCCGGCCAGAATCACCGCGCCGTAACCCCCCATCGAATAGCCGATCAGCCCGGTGTTGCCGGCATCCACCAGCCCGTTCAGGAACGAGCCTTCCGTGCCGGACAGCGCGTCGATCTGGTTCAGCACGAATTTCTGGTCCAGCGGGCGGTTCACCAGCGTGCTGCCAAAGGCAAGCTGGTTGTCATAGGTGCTGTCCGTATGGTCGATCGACACCGCGACATAGCCCTTGCTTGCCAGATTCTCGCCCAGATGGGCCATCAGATACCGGTTTCCCGGATAGCCGTGCGAGATCAGGATCAAGGGAAAGGGCCCGCTTGCGGTGTCCGGGTCCGCATCCCGCACCGCCGCGCCATACAGCGTGACCCGCTGTTTGCCATCGCGGATGATCACGTTTTCATAGGGTTGCAGGCTGCCGGGAACCGGACCGGTTGCCGGGTACCACACCTCCAGCGTCAGCGGCCGGTCATGGCGCGGCATCGCGTCGGGTCCGGTGACATTCACGATGTCCAACTGGTCGGGGTTCACCACCTCTACCGTCCGCACCCCCACGGCCTGCGGCCCGGCAACCGCCAGTTCCGGCGCGTCCGGGCGCATCAGGTCGATACGATTGTCGTGCGAAGGAAGGTCCTGTGCGACCCCGCTTCCCGCCGTCATCAACACCGTTGCCACCGCCAGCAGTCTTGTCATCGCGTGTTCCCCTGTTCCGCCAACCTTTGCGCGAACCTAGCGCGCCCTCAACCACAGGGCGATCAAAATCGGCGGCCCTTGCCCTTGGATCGGCAAACCGCCGCGCGGGACCGGCTGGCCCCGGCTTGACACGGCATCGGGCGTCAGGCCTTCTCGCGCCAATCGCCAAGGAGGCCCCATGACCCCGTTTCATGCCGAGTTGAAGGCGCGACTCGTGCGCTACTGTGCCATCGACAGCCAATCGGACATGGACCGTCCCGGTGCGCCGTCCACGGAATGCCAGCACGCGATGCTGGACCTTCTGGTCCAAGAGTTGACCGAGATAGGCGCCGCGTCGGTGACGAAGACGAGCTATGGGACGGTGATCGCGACGATCCCCGGCACGGCGGCCGGGCCTGTCATCGGGTTTCTGGCGCATGTCGACACCGCGCCGCAGTTCAACGCGACCGGGGTCAAGCCCCGGGTGATCGAGGGCTACAACGGCGGGGCGATCTCCTTTCCCGACGATCCCGATCTGGTGCTGGCACCGGAAGAGTTTCCCTATCTGGCCGAAAAGATCGGCGATGACATCGTGACCGCCTCGGGGCTGACCCTGCTGGGCGCGGATGACAAGGCGGGCGTCGCGATCATCATGACGGCGATGCGGCATCTGCTGGAAAATCCGCAGATCCCGCGCCCGACGATCCGCGTGGCCTTTACCCCGGACGAAGAGATCGGGCGCGGCGTCGACGCGCGCCTGCCCGCCGATCTGGACGTGGACTTTGCCTATACCTTCGACGGCGGCGAGCTGGGCGAAGTGGTGTACGAGACGTTCTCGGCCGATTTTGCGGTGGTCACGGTCAAGGGCGTGTCGATCCATCCGGGCACTGCCAAGGACAAGCTGGTGAACGCCCTTCATCTGGCGGCCAGGATCGTCGACACCCTGCCGCAGGCGACGCTGACACCCGAGACGACCGAAGGCCATCAGGGATTCATCCACGCGGTCGACATGCAGGGCAGTGCGGCCGAAATGGTGGTGCGGTTCATCCTGCGCGATTTCGAAATGTCGGGTCTGGAGGCAAAGGGCGCGCTGCTGCGGCAGGTTTGCGACACCATCGCGGCCACCGAACCCCGCGCGAGGATCGACTGCAAGATCACGCCGCAATACCGCAACATGCGTTACTGGCTGGAGAAGGACATGACGCCGGTAACCCTGGCCCGCGCGGCGCTGGCCGATCTGGGCATCGCCGAGCGGTCGGTGCCGATCCGCGGCGGCACCGACGGCTCGCGCCTGACCGAGATGGGCGTGCCCTGCCCGAATCTGTTCACCGGCATGCAGAACGTGCACGGCCCGCTGGAATGGGTGTCGGTGCAGGACATGGCGCAGGCCACGGCGCTGTGCCTTGCGATTGCGGAACGGGCCGGCAGACCATCGCACGACGCCTGAGCGCAGGCAGGTCCGTCGCCTGTCGCGCTGGATCGGCTGCAGTTTGGCATGACGTCCGGGTGGTGCCCCCGAGACGCCCATTCGGCCTGATCCCGCGCTGCGACCATATCGACCGCCAGAAGGGCGGGATGCGGTTGCACGGCGGCCGGAGGCGGTACATCGAACCGCCCGGTTGGTCAGGGGCACCATCTGCCGTCGGTCCGCGGACCCGTTTCCAACAAAAAAGCCCCGCAACTGCGAGGCTGTCTTCTGGTGATGCCGGTTTGGTGTTTGGTGGAGCCAGGGAGGATCGAACTCCCGACCTCTTGAATGCCATTCAAGCGCTCTCCCATCTGAGCTATGACCCCGTTCTTGCCGTCTGCCGTCTGATGCTGGGCGCATCGTGTGCCGGTGTTTAGGGGGGGGCAGGGGGGGATGCAAGCAGAAAAATCGCAAGCCCCCTCTGCCCCGGCAAAGCCTTACGGTTCTTCGTCGTCCCCGGCCACATCGGCCAGATCGTCGAGCGAGACATTGTCGTCGGCGTCTTCTTCCAGCAGGTCGTCGTCCAGCTCGGTATCGTCGGCGACGCCGGTTTCCAGCAGTTCGTCTTCCCCCTCGATGTCGTCGACCAGAACGGTGTCGTCTTTTTCGGGCACGACACGCGCGATGACCGATGCCGCCATCTTGCGACGGGCGACTTCGATATCAACCACTTCGCCGGTGTAGGGGCTGATGATCGGGCTGCGGTTCAGGTCGTAGAATCGCTTGCCGGTGGTTGGGCAGACGCGCTTGGTGCCCCATTCGGGATTGGGCATGGTGGTCCCTTTGCAGACTGGCGGAAAGATGAGACGTGTCCCTGCCACAGGACCCTGCCGGTGTCAAACCCTTTGCGGTTCTTGTCGGGCCCCGCGCCGCCGGTTAACGTGGCGGGGTACAGTCCGAGGCCCCATGCCTGTCCTGCCCGGTCCCCCGCCGATCGACATCACCCTGCGCCGGTCCGCCCGGTCGCGGCGGTTCAGCCTGCGCGTGTCGCGGCTGGACGGGCGCGTCACGCTGTCCGTGCCGCTGCGCGCCCGCGAGGCCGAAGCCTTGGACTTTGCCCGGGCGCAGGAGGGCTGGCTGCGCGAGGCCCTGGCCCGGATGTCGGTGCCGGCCGGCGTTGGTCCGGGCACGGTGCTGCCGGTAGAGGGGCGGTTGCTGACCGTGGTGCCGGGGGCTGGGCGCGCCGTGCGGGTCGAGGGGGACGGGCTGGTGGTGCCGGGCGACCCAGCGGTGGCGGGTGCGCGGGTGGCCGGATATCTGAAGGCACTGGCCCGGACGCGGCTGGCCGCCGCCTCCGACCATTATGCCGGGGTGCTGGGCGTGGGATTCGCCAACCTGACCCTGCGCGACACGCGCAGCCGGTGGGGGTCCTGTTCGGCAGCGGGGGGGCTGATGTATTCCTGGCGGCTTATCATGGCACCGCCTTCCGTGCTGACCTATGTCGCCGCGCATGAAGTGGCGCATCTGGTGCAGATGAACCATTCGCAGGCGTTCTGGGCGGTGGTCGAACGGCTGTATCCCGGCTGGCCTGCGCAGCGGCGCTGGCTGCACGACCATGGGCAGGGTCTGCACGCCTGGCGATTTGGCGGGGATTGACCTTGCGCCCGCCGCGATGTTGGCTGCGGCATGGTCCTGACCCCGCGCGCACCCGACCCCAATGCCGCCGCCCATGAAAGGCTGTACCGCAGCCTGCGCCAGCAGGTGATGCATGGCGAGCTTGCCCCCGGCCAGTCGATGACCCTGCGCGGGCTGGGGGCGCAGTTCGGTGTGTCGATGACCCCGGCACGCGATGCGGTGCGCCGGCTGGTGGCCGAAGGCGCGCTGACCCTGTCGTCATCAGGCCGGATTTCGACGCCCGCGCTGACGCCCGAACGGATCGAGGAACTGGCCGCGATCCGCGCGATGCTGGAACCCGAGATGGCCGCGCGCGCCCTGCCGCGGGCGCATTTCGCGCTGATCGACCGGCTGGCGGCGATCAATGCCGCCAATCTGGAGGCGGTGGTGAACCACGACGCGGTGGCCTATGTGCGCACCAATCTGGAGTTTCACCGCACACTTTACCTGCGCGCGCAGACTCCGGCGATGCTGGCGCTGTGCGAGACGGTCTGGCTGCAGCTTGGGCCGACGATGCGGGCGCTGTATGAGAAGTTGCGCAGGCGGGACATGCCGCACCATCACCGGGTGATCCTAGCGGCGCTGAGAGCCGGGGACGAGCCGGGGTTGCGGCTGGCGGTGCGGACGGACGTGACGCAAGGGTTGCGGCATCTGGCGGGCTGAGGCCGGGCAGGCGCGCCGATGGACCGGGCGGAAGCGGGGGTTTCACACCCCCGCGCCCCCGTGGGATATTTCCGCAGAGAAGAAGGCAGGTGCGGTGTCAGGCGTGAATCGCGCCGTCCCCGCAGGCCAGTGCCGCCTCGCGGACCGCCTCGCTGTAGGTTGGGTGTGCATGGCAAGTCAAAGCAAGATCTTGTGCAGAGGCACCGAATTCCATCGCCACGCAAACCTCGTGGATCAGATCGCCCGCACCCGGCCCGATGATGTGGCAGCCAAGGATGCGGTCGGTTTCCTTGTCGGCCAGCATCTTCACGAAACCTTCGGCCTGAAACACCGTCTTGGCCCGCGCGTTGCCCATGAAGGGAAACTTGCCGACCTTGTAGGCGATGCCCGCCTCTTTCAGCTGTTCCTCGGTCGCCCCCACATTTGCCACTTCCGGGGCAGTGTATATCACGCCGGGAATGACCGAATAGTTAACGTGACCGTGCTTGCCTGCCAGAACCTCGGCCAGCGCCATGCCTTCGTCTTCGGCCTTGTGGGCCAGCATCGGGCCGGTGATCGCGTCGCCGATGGCGTACAAGCCCTTGATGTTGGTCGCGAAATGGTCGGTCTTGATCTGGCCGCGTGGCAGCATCTCGACGCCCAGAGCCTCGATCCCCAGACCGGCGGTATAGGGCTTGCGGCCCGTGGCAACCAGCACGACATCGGTTTCCAGCACTTCGGCCGTTTCGGACTTGCGCAGCTTGTAGGTGACTTTCGCCCCGCCCGCCCCTGTCTCCACGCCCTGCACCGCCGCGCCGAGGATGAAGGTAAGTCCCTGTTTCATCAGTATCTTCTGGAAGCTTTTGGCAACCTCGGCATCCATGCCCGGCGTGATGGCGTCCAGATATTCGACCACGGTCACCGCCGTGCCAAGGCGGGCATAGACCGATCCGAGTTCGAGACCGATCACCCCGGCGCCGATCACCACCATCCGTGGCGGAATCGCGGGCAGGGTCAGGGCCCCGGTCGAGGTGACGACAACCGTTTCATCGACAGTCACGCCGGGCAGTCCTGATGGCTCGGAACCCGTTGCGATGACGATGTTTTTCGCCTCGTGTACCTCGTCGCCGACCTTGACCTGTCCCGCGGCGGGGATCGAGCCCCAGCCCTTGAGCCAGGTCACCTTGTTCTTTTTGAAAAGGAATTCGATGCCCCTGGTGTTGCCGTTCACCACGTCCTGTTTGTAGGCCTTCATCTTGCCCCAGTCGATGGTCGGCGCACCGCCCATCAGGCCCATCTTCTCAAAGTTCTCATGCACTTCGTGGTAGGAGTGGCTGGCGTGCAAGAGCGCCTTCGAGGGGATGCAGCCGATGTTCAGGCAGGTGCCGCCCAGCGTCTCGCGTCCTTCGACGACGGCGGTTTTCAGCCCGAGTTGCGCGCAGCGGATGGCGCAGACATAGCCGCCGGGGCCGCTGCCGATGATGATCACGTCAAAGCTAGCCATTGGGTCGTCCTTCGGAATTTTGGCGTATGGGTGGCGTCGGGTTCAGGTATGGCGGACGTATGGCTTTGCGCCATACATGTTTCACAGAAGGGCGGCGAGGATCATCACCATGGTCGCGAGAAAACCGATGAACCAGATGCCCGAGCGCCAGGGTTTCCAGCCGAAGAGATAGGCCGGGACATAGAGGATGCGGGCGGCGAGGTAGACCCATGCAGCGGTCTGCGTCACGCCGGTCGACTGGTTGCCCAAGGTCACCACGACCACCGCGATGGTGAACAGGATCAACCCTTCGAAATGGTTGTTCATCGTCCGCTGCAGGCGGCCGGTGACCTCGGACATGGGTCTGGACGGCGGCCGGTCGCGCGGGCTGGAGGTGTAGCCAGAGCCAAGCTCCATGTTCGCGCGGACCGAGAAGGGGACGAAGATCGCGGCTTGCAGCAGGGCGGCGAGGGCGAGGGTGGTGAGTTCGGGGGTCATGTCAGCCTCCATGCAGGATGGGCAATATTGCCCATCCTGCGGGTCGATATCACAAATCCATCAGCAACCGGCGCGGGTCTTCCAGCGCCTCTTTGACCCGGACGAGGAACGTCACCGCCCCCTTGCCGTCCACCACGCGGTGGTCGTAGCTCAGCGCGAGGTACATCATCGGGCGGATCACGATCTGGCCGCCGACGACGACCGGGCGGTCCTGGATCTTGTGCATGCCGAGGATGCCCGATTGCGGGGGGTTCAGGATGGGGGAGGACATGAGGCTGCCATAGACGCCGCCGTTCGAGATGGTGAAGCTGCCGCCCTGCATTTCGGCCATGGTCAGCTTGCCGTCGCGGGCGCGCAGGCCCAGTTCGGCGATCTTCTTTTCGATGGCGGCAAAGCCCATCTGGTCGGCGTCGCGGACCACCGGGACGACGAGGCCGGAGGGCGTGCCGACGGCGACGCCCATGTGGACATAGTTCTTGTAGACCACGTCCTGCCCGTCAATCTCGGCGTTGACCTCGGGGACTTCCTTCAGCGCATGGCAGCAGGCCTTGACGAAGAACGACATGAAGCCGAGTTTCGTGCCGTGCTTCCTTTCAAAGATGTCCTTGTATTCGTTGCGCAATCCCATCACGCCCGACATGTCCGCCTCGTTGTAGGTGGTCAGCATGGCGGCGGTGTTCTGCGCGTCCTTCAGGCGGCGGGCGATGGTGGCGCGGAGCCTCGTCATCTTGACGCGCTCCTCGCGGGCGGCGTCGTCGGCAGGGACGGGCGCGCGGGGCATGGCGGCGGGGGCCGGGGCAGCCGCGGCCGGCGCGGCGGCGGGGGTTGCGGCCGCCTTGGCCACGTCTTCCTTCATGATGCGGCCATCGCGACCGGACCCTTGCACCTGATCCGGCGAAAGGCCTGCCTCTGCCATCGCCTTTTTCGCGGAGGGCGCGTTTTCCACGTCGCTGCGCGGGGTGGGTTGCTCGGGTCCGGCACCGGGAGAGTTCACCGCCTTGGCGTCATCCGCCTTGTCCTTGACCTCGGACGCATATCCGTCGCGTTCGGTCTGCGTGGCAGAGGGTTTCGCTGGTGCGGCGGCAGTGGCGCCTTCGGACACGATGGCGAGGCGGGCGTTGGCGGCCACGGTGGTGCCTTCGGGGGCGAGGATTTCGGCCAGAACGCCGGTGACGGGGCTGGGCACCTCGACCGAGACCTTGTCGGTTTCAAGTTCGCACAGCATTTCGTCCTGCTTCACCGCGTCGCCCGGTTTCTTGAACCAGGTGGACACGGTCGCTTCGGACACCGATTCACCCAGGGAGGGCACCATCACGTCGGTCATCATTGTCTCCTGCGCCGGGGCGCTCTTTTGGGTCGGGCCGGGGCGGGGGCCCCGGCGGTTGATCAGGTCTGCAGGCCGAGCGCGTCGGCGACCAGCGCCGCCTGTTCGGCCTTGTGGCGGCTGGCCAGCCCCGTCGCGGGCGAGGCGGAGGCGACACGGCCCGCATAGCGCGCGCGGCTGTGGGTTGCACCAACCGCGGTCAGGATGGTTTCCAGTTCCGGCTCGATATGGCCCCAGGCCCCCTGGTTCTTCGGCTCTTCCTGGCACCAGACGATTTCCGCGTCCTTGAAGCGGCCAAGTTCGGCGGTCAGCGACTTTTTCGGGGTGGGATACAGCTGTTCGACCCGCATCAGATAGGTGTCGGTCTGCCCGCGTGCATCGCGTTCGGCCAGAAGGTCGAAGTAGACCTTGCCCGAACACAGCACGACCCGCTTGATGTCGGCATCTGCGTTCAGCGTCAGGTCGGACTGGCCGCGTTCGGCGTCATCCCACAACACGCGGTGGAAGGTCGATCCGTCGAGGAAATCCTCGGCGTTCGAGATGCACATCGGGTGACGCAGCAGCGATTTCGGCGTCATCAGGATGAGCGGCTTGCGGTAGTCGCGGTGCAACTGGCGGCGCAGGATGTGGAAGTAGTTGGCCGGCGTGGTGCAGTTGGCCACGATCCAGTTGTCATGCGCCGACATCTGCAGGAAGCGTTCCAGACGCGCGGACGAGTGTTCCGGCCCCTGACCTTCGAAGCCGTGGGGCAAGAGGCAGACAAGACCCGACATCCGCAGCCATTTGGACTCGCCCGAGTTGATGAACTGGTCGAACATGATCTGCGCGCCGTTGGCGAAGTCGCCGAACTGCGCCTCCCACATGACAAGCGCGTTGGGTTCGGACAGCGAATAGCCATACTCGAAGCCGAGGACGGCATATTCCGACAGCATGGAGTCGATCACCTCATACCGCGCCTGCCCGGCGCGGATGTGGTTCAGCGGGTAGTGGCGTTCTTCGGTCGTCTGGTCGACGAAGGCCGAGTGGCGCTGGCTGAAGGTGCCGCGCGTGCAGTCCTGGCCCGACAGGCGAACGGGGAAGCCTTCGGTGACAAGGCTGCCGAAGGCCAGAGCCTCGGCGGTGGCCCAGTCAAACCCCTTGCCGGTTTCGAACATCTTGGCCTTGGCGTCGAGTTGGCGCGCCACGGTCTTGTGCAGATCGAAGCCTTCGGGAACGCGGGTCAGGGCGGCGCCGACCTGTGCCATGGTGTCGGGTTTGATCCAGGTGTCGCCGCGCTGGTAATGTTCCAGATCCTTGGGGGCCATCGACTTCCACCGGCCATCCAGCCAGTCGGCCTTGTTCGGCCTGTAGTCCTTGCCGACCTCGAATTCCTCGTTCAGGCGGGCCTGGAACGCGGCCTTCATGTCTTCGATCTCGCCTTCGGGGATCAGGCCGTCGCGCACCAGCCGTTCGGTATAAAGCTGCAGCGTGGTCTTCTGCTTGCGGATCGTCGCGTACATCGCCGGGTTGGTGAACATCGGCTCGTCGCCTTCGTTGTGACCAAAGCGGCGGTAGCAGAAGATGTCCAGCACCACGTCCTTGTGGAAGGTCTGGCGGAATTCGGTTGCCACGCGGGCGGCATGCACCACCGCCTCGGGGTCGTCGCCGTTGACGTGGAAGATCGGCGCTTCGACCATCAGGGCGATGTCGGTGGGGTAGGGGGAAGAGCGGCTGAACGAGGGGGCCGTGTAAAGCCGATCTGGTTGTTTACGACGATATGGATGGTGCCCCCGGTGCGGTGACCGCGCAGGCCCGACAGGCCAAAGCATTCGGCGACAACGCCCTGACCGGCAAAGGCCGCGTCGCCGTGCAGCAGAATTGGCAGAACGGTGGACCGGTCGCTGTCGCTGGCCTGATCCTGCTTGGCGCGGACCTTGCCCAGCACCACCGGATTGACCGCCTCAAGGTGGCTGGGGTTGGCCGTCAGCGACAGGTGCACAGTGTTGCCGTCGAAGGTGCGGTCCGACGAGGCACCAAGATGGTACTTCACGTCGCCCGACCCGTCGACGTCTTCGGGTTTGAAGCTGCCGCCCTGGAATTCGTTGAAGATCGCGCGGTAGGGCTTCATCATCACGTTGGCCAGAACCGACAGGCGGCCGCGGTGCGGCATGCCGATGACGATTTCCTTGACGCCCAGATTGCCGCCGCGCTTGATGATCTGTTCCATCGCGGGGATCAGGGATTCACCCCCGTCCAGACCGAAACGCTTGGTCCCCATGTATTTGACGTGCAGGAACTTTTCGTAGCCCTCGGCCTCGACCAGCTTGTTCAGGATGGCCTTGCGGCCTTCACGGGTGAAGGCGATTTCCTTGCCGTAGCCTTCGATGCGCTCCTTCAGCCAGGCCGCCTGTTCGGGGTTCGAGATGTGCATGTACTGCAGCGCGAAGGTGCCGCAATAGGTGCGTTTCACGATCTCGACGATCTGGCGCATTGAGGCGTGGGTCAGACCCAGCACGTTGTCGATGAAGATTGGGCGGTCCATGTCGGATTCGGCAAAGCCGTACGAGACGGGGTCCAACTCCGGGTGATCCGCCTTTTGCGCGATGCCCAGCGGGTCGAGGTCGGCGGCGAGATGCCCCCGGATGCGGTAGGCGCGGATCAGCATGATGGCGCGGATGGAGTCGAGCACGGCGCGCTGGATCTGGTCCTGGCTGACGGGAACGCCGGCGGCGGCGGCCTTGTCGGTGATCTTCTTGGCAGCACCCTTAGCGTCGGGCATCACCGGCCACTCGCCGGTCATCGCTGCCGTCAGGTCGTCGGTCGGGGCGGGCGGCCAGTCGGCCCGCGCCCAGCTTGGCCCCTGAGCCTGCCGCTTGGCGTCAAGCTCTGTGTCGCCGAGGGACTTGAAGAACTCGGCCCATGCGGCATCGACCGAGGCCGGGTCGGCGGCGTGTCTGGCGGCCAGTTGGTCGATGTAGTCCGCATTCGCCCCGTCCATGAACGAGCCAGCGGTGAAGGCGGCGGTGGGGGAGTGGTCGGTCATCGGATTGCCTCGCAACTGGAAGTTTGGAGTGCGGCGAGGGTCACCCGCCGCACCTGAAGGCGGGGTTAACCCCGCCCTACCCCTTGATCGCCTTCAGAACCGCCTCGCCCAGCGTCGCCGGGCTGTCGGCCACGACGATCCCGGCGGATTTCATCGCCTCGATTTTCGATTCGGCGTCGCCCTTGCCGCCCGACACGATGGCCCCGGCGTGGCCCATGCGGCGGCCCGTGGGGGCGGTGCGCCCGGCGATGAAGCCTGCGGTGGGCTTCCAGCGTCCGGCGCGGCGTTCGTCGGCGAGGAACTGTGCTGCGTCTTCCTCGGCGGCCCCGCCGATTTCACCGATCATGATGATGGAATGGGTGTCGGGGTCAGCCAGGAACATTTCGAGAATATCGATATGTTCCGATCCCTTGATCGGGTCGCCGCCGATGCCGACAGCAGAGGATTGGCCAAGGCCCACGTCGGTTGTCTGTTTCACAGCCTCGTAGGTAAGCGTGCCCGACCGCGATACAACCCCGACCGAGCCGACGGAAAAGATGCTTCCCGGCATGATGCCGATCTTGCACTGGTCGGGCGTCATCACGCCGGGGCAGTTCGGCCCGATCAGCCGCGATTTCGACCCTTGCAGCGCGCGCTTGACCTTCATCATGTCCAAGACCGGGATGCCTTCGGTGATGCAGACGATCAGCTCCATCTCGGCGTCGATGGCTTCGAGGATGCTGTCTGCGGCGAAGGGCGGCGGGACGTAGATGACGGAGGCGTTGGCCTGCGTCGCGGCTTTCGCCTCGTGCACCGAGTTGAAGATCGGCAGGTCAAGGTGGCTGCCGCCGCCCTTGCCCGGCGTGACGCCGCCGACCATCTTGGTGCCATAGGCGATGGCCTGTTCGGAGTGGAAGGTGCCCTGGCTGCCGGTGAAGCCCTGACAGATGACGCGGGTGTTTGAATTGACGAGTACGGCCATGAGGGGCGTTCCTTCGATGTCAGCTTCGGGACGGGCCGGGGTGACCGGCCCGCAGTTCATCAGGTTCCGGAAAAGTCGAACCGCACGCCGCTGTCGGTTTCCGACCCGCACATCGGGTCGTTGCCGCCCGACAGGATCGTGGCGGTGACGCCGGTTTCAAAGTCGAGCCGCGTGCAGCCCATGTCGTCCTTCGAATACTCGAACGCCGCCCCTTCGGGCGGGGCCAGTGAAGCCGCAAGGATTTCGGACGCGGTGGCGCTGTCGACGTTGGTGCTTTCGACGTGGCAGAAGCTGCCGTCGTCGGCGATGATGACGAAGGTGTCTTCGCCCACGGCGGGATAGAAATACACCAGCCCGTCTTCGCCTTCGTCGTTGCGGGTCCACATCAACGCGTCAACCAGCATGGCTTCGGTCAATTCGACCTGACCGCCGCCAGACATGCAGGCCATGTAGCCTTCGACGAGCTGGTTGTTGGGGTTGGCGTCCTGCGAAGCGGCGGGGTAGGCGAGAAGGGCGAGGACGGCTGCGAGGCGGATCATCCCTTCACCGCTTTCACGATCTTCTGCGCGCCGTCCTTCAGGTCGTCCGCCGCGATCACGTCGAGGCCCGACTTGCGGATGATGTCCTTGCCCAGATCGACGTTCGTGCCTTCGAGGCGGACCACCAGCGGCACTTTCAGCCCGACTTCCTTCACCGCCGCGATGATGCCTTCCGCGATGATGTCGCAGCGCATGATGCCGCCGAAGATGTTGACGAGGATGCCTTTGACGTTCGGGTCAGAGGTGATGATCTTGAACGCCTCGGTCACCTTCTCTTTGGTGGCCCCGCCGCCGACGTCGAGGAAGTTGGCGGGTTCGGCGCCGTAAAGCTTGATGATGTCCATCGTGGCCATCGCCAGACCGGCACCGTTGACCATGCATCCGATTTCACCATCCAGCGCGATGTAGTTCAGGTCGAACTTCGACGCGGCGAGTTCCTTGGGGTCTTCCTCGGTCTCGTCGCGCAGGGCGGCGATGTCGGGGTGGCGGTACATCGCGTTGCCGTCGAAGCTGATCTTGGCGTCGAGGAGTTTCATGTTGCCGTCGGTCATCACCACCAGAGGGTTGATTTCCAGCATCTCCATGTCTTTTTCGGTGAACATCTTGTAGAGCGTCTTCACGATGTTGACGCACTGTTTGACCTGATTGCCTTCCAGCCCCAGCGAGAAGGCGACGCGGCGGCCGTGGTATTCGGAAAAGCCCGCAGCGGGGTCGATGTCGAAGGTCAGGATCTTTTCGGGCGTGTCATGCGCCACGTCCTCGATGCTCATCCCGCCTTCGGTGGAGCAGACGATGGAAATGCGGCTGGTGGCGCGGTCGATCAGCATGGCGAGGTACAACTCGCGGGCGATGTCGCTGCCGTCTTCGATGTAGATGCGGTTGACCTGCTTGCCGGCCGGTCCGGTCTGCACGGTCACGAGGGTGCGGCCCAGCATCTGGCGGGCGAATTCGGCGGCTTCCCCGACCGAGCGGGCCAGGCGGACGCCGCCCTTTTCGCCGGCCTCGGGTTCCTTGAACTTGCCCTTGCCACGGCCCCCGGCGTGGATTTGCGCCTTGACCACCCAGAGCGGGCCGTCGAGTTCGCCGGCGGCCGTCTTGGCCTCTTCGGCGCGCATCACGGCGCGGCCATCGGACACCGGGATGCCGTAGCTGCGCAGCAGGGCCTTGGCCTGATATTCGTGGATGTTCATGTTGACCCCATTTGCGATGTGCTGTGACGTCATGACACGGTCACTTTGCAGCCTGATGACATGAATTTCAGCAGAGTCAAAACAGGAAGTGGCAGCGTCGGCAGAAAAGCGACATCTGTGATCACAGCGAAAAAATTTGTGATCACATGATTGCGGATACAGCGGAGTTTGCTGTCAACCGACGCTTTACCTCAGGCCGGAGGACCGTTACCGTCGCGTCAGATCTGCCGGAGGGGCCATGCGCCACATCATCAGCCTGACGACAATCCCGCCCCGGTTCGGGATGATCGGGCCGACGCTGGCGTCGCTGTTGGCACAGAAAGAGCGACCCGAGGAAATCCGGCTGTACCTGCCGCGCCACTATCGGCGCTTTGCCAGTTATGACGGCAGTCTGCCGAATGTGCCCGACGGCGTGACCATCGTGCAGGTGGATGACGATCTGGGTCCTGCGACCAAGGTGCTGTACGCGGCCCGGTCGCTGCGCGGGCAGGCGGTAGAGGTTCTTTTCTGCGATGACGACCACCACTACGGGCCGGACTGGTCGGCGCGTCTGTTGCGGGCGCGGCAAGCGCAACCCGATGCGGCGGTGACGGCCAGCGGGCGGTCGGTCGAAAGCCTGGGTCTGAAAGCCCACATGACAGGGCGACAGCCGCAGGTCGTGCTTGCCCCGCCCCTGCGCGAACAGGTGGGGTTCCAGATCCGGCGGTTGTGGGCCGACCGTCCCCGGCGCAACCCGCCCGAAGTGGTCCTGCGTCCGGCCTACCGGATTGTCACGCGGGCAGGGTACTGCGATCTGGCAGAGGGGTTCTGCGGCGTCGCGATCCGGCCGGATTTTCTGGATGACGCCGCCTTTGTCATTCCCCCCGTGTTCTGGTCGGTCGATGATGTCTGGCTGTCGGGCATGCTGGCGCGGCGGGGCGTGCCGATCTGGGCCATCGCGGGCAGGACCAGTGCCCGCCTGATCCTGAAGGTCAATGACGTGGCCCCGCTTTACATGTCCAAGTTCGACGGGGTCGGACGGACCGAGGCGAACCGCACCTGCGCGCAATACTTTCAGCAGACCTACGGCCTCTGGGGTGGCGCGGGCTGATCGCCCGCGCCGGTCAGGGTCAGGCCAGCGACGGGTCGATCGCCTTGCATGCGGCCAGCAGGCCCTTCACGGCATCGACAGATTTGTCGAACATCGCCTGTTCGGCGTCGTTCATCGTGATTCCGACGATCCGCTCGATCCCGCCCGCGCCGATGATGGTGGGCACGCCGACATACATGCCGTTCAGGCCGAAGTGGCCATCCACATAGGCCGCACAGGGTAGCAGGCGCTTCTGGTCCTTCAGGAACGCCTCGGCCATCTCTATGGCGCTGGTGGCGGGGGCATAGAAGGCCGAACCGGTTTTCAGGAGGCCGACGATTTCAGCCCCGCCGTCGCGGGTGCGCTGCACGATGCCGTCGAGTTTTTCCTGGGTTGTCCAGCCCATTGCCACCAGATCGGGCAGCGGCACGCCGCCGACGGTGGAATAGCGCACCAGCGGCACCATCGTGTCGCCGTGCCCGCCCAGAACGAAGGCCGTCACGTCGCGCATCGAGACGTTGAATTCGAGCGACAGGAAGTGGCGGAACCGGGCGCTGTCAAGAACGCCCGCCATGCCGACGACCATGTGGTGCGGCAGGCCGGAAAACTCGCGCAGCGCCCAGACCATCGCATCCAGCGGATTGGTGATGCAGATGACAAAGGCGTTCGGGGCGTGCTGCTTGATGCCCTCGCCCACGGCCTTCATCACTTTCAGGTTGATACCCAGCAGGTCATCGCGGCTCATCCCCGGTTTGCGCGGAACGCCGGCGGTCACGATGCAGACGTCGGCCCCGGCGATGTCGGCATAGGAGTTCGCGCCCTTCATCGAGGCGTCGAAGCCTTCAGAGGGGCCGGACTGCGCGATGTCCAGCGCCTTGCCCTGCGGCGTGCCTTCGGCGATGTCGAACAGGATGACGTCGCCAAGTTCCTTGATCGCGGCCAGATGGGCGAGCGTGCCGCCGATCTGTCCCGCGCCGATCAGCGCAATCCGGGGTCTGGCCATGGGAAAAATCCTCGTGTCGGTTGAGATTGGCACTTGCCTAAGCCCAAACCGAGGCGGCGCGCAAGGGTGCTGGGGCGTCTCTTGGGCGTTCGGGCTGGTTGGGCGCGGGTGTTTGCGCTAAAGCCGCCGGGTTGGACCGGGGGCTGGGATGGACGGCGGATTTTTCTGGGCGATGGCGGTGCTGGCGGCGGTGCTGGTCGGCATGTCGAAGGGCGGGCTGCCGGTCGTGGGGATGCTGGGCGTGCCCGTGCTGAGTCTGGCGATCTCGCCGGTGACGGCGGCGGGCCTGTTGCTGCCGGTGTTCGTGGCCTCCGACATGTTCGGGCTTTACGCCTACCGCCGCCAGTTCGACCGGCGGGTGGTTGCGTTGGTCGTGGCCGGGGGAACGGTCGGGGTTGTGCTGGGCTGGGCCACGGCAAGCCTTGTGTCGGAACGCGCGGTCACCGTCATGGTGGGGGCGATCGGGCTGGTATTCGCAGCCTATCTGCTGTTCCGGCCAACCGGCGAACGGGTCCGCAAGCGGGCCGAAACGGTGCCGGGGCTGTTCTGGTCGACCGCCGCAGGATTCACCAGTTTCGTCAGCCACGCGGGCGCGCCGCCGTTTCAGGTCTTTGTGCTGCCCTTGGGCCTTCCGAAGGCGGTGTTTGCCGGGACGGCCACGATCGCGTTCGCCTATATCAACGCAATCAAGCTGATCCCGTATTATGCTCTGGGACAGTTGTCGGTCCAGAACCTGCGGGTTGCGGCGGTGCTGGTGCCGGTGGCGGCGCTGTCGGTCTATGCCGGGGTGCGGCTGGTGCGCGTGCTGCCCGAGGCGATCTTCTTTCGGATCGTCACATGGGCGCTGCTGGCGGTGTCGGTCAAGCTGATCTGGGACGGTCTGGCGGTCTAGGCCGGGTCGCCCTTTGCGGGAAATTCCTCTGCAATCGCCTCGAATCCCTGACCGGACGCCATCAGGCAGGTCATCCCTTCGGGCAGCGTGACGGTGATCGTCCAGCTGCCGGTCGGGCTGGCGAAAAGCTCCATCACCGTGTTGTTGGCGGCAAGGCCGATGCTGCGGCGGGTTTCGCCGTACTTCGCGGCCAGCACGTCGACCACCTGCGCGCGGGTGGCGCAATTGGGTGCGGGCTGGGCCTGCACGGTCTGGGCGTGCACGGTCTGGGTGGCGTGGATCAGCGCGGCAAAGCCGAGCGACAGGGCAAACAGGGTCCGGATCATCATCTGCCTTTCCGGGCCCGGCGCGGGCCCTGCTGGTCGGCGCCCGAGGTGGCGTCCGGTCCAGCCTGCGCGCCACGTGCGCAAGATTGATTAACGCGGCGGGCGGAGTGATCGATTTGCTGCAACGCAGCATTTTTTCCTTGCCGAATGTGCCGGAATGGTGGCTTTGTGCGCAACAAAGTTGCGGAGAAGAATCATGCCAACCGTCGAGCGGCCGTTCCGGTCGGTGCTGTACCTTCCCGGATCATCGGCGCGCGCGCTGCACAAGGCGGGCGAGGTGGCGGCGGATTCGCTGATCCTTGATCTGGAGGATGCGGTTGCGCCATCTGAAAAACTGGCGGCGCGCGATCTGCTGGCGGCGACCCTGCACGACACCGACTATGGCGCGCGCTACCGTATCCTGCGGATCAACGGGTTCGATACCGAATGGGGGCGCAAGGATGCGCTGACCTTTGCGGGCCATCCGGGGGTGGATGCGGTGCTGGTGCCCAAGGTCGCAGGCCCCGCCGATCTTGACGCGGTGGCAACCCTGATGCCGGACAAGCCGTTGTGGGCCATGCTGGAAACCGCGCAGGGGTGTCTGGCGGCGCAAGCGATTGCGGCGCATCCCCGGCTGGAAGGGCTGGTGATGGGCACCAATGATCTGGCGCGCGATCTGGGCGCGCGGGTGCGGGCCGACCGGCTGGCAATGCAGCCGGCGCTGGGTCTGTGCCTGCTGGCGGCGCGGGCGGCGGGGCGGGTGATCGTCGACGGGGTCTACAACGCCTTCCGCGACGAGGCGGGTCTGCGCGCCGAGGCCGAGCAGGGCCGCGATCTGGGGTTTGATGGCAAGTCGCTGATCCATCCGGCGCAGATCGCGGTGGCGAACGCGGTGTTCGCCCCGACCGGGGACGAGGTTGATCTGGCGCGCAGGCAGATCGACGCCTTTGCCGCGGCGCAGAAAGAGGGGCGGGGCGTTGCGGTTGTGGATGGCAGGATCGTCGAGAATCTGCATATCGTGACGGCGCGGCAAACTCTGGCACGGGCCGGGGCGATTGCGGCGCGGCAGCGAAAAGAGGCGTGACATGACCCTGATGATTCTCGGACTGGCCCTGTGGTGCGCGGCGCATCTGTTCAAGCGGGTGGCCCCGGCGCAGCGGGCCGCGATGGGCGATCCCGGCAAGGGGGCGATTGCCGTCTTTCTGGTGCTTGCGGTTGTCATGATCGTGCTGGGCTATCGGCAGGCCGACTTCACGGCCCTATGGACGCCGCCCGCATTCCTGACCCACGTCAACAACCTGCTGATGATCCTGGCCTTTTATCTGTATGCGGCGTCGGGTGCAAAAACCTGGGTCGTGCGGAAAATCCGGCACCCGCAACTGACCGCGATCAAGACCTGGGCGGTGGCACATCTGCTGGTCAATGGTGATCTTGCTTCGATCGTGCTGTTCGGGACGATGCTGGCCTGGGCGGTGGTCGAGGTGATCGTGATCAACCGGGCCGTGCCGGTCTGGACGCCCCCCGCCAAGGGCCCGGTCCGCAAGGAGTTTACGACCATCGCGGCAACGATCGTCGTGGTTGGCGTGGTGATGGCGATCCACAACTGGCTTGGCGTGCAGCCGTGGGGGTAAGGTGATGCAGCTTTACCGCTTCTTGTCCGACGACGATACATCGGCCTTCTGCCACAAGGTTTCGGCGGCGCTGTCGAAAGGCTGGGCGCTGCACGGAGGTCCGGTCTATGCCTTCGATGCCGGGCGGGGCGTGATGCGCTGCGGGCAGGCGGTGGTGAAGGACGTGCCGGGTGACTATGACCCGGACATGAAGCTGTCGGATGCCTGACGGGCAACGGCGCGGCGGGGGGAGCCCCGCCCTGGACAGGGTTTTTCGGACATGAAGACGACGGCGGGACGGTTCTTCGAGGATTACCAGGTGGGCGAGGTCATTGTCCATGCCGTGCCGCGCACGATTTCGGGCGGGGAACGGGCGCTGTACCACGCGCTGTACCCGGCGCGTCACGCCCTGCAATCGTCGGACGAATTCGCGCGGGCCTGCGGCCTGCCCGCCGCGCCGCTGGATGATCTGATCGTCTTTCACACCGTGTTCGGCAAGACGGTGCCCGACATCAGCCTGAACGCGGTGGCCAACCTCGGCTATGCCGAAGGGCGCTGGCTGCGGCTGGTCTATCCGGGCGAGACACTGCGCGCGGTGTCGACCGTGATCGGCCGCAAGGAGAACTCGAACGGCACCAGCGGCGTGATCTGGGTGCGGACCGAAGGGCTGGACCGCGCCGGGCTGCCGGTGCTGGACTATGTGCGCTGGGTGATGGTGCGCAAGCGCGATGCCGCCACCGCGCCACCGCCTGCCGTTGTGCCGGTTCTTTCGCCGGGGGTTGCGGCCGGGGCGCTGGTGGTGCCGGAGGGGCTTGATTTCAGCCGCTATGACTTTGGTCTTGCGGGCGAGCCGCACCGGCTGGGCGATTATGCCGTGGGCGAGCGGATCGACCATGTGGATGGTGCCACGGTGGACGAGTGCGACCATCTGATGGCGACGCGGCTGTGGCAGAACACCTCGAAAGTGCATTTCGACGTGTCGCAGCGGCCGGACGGACGGCGGCTGGTTTACGGCGGGCATGTCATCAGTCTGGCGCGGGCGCTGTCGTTCAACGGGCTTGCCAATGCGCAGATGATCGTCGCGCTGAACGCGGGCAGCCATGCCAACCCCTGTTTTGCGGGCGATACGGTGCGGGCATGGTCCGAAGTGCTGGACCATGCCCCGACATCGGCACCGGGCGTGGGGGCGATCCGGCTGCGCACAGTGGCCGTCAAGGACGGGGCGGCACCGTTCGCCCGGCTGGGGCCGGAGGGTCGCCATCTGCCTGAGGTGCTGCTGGACATCGACTATTGGGCCCTGATGCCGGTCTGAGTGCCGCCTTCCGGCGGCCGAGGGAATGACGCGGTCCCTTCGGCAGGAAGTCCAATTATTGTGATCACACAAAAAATATTTGTGATAACATCATCGGAAAATCTCGTTTTCTGCGCGGCCGATGCTGCGATGCGGCTTTTGTTTACGTGACACCGTGGTTTTCCGCGCTATGACATTACCAGCAAAATGCGCCGCAGCCGGGTCAGCCCGCAGACGGGCCAGCGAGAAGGAACGCGATATGGCAGACGCGAAACAGGTCAAGCGGCCGCTGTCACCGCACCTGCAGATCTACCGCCCCCAGTTGACCTCCATCACCTCGATCCTGACGCGCATCACCGGCAATGCGCTGATCGTGGGGATCATTCTGGCGGTGTGGTGGCTGCTGGCGGCGGCAACCAGCCCCGACTACTTTGAAACGGCGAACGCGGTGGCGACAAGCTGGTTCGGCGATCTGGTGTTCACCGGGTCGCTGTGGGCGGTGTGGTACCATTATCTGGCCGGGCTGCGGCACCTCTATTTCGACGCCGGCAACGGGCTGGAGATCACGACGGCCGAAAGGCTGGGCTGGGGCTGCATCGGCGGGTCGGTCGTGCTGACCACCCTGACCATTCTGATCATCTGAGGAGGCGGACATGCGGTATCTGACGGCGCGCAAGCGCGCAGTGGGGCGCGGGTCGGCGCACACCGGAACGGAACGGCACTGGGCGATGACGGTCAGTTCGGCCGGTCTCGCTTTCCTTGTGCCGATCTGGGTCTACATCTTCGGCAGTGCGCTGGGACAGGACCATGCAGAGGTGCTGGCAACCTTTGCCCGGCCGGTTCCGGCGATTCTGACGGCGATGATCCTTGTGGTCGGCATGCGGCACTTCGCAATGGGGGCCACGACGATGATCGAGGACTATTCGAAGGGCACGACGCGCAAGATGCTGGTCATCTTCGTGATATCTTTGGCGACCGTGGTGGCGGTGACCGGGCTGTTCGCCCTTGTCCGCATTGCGCTGTAAGGGGCTGACATGACTGCGTATCCGTATGAAGTGCACGACTATGACGTGGTGGTCGTGGGGGCCGGGGGCGCTGGCTTGCGCGCGACGCTGGGCATGGCCGAACAAGGGTTGCGCACCGCCTGCGTGACCAAGGTGTTCCCGACCCGCAGCCACACGGTGGCGGCACAGGGCGGAATTGCGGCCAGCCTTGGCAACATGGGCCCCGACAGTTGGCAGTGGCACATGTACGACACCGTCAAGGGGTCGGACTGGCTGGGCGACAGCGACGCGATGGAGTATCTGGCGCGCGAGGCGCCGAAGGCGGTCTACGAGCTGGAACATTACGGCGTGCCGTTTTCGCGCACCGAGGATGGCCGGATCTATCAGCGCCCCTTCGGTGGGCATACCACCGAATATGGTGAAGGCCCCCCGGTGCAGCGCACCTGTGCCGCTGCAGACCGGACGGGACATGCCATCCTGCACACGCTGTACGGGCAAAGCCTGAAGAACAACGCGGAATTCTACATCGAATACTTCGCCATCGACCTGATCATCACCGACGGGGCCTGCACCGGGGTTGTCGCGTGGAAGCTGGACGACGGCTCGATCCACGTGTTCAACGCCAAGATGGTGGTGCTGGCCACGGGCGGCTATGGCCGGGCCTATTTCAGCGCAACCTCGGCCCACACCTGCACCGGTGACGGTGGCGGGATGGTGGCGCGGGCTGGCCTGCCGCTGCAGGACATGGAGTTCGTGCAGTTCCACCCGACCGGCATCTACGGGTCAGGCTGCCTGATCACCGAAGGCGCGCGGGGCGAGGGCGGCTATCTGACCAATTCGGAAGGCGAGCGGTTCATGGAACGCTATGCGCCGACCTACAAAGACCTCGCCTCGCGCGATGTGGTCAGCCGCTGCATGACGATCGAAATCCGCGAAGGGCGTGGCGTGGGGCCGAACAAGGACCACATCCACCTGAACCTGAACCATCTGCCGAAAGAAACGCTGGAACTGCGTCTTCCCGGCATCACGGAATCCGCGCGGATCTTTGCCGGCGTCGATCTGCTGAAGGAACCGATCCCGGTCATTCCGACGGTCCACTACAACATGGGCGGCATTCCCACGAACTATTGGGGCGAGGTGTTGAACCCGCAGCCCGGCGCGCCGGATACAATCTTTCCGGGCCTGATGGCCGTGGGCGAGGCGGGCTGCGCAAGCGTGCATGGCGCGAACCGGCTGGGGTCGAACAGCCTGATCGACCTTGTGGTGTTCGGGCGGGCGGCCGCCATCCGCGCCAAGGATGTGGTCGATCCCAAGGCCGCCGTCGCCCCGGTGAACAAGGCCGAGGTCGACCGTGCGCTGTCGCGGTTCGATGCCAGCCGCCATGCGAATGGCGCCATCCCGACGGCGACGCTGCGCGCGGACATGCAAAAGACCATGCAGGCGGATGCGGCGGTTTTCCGCACCGACAAGACGCTGGCCGACGGTGTGTCCAAGATGCAGGCCATTGCCGGGCGGATGTCGGATATCCATGTCAGTGACCGCAGCCTGATCTGGAACACTGACCTGATGGAAACGCTTGAACTGCAGAACCTGATGCCGAACGCCCTGACCACGATCGTGGCCGCCGAAGCCCGCAAGGAATCGCGCGGGGCGCATGCGCATGAAGATTATCCGGACCGCGACGACGTCAACTGGCGGGTCCACTCGCTGGCCTATGTCGATGCGGGCGGCACCAGTGTTCGGCTGGACAGCCGGCCCGTGCACCTTGACCCGCTGACCACCGAGGCGCAGGGCGGGATCAACCTGAAAAAGATCGCGCCGAAAGCGAGGGTGTACTGATGGTCCGGGCAGGCATGGCAATCGCAGTGATGGCGTTCGGGCTGCAAGGTTGCGCCGGGGCCGTGGTCTATGGAGAATCGCGCAAGGTCAGCCGGGAAATCCTGTCGCCGGTCGTGGCGGCGGAACAGCCGGGCGTCGAGACAGAGGCCGCGACGACCTGCATCCTCAAGGGCATGACGGTGGGCGAGGTTCTGTCGCTGCCAAACTCCTCGGACGGCAACCAGCCCGAGGTGTTGCGCGGTCTGGTGCGTGACGTGGGCGCGCGGCCCGGCGTGGGCGAGTGTCTGGCCGCCGCACCGAAGGTTGCGGGATGACGGCGCGGATCGCCCTTTTGCTGGCGATCTTTGCGGTGGCCGCCTGCGACCCGCAGGAGGTTGCGGACAAGGCGGTTCTGCGGGCCGCGGAATCGGTGGTGATGCCGGTGGTCAACGTCGACATGCCCGCAGGCCCGGCACAGGCCGCGACCACCTGCATTCTGCAGGCGGCAAGCCCGGCGGAACGACAGTCGCTGGCCCGCGATGTGGGGGTCGAAGCGGGGACGCTGACCATTGCGACCATCCGCAGCATCGCCACCCGGCCCGGGGCGCAGGCCTGCTTTGCGGCGGCGGGCGTGCCGCCGTTGCAGGCGTGACAGATGTCCGCCGCCGGGTCTTCCTGTTTCCGCGAGGAGGTGGTGCGCGCCGAATCCCTTTCGCCGGGGCGTCGGGCATGACCGGACTTCCGGACATGCAGGCGTTCCGGGACATCCCGGTGGTGCCCGTCCAGTCCGTGTCGCGGCACATCGCGCGCGGCGGTCCGATCTGGCCGGCGTTCGACACCCATGTGGCGGCCCGCCATTGCCGCGACCTGCTGCCGGTCGACCGCTGTCCCGAAGCGGCGCGCAGGCCCCGGCCATTTCACCGCCCCGTTGTCTGGGGCGGGTTCCTGAACCCGCATTTCGGCCACCTGATCGTCGAGCAGGCCACGCGGCTGCCGCAATCCCTGCGCGACAGGCCCGGCGATTTGTACCTCTTCACCCTGGCGCCCGGCCAGACCGAAGGATCGGTGCCCGGATGGGTGTGGCAGGTGCTGAACTGGCACGGGTTGCAGCGTCGGCAAATGCGCCTGATCCGCAGTGACGTGCTGGCACGCGACCTGCGGGTCGCAGCGCAGGGCGAAATGATGGGCACCCATGTGACGGGCGAGGCCTATCTGGACCTGCTGGATGCCAACATGGCACGGCGCGGGCTGCGGCCCGACCGCGCGCCGGTGGTCTTCGTCACCCGTGCCGGGTTGGTGGCGCAAGGGCAGGGCGGCCACGCGGGCGAGGCCTATCTGGCCGAGGTGCTGGCGCAAAGCGGGGTGCGGGTGATCGATCCGCTGCGCCATTCGGTGGCCGAACAGTTGGCGATCTACGCCGGGGCAAGGACGCTGGTGTTTTCCGAAGGCTCGGCAATCCATGGCCGGCTGCTGCTGGGGCGGATCGATCAGGACATCCACGTCCTGCGCCGCCGCCCGAACCGGGACCTCGCGGCCGAGGCGCTGGCACCGCGCTGCTCCACGCTCAGCTATCACGCCGCGGTCGGCCAGCGGCTCGGCGCGCGGATGCCCAACGGCATCGTGTCGCAGAACCTGACGGCTTCGCTGTACGACCTCGACGTGATCTTCGCGCTGTTCGGCGGGTTCGGTCACGATCTGCGCAAAGACTGGGACGACGCCGCCTACCGCGCGGCGGTCCAGCAGGACCTGCGCGGCTGGCTGGAAACCTGTCAGACCGCGCCCGACCAGTTGTTGAAGAATCTCGCGCTGCTGGCGCAGGCCGGGTACAGCTTTGACCCGGCCCGCCCGCAGTCCAGCCCTGCCGTGCCGATGCACGATCCCATGCCGCACTGAAAGGACAGACCATGGTTCAGTTCACCCTGCCCAAGAATTCGAAGATCCGGACCGGCAAGACCTGGCCGAAGCCTGCCGGCGCCGAAGTGCGCAAGGTGCAGGTCTACCGCTGGAACCCCGACGACGGCGAAAACCCGCGGGTCGACACCTATTTCGTCGACATGGCGACCTGCGGCCCGATGGTTCTGGACGCGCTGATCAAGATCAAGACCGAGATCGACCCGACCCTGACCTTCCGGCGGTCCTGCCGCGAGGGCATCTGCGGGTCCTGTGCGATGAACATCGACGGGATCAACACGCTGGCCTGCATCTACGGCCTTGATCAGGTCAAGGGCGACATCAGGATCTATCCGCTGCCGCACATGCCGGTGGTCAAGGACCTCGTCCCCGACCTGACGCTGTTCTATGCCCAGCACGCCTCGATCATGCCTTGGCTGGAAACCAAGACCAACACCCCCGGCAAGGAATGGCGCCAGTCGATCGGCGACCGGGAAAAGCTTGATGGGCTTTATGAGTGCGTGATGTGCGCCTGCTGCTCGACCTCGTGTCCCAGCTACTGGTGGAATTCCGACCGTTTCCTTGGTCCGGCTGCGCTGCTGCATGCCTATCGCTGGATCATCGACAGCCGTGACGAGGCCACGGGCGAGCGGTTGGACGCGCTGGAGGATCCGTTCAAGCTTTACCGCTGCCACACGATCATGAACTGCGCCAAAACCTGCCCCAAGGGGTTGAACCCGGCAAAGGCGATCGCCGAGATCAAGCACATGATGGTCGAACGGGTGGTGTAAGCGGGCCGACTGTGGCATTTTCCGTTCACAAATATCCCGGGGGTCCGGGGGCTGGCCCCCGGTCCACGCTCGGGGTTTCAACATCTGCTCAGGAATGGGGACGGCCATGGGCTTGCTGCAACTGACCTACGCCTCGCGGCCCTTCGGGTTCGACGGGGGACTGCTGGCGGGCATCTTGATCGATGCCCGTCGCTGCAACGCGCGCGACGGGATCACCGGGGCGCTGATCTGCCGGGACGATCTTTACCTGCAACTGCTGGAAGGCCCCGAGGCGCAGGTGCAGGCTGCCTACGCCCGCATCCGCCGCGATGACCGGCATATCGAGGTGCGCCAGTTGACCACGATCGCCACGACCGAAGACTCCCGTCTGTTCGGGGCCTGGGCGATGCGCGACGATCCGGCCGACAGTTGGGTCTGGACGCGCGAAGAGGTGCACAACGGCGCGGCCGAACAGGCGACCGAAGCCGAAGTGCTGGCGATCTTTCAGCGTCTTGCCGCCAACGCGGCCTGAACCGGTTCAGCAGTAGCGTTCCACCGTCATCGCCTGATCCAGCCCGTAACGGTCGCCATGCGCCCAGCCTGGCGGCAGAAGTTGCGCGATCATGCGCCGGTCCTCGTCGGTCAGGGTCAGGTCCGCAGCACCCGCCCAGTCACCCAGATGATCCGCCGTGCGGGTGCCGGGGATCGGAATCAGGTGCGGTCCCTGATCCAGAACCCAGGCCATCGCCAGTGCGGGCACTGCGACCCCGCGCGCGGCCGCGTAGGCGCGGAAAGAGTCGATCCGGGTCAGGTTCAGCGACCAGTCCGGTTCATGGAAACGAGGGATGGTCGCGCGGAAATCGCCATCGGCAAACCGGGCCGGGTCCAGATTGACACGCCCCAGCGCCCCGCGCGCCAGCGGCGAGAACGGAACGAAGGCGGTGCCAAGCTCGGCGCAGGTCTGGATCAGGCCCAGGTCGGGCTGACGCGTCCACAGCGAATATTCGTTCTGCACCGCCATGCAGGGGTGCACCGCATGGGCGCGGCGCAGGGTGCCCGGCGAGATTTCCGACAGGCCATAGCCCCCGATCTTGCCCTCGGCGATCAGGGTCTGCAGCGTGCCGACAACCTCTTCCACCGGACGTTCCTGTTCGCGGCGGTGGATGTAGAACAGCGTCACGTGATCAGTGCCAAGGCGGCGCAACGACCCTTCCAGTTCGGCCCGCAGATAGGCCGCAGAGTTGTCGAAGCGACGTTCCGGGCCGCGCAGGATGCCGGCCTTGGTTGCGATGCGCATCGGGTGGCGGCGGGTGGCAAGCCATTGGCCGATCACGGTTTCCGACACGCCCATGCCATAGATGTTGGCGGTGTCGAGGAATGTGATCCCCGCGTCCCACGCCGCATCAAGGCAGCGCAGGCTTTCGTCGGTCGTCGTGGCCCCGAAGATGCCGCCGAACGACATGCAGCCCAGCCCGATTGCCGAAACAGCGGGTCCGCCCGCGCCGAGGTGCCGGGTCTTCATGCCCCGCCCCCGAAGGCGGTCGTCAGCGCCAGTTCCACCATCGCGCCAAAGCTGCGCTCGCGCTGGTCGGCGGGCAGCGCCTCGCCGGTCAGGATATGGTCCGAGATGGTCAGGATCGACAACGCGCGGCGGTTCATGCGGGCGGCGAGGGTGTAAAGCTCTGCCGTTTCCATCTCGATGCACAGACAACCGTGGCGCTTGACCTGTTCGGTCAGGTCGGCCCGGTCGTCATAGAACGCGTCCGAGGTGAGGATGCCGCCGACATGCACCGGTGTGCCGATGCCTTGTGCCGCCTGATGCGCCTTCGACAACAGGCCGAAGTCGGCCACCGGGGCAAAGTTCAGGCCCTGGAACAGCGGGGTGGACGGGCTGCCATGGCTGCTGGCCGCTTGGGCCAGCACCAGATCGCGCACCGCGATGTGGGGTTGCAGTGCGCCCGCCGAGCCGATGCGGATCAGCGTCTGCGCGCCATAATCGACCATCAGTTCGCGCGCATAGATCGCCATGGAAGGCTGGCCCATGCCGCTGCCCTGGATCGTCACGCGGTGGCCGCGCCAGATGCCGGTATAGCCCAGCATTCCGCGCACCTCGTTCACCAGCACCGCGTCGGTCAGGAAGGTCTGCGCGGCCCAGCGGGCGCGGTAGGGGTCGCCGGGCATCAGGACGGTTTCGGCGATCTCGCCCGGCTTGGCTCCGATATGGACGGTCATGGGTCTGCCTTCGATCAGGGTCTGTTGCGGCAGAGCATAGCCGCGAGACGAGCCGGTCTGCCAGCCCCCGGGATCGCCAGACCCTGATCAGACCGCCGCCATGTTCCGAAATTCCGCAGCGTTGGGGCAGAATCTGTCCTGGGCTTGTGCGGGGTCGCCATCGAGCCGCCGTATGCAGGCACCCCGGTGGCCGCAGGTCCCGCAGGTATCGAGCAGATCAAGGTAGCGGCCATGGTCGGCCTTGATCTGATCCGCCGACAGTCCGAAGATTCCTGCCATGGCGGCGACACGGTCCGGCACGTCGCGGGGCATGCGGACAAAACGGTTCACCTGGCCCCGGGTCATCCCCAGATCGTCAAGGTCGCGGTCCGTCATGCTGTCGACCTCGCGCATGGCATGCCAGCGGGCCATCAGTTCCTTGATCTGGTCAAACATCTTGATCTCCTGTCCGTTTCGGACGGAGTGCCAGTGTTTGGCGGGCCCGGCGTTGATCTGGCGCAAACCGCGCTATTCGGCGGCCAGTCCGGGGCGATCCACCAGCGCCACGATGTCGAACATGATGCGGTTCAACTCGAAATCCTTGGGTGTATAGACCGCCGCGACGCCCATCGCGCGCAGGGTG
>JAIYDJ010000056.1 GCA_027487575.1 Rhodobacter sp. | reverse complement strand
CGCCTTCGTCGTCACGGGGTTCTTTGTCATCTCCACCTCCATGTGGGGTCAAGATGAGCCGCAAAACCTCCGCTACGCAATCACGCCAAAATGTTCCGTGGGTGCTGATGGCGGACATGCCTTCCAGATTGGTCAATTGGGAGATGCCGTTCTCGACCTGCTTTTTCAACTCCTCGATCTGCGCGATCTGGTTTTCCGCATCGCGCAGGGCGGCCTGAAGCTGCTCGATGTTCTTGGCAAGGTTGGTGCCATCAATCACAGGCACGCCTTGCGCGAATATCGCTGAGCCTGTGAGCCCAAGACAGAGGATGGCCGTGGCGGCCAGACGGTCAATTCTCATTGCGGTACTCCCAGAAAGTCGAATGTTGAAGGGCTTGGGCTGCGTCCGAGAGGCCACTTGCCGCCTCGACTTTCACGGCACCTGCGCGTAGGCGCAGGGTCAGCGCCAGAAGGCGGGCGCGTTCGGCGATCATGTAGGTGTTCTGATCCACCGCCTGTTTCGGGGTCTGGGGCTTTGCGTCCTCCAGAAACCCCTTGATCCTGGCCATGGCGGCTTCGATCTGGCCCGATTGCGCACCTGCATAGCCGATGAAGGCAGACGACATATTTCCCCACTCGGCACTGGCGCCCTCCGCCCCCGCAAGCGTGCCCGTAACATCGACGCCGGTGATGACCGAGAGATAGGCGTCGTAGAACCCGGAGATGCGGCGCACGTAGTTCTGGGTTTCCTCGAAGGGGGGAATGCCTCCGTATTTACGGACGTTGCCGGGTCCGGCATTGTACGCCGCAAGCGCAAAGTCGATCCGACCGAAGCTGTCGAGTTGCGTCGCGAGATACCGCGCCCCACCATCGAGGTTTTGCAACGGATCGTTTGGATCAACGCCAAGATCTGAGGCCGTTCCCGGCATCAACTGGCAAAACCCGAGCGCGCCGACCGGGCTGATGGCTGCGTTGTTGAAAGCACTTTCCTGCTTGACCAGCGACTGAAACAGGATCCGCCAGGTGGTCGGGGTCAGGCCGACCTTCTGAACCCCGGGATGGGTTTCATAGCGACGTGCGGTGGCGATGATCATCGCCTCGACCGTCTCACCCTCGCCAAAGAGCCGGTTGCTCTCGGGGCTGTCCTCGGTGATCGGATAGACTTCATCGGCAGGTGGAAACCCTGCGCTTCCGGTCTCAAAGCCGCTGAGGTCCGTCACGCCCGTCGTATCCGCCAGAAAGCGCTCGAAGGCCGCCAACTGATCCTGTTCGATCTCGCTGAGCTGGCTTTGCGTCTCCAGCTTCTCGCCTTGCTTCAAAGCATCTTCCGCCTGTTCGGTCAGACGCGAGATGAAGTTTGCGAGGCGTGATCCATCGATGATGGGCACGCCTTGGCCGGATGCCGCCAGCGGCAGCGCTAGGCCAAGGCCAAGACCGACACCGAAACTAACGAGGGGGCGCACGACGTTCATCGGCGATCAGTCCGCGCAACCGGCTTGCGGCGCGTTCATCGTGCTGACGACCACGGTCGATCCATCTGCAGTTTTGCGGGCAGCGAAGTACTTGCCCTCCGCGCGGAACTGGCCGTGGCAGGGCGAGACAGTGCCAGTCTCCCCGCCAGAGCAAGCGGCGAGAAGCCCGAGAAGCAGAAAGGGGCCGAGCCGAGGGCGCAGTTTCATTGCATGTCCTTCCAGAAATCAGGGGATTGGCGCCAGCCAAAGGGTGCACGGTCCTCGCCGGTCCGCCCTCCACCGAGGACTGGCAACAATGGGCCGAGGGCGGCGAGATCCATGTTTACAAAGACCGAGTCTCCGGCCGAGCGCAGGAGCGCCAGCCGCAAGCCTCCGGTCGGTGTACAGAGGAATTCCGCTTCTTTTTCGTTCAGGCGCAGGATCCGGTAATCCTCGGGGTTGGCCCGCGGGTTCGGATAGAGAAGCTGGGTCACCACGCTTTCCGCAATGATCTGGCCGACCTTGGACTGCGTCAGATGCGTCGGGGTCTGCGTCAGCATCATCACGGCGGCGTTCTTCTTGCGCATGGTGACCAGCCAGTCGTGCAGGCGCTTCACGAAGATCGGATCGTCGAGCATCTTCCAGGCTTCATCGATCACGATCAGGGTCGGCCTGCGGTCCTCGATCACCCGCTCAATGCGGCGGAAAAGATAGGCCAGCAGGGCTGAGCGTTCGGTGCCGAGGTCGAGGATCTCTGACATGTCGATGCCGACCACGTCTTCGGCGAGGCTGATCTCGGAGGCAGCACCCGGCCCGAAAAGCCAACCATGCCGTCCTCCCTGCCCCCATTCGCGGACACGTGAGACCAGATCGCCCTCATCATCGGTCGAGGCCACCAGGGTGGAAAGCCCGTCGAAGGTTCGAAGCCGAGGATCGGCGGAGACGATCTGGCGCACTGCGGCATTCAGGCTGACGGTCTGCGCCGTCTCAAAACCGTGCACCCCAGTCAGGATATCGCCGAGCCAGTCGGTCAGCCAGGCGGCGCCACGTTCATCGACCTCGGTCTGGAACGGATTGAGGCCGGTCGCTTCACCGATGCGGATCGCGGAATAGCTACCACCCATGGCGCGGACCGCCATTTCCAACCCGCGGTCCTTGTCGATGACGAGGATTCGAGCACCAACGCGCCGCGCCTGCGCCATGAGGAAGGCCGTCCCCAATGTCTTGCCGGATCCGGTGCGGCCCAGAACGAGGGTATGGCCCGCACTTGGCTCAGCCCCCCGGCTGCCCTTGTCGTGGAAATTGAAGCGATAAAGGCTGGAGGTCACGGTCGGCAGTGCGGTGATGGTCTCGCCCCAAGGCGACTGAGATCGGGTGCGGCCTTCGGCGACACGGTGGAGGGCCGCGAGATGTGCGAAGTTCTGCGCGGACACCAACGCTGTTCGGGGCCGATAGGACCAATTGCCGGGGGCTTGTGCAAACCAGGCGGCCCGCGCCGCAAAACTTTCGCGGACGAGGGTTGCGCCGCAGTCCTGCCCTGCCCGCCAGACCTCGGAGGCGGCATCTTCCAGCTCCTCGGCGGACTCTGCCGTGACCATCACCGACAGATGATGCTTGCCAAAGACCAACCGGCCCGAGGCGACACTGTCGGCCGCATCGACGAGTTCCTGCCGCAAGGTTTCAGCAGCATCTTCCGAGGCCCGCATCTGCCGCGCGGTGCGCTTGATCCGCTCTTCGATCTCGTTGTTACGTGCCGGGGTAAAGCTATTGGTGACAACAATGTCGAAGGGCAGTTCCAGCGCATCGAGCATCCGCGCCCAGGTGCGGCCCGGATAGGTCTTGACGCTGAAGATCGTCCCGACGCGCGGTCCCATGCCGGTGGTAAGGCGCACCTGCTTGCCACCGAACACCGCCTGCAGCGATGTCATGCCCTGCGCGATAAACTGTCCCGGCATCGGCAGGATGTTAGCCATGGGCTGGCCCAGCACTACACCGAGAAGTCCCAGCCATTCCCCGGACGAGATTGTCAGGCGACGAAACCCGAGGCCCTGACAAACGCCCGCCATCAGGCCCATGGCCTCGTTCAGGCGTTCCCGCCGCGCGTCCATATCCTCGACAAAACCGGACCGGAACAGGCTCCCAAGCACAGGCATCCGGTTCAGCACCGTCGGGCGCAGGATCAGCGTGACCAGCAGCACGCGCCGCTTTAGGGCGCGCGCTGTCAGATGCGACTGCCAGCGACGATCAACCGCGCCCGCGAAATCCGCGCCTTCGAAGGGTTTCAGAACCGGCGCATCGGGCAAGGTCAACTTGCTGATGTAGAAGCCGAACCCCTCGCCCAATTGCCCGATCAGCCGGGCCAGCGATGCCGTCGCCAGTGTGAGTTCCGCCTCCTCGCAGGTGAAACTGTCCTGACCCGCCACAATGGCGGAGGCCATGAGATCCCCTTGCCTGGTGAGGATCACGTCATCCTCCGGAGCGCTCAGCCAGGGCAGATGCCGGGCAAGGCTCTCTGCGCCAAGATCTTCGGGGCGCATGACGGATTTCAGGGCCGGTGTCGCTGAGAACAGGGATTTCAGGTCAGCTGACATGGGCATCCCCGCCAAAGGCCGATCTGAACTTCGTGCGCGGGGTTCGGGAAAAAACGACGGCCACGGTCTCGAACAGGTTCGGATTGCGATCGGCGACGAACCACAGCACCGGATAGCCCACCACACCGATGAGCAGGAACCGCCAATCATTCGCGGCCACGAAAGGGATGACCGAGGCCAGCATCAGGCTCACGAAATAGCCAATGGGCAGGCCGAAGATCTTCGGCGGCCGGGTCAGACCGAGGAACAGGGGGGCTTCGTGCATGGGGATTATCCGGGGTGGCAACGAGCGGAGGCGCGCAAGCGCATCCGCCCGCCGCACTCACCTGTCAGGGGGCCGCGAAGCCGTCGATGATTGTCGCGGCGGAGAAGACCAGCACGACGCCGAAGAAGATGGCGAGGAACAGCGGCCAGTTCAGGCGGCCGGTGAACATCATGTAACCTGCGGCCACCACGGCCAGGATGGCGATCAGCCGCCCGATCGGACCCGTCAGGCCATCGACAATGACTTGCAGCATGTTCTCGAGCGGGTCGAGGTTCTGGGCGAGTGCCGGATCCGCAAGCAGGACCGCAAAGGGCAATGCCATCAGGATATGGCGCAGGGAAAGGCGCGGCAGGCGAGCTGCCGCCAGAAAACGGTACATCGAATTACTCCGGGATCAGGGTTGAAGTTGTCAGCCGGAGCACCTTGGCCACATGGGCCAGGGTCTCGGCGTAAGGGGGAATGCCGTCATATTTGCGCACGGCCTCTGGCCCGGCATTGTAAGCTGCAAGTGCCAGCTCAGCTGAGCCGAAGCTTTCAAGCTGTGCGAGCAGATAGCGGGCCGATCCGCGAAGATTGTCTTCCGTATCATGCGGGTCAACGCCCAAGGCATCGGCAGTGTCGGGCATCAGCTGGCCAAGGCCAATGGCCCCGACATGCGACTCTGCCTCCGGATTGAAGGCAGATTCAACGGCAATATTTGACCGAAAGAGCGCCAGCCACTCGGTCCCGGACAGCCCTGCGGCCTTCAGACCGGGATGGCGGAGATAATCATCGCCCACATCGAGAACGAGGGCTTCGATCTCGGCTGTGCCGCGTGGGCTGCCTGGAGAGCGTGTTGCACTGGCGGAGGCGAGCCAGATTTCGGCTTCGTCTTCACCATCCAGCGCCGGGTCTGCTTCCTGCGCCGAATTTCGGCGTGGAACCTCTTTTCCAAAGTCGAGAACACCGGACTGGACGCGAAGATCATTGTCGCCTGCCCCAAGGTCGATGACCTCCGCCATCCCCATTGGCGCGGAAAGAGCCCAGAGGGCCAAACCGCCACTGAGGACGCAACTAGCTGCGAGAATCTGCCTCCGGGTCATGGTTCCAAGTCACCTTATCGCCCCCGCGCAAAGGTACCGGTACCGTGGTCAGTCCCAATTCAACCCCGAAGGAAACAAGACCGGTGATGGTCTTGAACTCCCGAGGCTCAAGGCCGCGTGCAATGACTAGAAGGGCCGTCTGGTCGCCCAAGCGCAGATAGATGCGCCAGTTGCCTTGCCAGATATTGCCGACCTTCTTTGCGTCCTCGACGCAGTGGGCTTCAACGATGCCGCCTTCGGTCAGGGCCTCCTTCAGTCCGGCCTGTAAAATCACCGGGGTCAAGTTCCTCATGGCTAGCACGCTCCGTGGCAACATCGCTCACGGAGATCATAGTGCATGTCGCGCTGATGAGAAACATGTCGTAGCGCAACTTGAGCGCACACCTACTGGTAGAATCCTCTTGCGTCAATACTGGTGTAATGTATTTCGAAAACCAGTATTGAACCTGCGGGACCCGCCATGCCCACCCCTGCCCTGCGCACCATCATTCCCGGCCTTCTGGCTGTTATCTCCACCGCCCTTCCCGGCGCTGCCGCAGCGCAAGGGCTGATGGACTGCACGCCGCCGCTTCGGCCGACGGCGGTCACCGATGCCCGGGTTCTCGCCGAATATGCTCCTGAGCTTCGCGAAGAATACGCGCTTTTCTTTGATGAGGCGCAGGACTTCTTTCGCTGTCTTGAGCGGGCGCGGGTCGCCGTGACTGAGGAGGTCAATCAGGCCATCGTCGACTACGGGGCCTTGGAGCGTGCTCCACCGGACTAGCCCAAGACCACACCGCCCCTCTCCCATCATCCCCTTCACAAAGGACCGGCCCATGTCTCGCCTTTCGACGCTTCTCTCTGCTGGCCTGATTTCCTTGACGGCAACAAGTCTGCTGCCTACCCGCGCAGCCGCCTACCCTGTTGACTGTGCGATCCTCCTCTGTCTCGCCGGGGGCTGGCCTGCGTCCGCCGAATGCGTTCATGCCCGGGCCGTGTTCATCGCCCGGATCACGCCTTGGCCGATCGAGCCGCCGCTGCAGATCTGGAATTGTCCGATGCGGGCAAGCTTTCCCGTGCATACACAGCCCATGGATCGGCTCTTTGACATCGCATTCCCCGCAGCAAACACGCGGCCTTCGTTCTCAAAGCCAGAAGCGCCGTCAGACCTCCTGCGCGTTCAGGATGCCGCAGACGTCGATATCTCAGATACGGCTTTCGACTTCGTCCGCTCGATCCGGGTTTTTGAGATCACCTATCAGCAGCACCGCAGCTCAGACGACGACTGCAACACCTGGAGCGCCGTTTATGAAGGCAGCTATGGGGAACAGGGCGACTATATCCGGCGGCGCAGCAGCCCCGCAGCCATCCCCGAGGCATCAGATTTCAGCAACCCGCCCTCTTGCGGCACCTACAGGCACCGCTCGGTCTTTGTCGAATGGCGGGACTTCGAGGGCACCTACGGCCACGAGGAGGTGCACTACTAACGCGCCCGATCTCCGCCATTAACAAGACCGGAAACCCAACCCCCAGAAACAGAAACGACGCCAGACCATAGGCCCAACGCCGCACTGATTTCTCCGTTGCAACAGAAATCTACCGCGAGTGAAGCGTCCGTTCAACCGGCAATATGCATTGCTAGAGCGATTTTTTGCATCCGATGGTCCGGCGTCCTCAGCCTAAGGACGACCCCGCGATGAACATGACCACCGGCGCCATTTTGCGCCGCATCACTGAGACGCCGCTTTCGGTTTCCGCCCACAAGCTCGCGACAATCATCCTCGACGGCATCGCCTGGAAGGACGGTTACAACGGTCTTGAACGTGGGACAGCCGCGTTTACGCTCGCACAACTGGCCAAGAAAATGGGGGTGTCACGGCAGCACCTGACCGGTTTGCTTTCAGAACTGGCCGAATCCGCTCTGGCTCTGGTTCGCTGGAAGCCGAATGGCAAATTTGCACCGTGGTTGTTCCGTTTTGGAGGGTCAGACGATGAGGGTGCTTTGCCAGATGTCGTGTCAGCTACAGGCGACACATCACTATCTAGAGACTCTAAGAACAAAACTATCTTTTCTGGAAGGATCGAAATCGATGCGACGAGCAATGTCTACCGCACACCTTGGGCAGAGCTGATCAGAGCTGCGAAATCGTCCCTTGCCTGTTGGAATGTCGACACCCAGGCAATCTGGGATCGCTTTGTGGCCTTCAACAAGGCGCGTGGAAACGCGGCTGTTCCAGCAGGGTTTTTGCTCGGTTTCATGCGGAAGTGGCGCGCAAGGAAACCAGCAGATCATATTGTCCAATCGGCGGCTGTATCCACAACGCCGATGCCCAAGCAGGACAGCGAACTCGCTGACCTGATCAGATCTGCTCCGACTGCGAACCGACATTTCCACGAACTGGACCTGCGCCGCAAACTCGGAAATCCAGCCTATGATCTTCGTGTTCAGCAAATGATGGCGCGTTTTGCCTGCCTCCGTTTCCCAGCCATTCTTGCAGTCCATGGTGAAGCAGTCAGAACGTCTGAGATTGCAAAGTGACGGCATTGTTTAGTCTCTGCTCTGTGAACGTCAGCCCGCGCCCCTTGATCAGCGCGTAGACCGCCGGGATCACGACCAGCGTCAGGATGGTGGATGACACCATGCCGCCGATCATCGGCACGGCGATGCGGCTCATCACCTCCGACCCGGTGCCATGCGCCCACAGGATGGGCATCAGGCCTGCCATAATGGCGACGACAGTCATCATCTTGGGTCGGACCCGTTCGACTGCGCCGACCATGATCGCCGCATCAAGATCGGCGCGGGTGAAGGTGCGGCCCGCGCGGTCGACCTCGGCCCGGCGTTCGGCCAACGCATGGTCGAGGTAGATCAGCATGATCACCCCGGTTTCTGCAGCGACCCCGGCCAGCGCGATGAACCCGACAGCGACCGCCACGGACGTGTTGAAGCCCATCCACCACATCAGCCACACCCCGCCGACCAGCGCAAAAGGCAGCGACAGCATCACGATCAGGGTTTCGGTCAGCCTGCGGAAGTTCAGGAACAGCAGCAGGAAAATCACCGCCAGCGTGATCGGCACGACGATGGCGAGACGTGCCTTGGCGCGTTCGAGATATTCGAACTGCCCGCTCCAGCCCAGCGAATAGCCGGGCGGCAAGATCACCTCGCCCGCAACCGCCGCCTGCGCCTCGGCGACATAGCCGCCCAGATCGCGGCCCGCGATATCGACGAAGATATAGACAGCCAGTTGGCCATTCTCGGTGCGGATCGACGTGGCACCCCGCGTGCGTTCCACTTTTGCCACCTCGCCCAAGGGCACGGTGCCACCACCGGGCAGGGCCACCTGCACCTCGCGGGCGATGGCGTCGGGGTCTTGTCGCAACGCCGCCGGATAGCGGAGTGCCACGTTATAGCGCTCACGCCCCTCGACGGTCTGGGTGATGGCTTGCGCGCCAAGCGCCATGGCGATCACTTCCTGCACGTCCTGGATCGACAGGCCATAGCGCGCCAGCCTTTCCCGGTCGGGAACGATGTCGAGGTAATAGCCACCGATCACCCGTTCAGCATAGGCGCTGGTGGTGCCAGGCACATTCCGCAAGACCGCCTCGACCTGCCGCGCGACGGCCTCCATCTCGGTCAGATTGGTGCCGAACACCTTCACCCCAACCGGCGTGCGGATGCCGGTCGCCAGCATGTCGATGCGGGCGCGGATCGGCTGGGTCCAGGCGTTCGACACGCCGGGGAATTGCAGGGCGGCGTCCATTTCCAGCCGCAGGCTTTCCATCGTGACCCCAGCGCGCCATTCGTCCTTTGGCTTCAACTGAATGATGGTCTCGAACATCTCGGTCGGGGCGGGGTCGGTTGCGGTCAAGGCCCGGCCCGCCTTGCCGAAGACCGTCTCCACTTCGGGGAAGGTGCGGATGATGCGGTCCTGCATCTGCATCAGTTCCGCCGCCTTGGTAACCGACAGGCCCGGCAGGGTCGTCGGCATGTACATCATCGTGCCTTCATCCAGCGCGGGCATAAACTCGGCACCCAACTGTCGCGCGGGCCAGACGGTGGCGACCAGCGCCACCAGTGCCAGCAGAATCGTGAACACCCGCGCCCGCAGCACCCATTGGATGACTGGGCGGTAGATCGCGATCAAGGCGCGGTTCACCGGGTTGCGGTGTTCCGGCACGATCCGCCCGCGCACGAAGATCACCATCAGCGCGGGCACCAGCGTGACCGACAGCAGCGCTGCCGCCGCCATGGCGAAAGTCTTGGTTGCAGCCAAAGGGCCGAACAGGCGGCCCTCTTGCCCCTCCAGCGCAAAGATCGGCAGGAAGGATACGGTGATGATCAGCAGGCTGAAGAACAGCGCCGGGCCAACCTCGGACGCGGCCTCGATCAGCACCTCGACCCGTGGCTTGCCGGGGTCGGCCCGTTCCAGATGCTTGTGCGCGTTTTCAATCATCACGATGGCGGCGTCGATCATCGCGCCAATGGCGATAGCGATGCCGCCAAGACTCATGATGTTGGCACCGATGCCAAGCGCGCGCATGGCGGTGAAGGCCATCAGCAGACCCACGGGCAGCATGATGATGGCCACCAGCGACGAACGGACATGCAGCAGGAACACGAATGTTACCAGCGCCACGACGATGCTTTCCTCCAGCAGCGTAGTGCGCAGGGTTTCAATCGCCGACAGGATCAGGCTGGACCGGTCATAGACGGTGACGATCTCTACCCCCTCGGGCAAGCTTTGCGCGATGGCGTCGATTTCGGCCTTGGCGTTGTCGATTACATCCAGCGCATTGGCCCCGACCCGCTGCAGTACGATGCCGCTGGCGACCTCGCCCTCGCCGTCCAGTTCTGCGATGCCCCTGCGTTCATCGGGCACGATTTCCACCCGCGCAACGTCGCGCAGCAGAACCGGCACGCCCCCTTCGGCGCGGATCGGGACGATTTCAAGATCGGCAGTGCCGCCCAGATACCCGCGCCCGCGCACCATGAATTCAAACTCTGACAGCTCAACTGTGCGTCCGCCGGTGTCCATGTTGCTGGCCGCGACCGCTTCGCCGATTTCGGACAGCGTGATGCCAAGCGCCCGCATCCGCACCGGATCGACGGTGATCGAGTATTGCTTGACGAAGCCGCCGACACTGGCGACCTCCGACACGCCATCGGCGCGGCTGATCGCAAAGCGCATCACCCAGTCTTGCAAGCTGCGCAGTTCAGCGAGGCTGAGGTTCTCGCCCTTGAGCGCATACTGATAGACCCAGCCCACGCCCGTGGCATCGGGCCCAAGCGCGGGCGTCACCCCTTCGGGCAGGCGCGCAGCCGCAGCGTTAAGGTATTCCAGCACGCGGGACCGCGCCCAGTAGGGGTCCACCCCGTCCTCGAAGATGATGTAGACAAAGGAGATGCCGAAGAACGAAAACCCGCGCACCACGCGCGACTGCGGCACCGTCAGCATGGCCGAGGTCAGGGGATAGGTCACCTGATCCTCGACCACCTGCGGCGCCTGACCCGGATATTCCGTCAGCACGATCACCTGCACATCCGACAGGTCGGGTATGGCGTCGATCGGAAGCGTGCGCAGCGACCACAGGCCTGCCGCTACGGTGAAGACAGTGGCGAACAGCACCAGCAAAACGTTGCGGGCCGACCAGGCAATAAGCTGGGAGATCATTGGTCAGCCTCCGGCGCGGACAGGGCCGCAAGGGCCGCGTTAAGGTTGCTTTCCGCGTCGATCAAGAAGGTCGCGGTGCTGACCACGATGTCGCCTGCCGCCACGCCGCTGACGATCTCGATCATCCCGCCGCCCCTGCGGCCCACGGTCACAGGTTTAGGCCGGAACCGGCCGTCGCCCAGATCGAGGATAACAACCTGCCGATCGCCGGTGTCGATCACCGCCCCTTCGGGCACCTGAACCACCGGCGTGCGTCCGAGCATGATTTCCACATCGGCGAACATGTTGGCGCGTAGGCGGCCATCGGGGTTTGGTAGCTCAATCCGCAACTTCCCTGTGCGGGTCATCATGTCGAGTTCGGGATAGATCGTGTCGATCCGGCCAATCATCGGTGCCCCGGAAAGGCCCTGAAAGCTGACGCGCACCTCGGCCCCCGGAACGATGTCCATCAACGCGGATTCCGGCACCTCGGCGATCACCCAGACCGTCGAGGTGTCGGCGATGCGGAACAGCGTCTCGCCCGCTTCTGACATCATGCCTTCGACCGCCATCCGTTCCAGAACCACGCCGGTGCGTGGGGCCATGATCGGGATGCTGACGGCTGTCAGACCCTCGGCAGCAATCCGGTCGATCACTTCGCCGGGCACGCCGAGGTTTTTCAGCCGTTGCCGCGCGCCCTCTCGTTGCCTTCCTTCTGACCGCACATCACTGACGAATTGGGCCAGTGCGGCAGCAATCTCGGGCGAATAAAGCGTCACCAGCGGCGCGCCTTCGGCAATAATGCTGCCTGTGGACACATCCGCCACCGTTTCGATGAAGGCATCTGCGCGCAACGAAATGACGCTGATCTTGCGCTCATCCAGCATCACGATCCCCGGCGCGCGAAGGGACGCAGCCAGCGGGGCCAGAACGGCCTCACTGGTCCGAACCCCGGTGCGTTGCAGCTTGCCGGGCGAGACGGTGACCGACCCATCGTCGCTGTCGCCGCCCTCATAGACGGCGATGTAGTCCATCCCCATCGAGTCCTTCTTCGGCACTGGCGAGGTATCGGGCAGGCCCATCGGGTTGCGATAGTAAAGGATGCTTCGCTCGGCCTCTGCCACGGGCGCGAGTTCGGCGGCGGGGTCTAGCGAAAGATCTTCGCTGGCCCGCACGGCGAGATACGCGCGGCCATCCGCCGTCGCAGCCTCGGTCGCCGACCATTCCGGCAAACCGTCCGGGTGCCGCCAATAGATGATCGGCCCGGTTGGCTCGGCTTGTGGGGCATCAATGCCCGGCATGGCGGCAGCGTCATTGCCCATCAATGCGGCAAGTTGCACCGTGGCCATCCCCGACAGGCTGGCCACGGTGAAGCCCTTTTCGCCTGCTGTCAGCCCGACCCATCCGGCCGTGCCTGCGATAAGGACTATGGCTGTCAGCTTGCCAAACGTGCTCATGGTTCAGCCCGCAGTTCGATTTCCGCAGAAACCGTTTCCGGCTCGCCCTGTACCTTGGCCGCGACTGAAAACCGCCAGCCGCCTGCCATCGTCAGGTCGGTCGCAAAGCGGTAGGTGCCCGGCTCTTCGGTTGGCATCGCGGTGACGGGCGTGGTCATCATTGCCATACCGTCGGGCGCCATGTCCATTCGGGTGGAATAGATCACGGCCCCTTCGACCGGCTGACCGGTGCGCAGATCGGTCAGGCGGACCTCCAATATCGCGCCCGATCCGACACGATGTTCATTGGAAACGAGATCAAAGCGATAGTCGGTTGCGTCTGCCAAAGCACCCGAAACGAAAAGGGCGAACGCCAGTGCGCTACCGCAGATGCGGGTATAGGTGGTTTTCATAGGATAGGACCCCATTAAATGACTGAATACGCAGCCCGCTTAACCAGTTTGCACGGGTGCATGCGGCATCATCCGCGTGTGAAAACACGCGGCAGGGTCAGGTGCGGGGAGGTCGCTTCAGTCCGTCATGATGCCGTTCGTCCACGCGCCATGGTGGATCTGCGACATGCGAAACAAGCGCGACCGAAAGGTAAAACTTTCCTGCGAGTGGAGACGGCGCGAACCCCACAGTCCCGGCTGCACAGCGCATCATCTCCACGCAAGCCAAGTCGCAGGCCGGATCTTGCGGACAATCATCATCGCAGCAGGGCATCGAAGCCGTTGCAACTTCCGTGGTCAACGCAATCGCAGGCTGCGAAATCGCGGTCGCAAAAAGTGCGACGGCGAGAAAGAGCAGAAAAAGATGACGCGTAATGGGGTTCATTCATATATCGTTACCCAAACCCATTGTTTCCGCAAATAGTTTTGCCGTGAACATCCACTGCACATCCTTGATGCACCAATTCCACCTTGAATCTAGGGGCATATTGGTGGCCCAGATCGGACACAGCGTCCCGCCGGAACCATCAAGGACTCGTCACTCCCAGCCTTGTCTGTATGCGCCCCTCTTGAACGGTTGGGTTCAGGGTGACTAACGGGCCATTGCGGTGGCCCCTGGGGCAGCACAACTAGGCCGACATCAAGTGGCTCGACGCACTTGAGAGTGCTTTGGTCTCTAGAAGCGTGGCTGAATTATTCTCACTTTCCAAAAGGAATCACACGTTTCTGATCAGTAACTACGCTGAAGACGTGAGGCGGGCGCATAAGAGCCAAATAATATCTATACATTATCGCGCGCGCTGCTACGCTTTCGAAAAAGCACAGCAACAGGGGACACGCCATGCTCAAACTCGACCGTCGATCTTTCCTTGCCACAACGGCGGGACTGTCCTTCCTTTCCGTTCTTCCGCGCGTCGCCTTTGCCAATGGCCACGCCGATACCCTGCGCGTTGCCATCTCAGGCGAAACGGGTGATCTGGACCTGCTGCAGAATGTCTCGACCCTGTCGTCCTATTCAGCGGTGTTTGACGCGCTGATCCATTACGGCCCTGGTGGGACGCTGGAGCCGGGTCTGGCGACGGCATGGACGGTGGCCGAGGACGGCCTGTCAATCAGTTTCGATCTGCGCGAAGGCGTGTCGTTCTCGGATGGCACGCCGTTTGATGCTACTGCGGCGGAGTGGAACCTGAAACGCTGGATGGGCGTGGCCGATTTTTCGTGGATTGGGATCGCCGATGCCTATGAGAGCATCGTCATCGACGCGCCCAACAAGATCACGCTCAAGTTGAAGCGTCCGGTTCCGGCAGCGCTCCTGGAACTGACCATCGTGCGCCCCGTGCGCTTCCTGTCGCCCTCGGCAGCGGCAGGCCAGCCGATCGGCACCGGTCCGTGGATCGTGGAGAGCTACTCCTCGACCGAAACCGTTCTGGTCCGCAACGATGCCTACTGGGGCGAAAAGCCCACCTTTGCGCGGCTGGAATTGAAGGTCGTTCCCGACGAGTTGGCTCGTGCCAACGCCCTTCGCGCGGGCGAGTTGGACGTGATCGGTGGGGACTGGGTCGCGGCCCTCTCGCCACGGCGCGCACAAGCGCTGGCAAGTGAGGGCATGACCATCGTGGCTGAGCCCGGAACAGCGACGACGATCCTCGGCTTCTCGCCGAATTCGCCGATGATGCAGGACAAGGCCGTGCGTGATGCGATCTTCCTTGGCATCGACCGCACCGCTGTGGCGACCGTGCTGTTCGAAGGCTTTGCTGACCCAACCGTGGACATCTTCCCCGCGACGGTGCCCACAGCGGGCAGCCGCACTCCGGTTCCGGCCCGTGATATCGCCGCCGCGCAGGCCGCGCTGACGGCAGGCGGTTGGGCGGGCGATGCCTCTGGCTGGACCAAGGATGGTGCGACGCTGGAGATTGCCTTTCTTGTCTCCGAAGAGTCCTTCCCCGGTTCGCGGCGCATCGCCGAGATGATCCAGGGCATGCTGATGGAAGTCGGCGTCAAGACCAACATCGAGACGGTGGACAACGCCACGATGCACGACCGTCGCCCGAAGTTCGATTACGATCTGACGTTCTTTGGCACCTACGGCGCGCCTTACGATCCGCATGGCTCGCTCGGGGCGTCATTCGTCACGGCATCGGACACAGGGCCCGATGGCAAGATCTACGTCCATCCTGATCTGGATGTGCTGGTGGCAACCGCGCTGGAAACCGGCGGCGATGCGCGTGAGGGCGCGATGCAGGCAGTCTACGACTGGTTGCGCGACAATACGGCGGCCTGCCCGCTCGTCGTGACACAACGCCTGTGGGCCGTGCATCCGCGCGTTGCGGGCTTCACGCTGCCTGCGACGGATTACGACCTGCCGTTCAAGGGCATCACACTGGGCTGACCGGATCTGGGAGGGCGAATTCGATGCAACGCATGTTCATGCGGCGGGTGGGGCTTGCCCTCCTTCTGATGCTGGCGGCAACGGCGCTGACCTTCTGGTTGGTCACCGCCGCCCCCGGAAACGTGGCCGCACTCATCGCCGAACGAGCGGCGGGTGCGGGTGCAGATGGTGAGATGATCGCCAAGATCGCCGACGATCTCGGCCTCAACGACCCCCTGCCGCTGCGCTATGCGCGCTGGCTGGGGGATGCGCTGACCGGTGATTTCGGGATCAGCCTTCGCACCGGAAAACCGATGGCCGAGGAGTTCGGTGAGCGTATTCCCATGACGCTGGCCTTGCTGACCGGCGGCGGCGTTCTGGCTTTGGTGCTGTCCTTGGCAATGGGCATCGCGGGGGCCGCGTCAAACGGTGGAGGCATCGACAGGGTGCTGCACGGGATGGCTCTAGTGGGGGCCTCAACCCCCAACTTCTTCGTGGCTGCCATGTTGGTGATCGTGTTCTCGGTCTGGTTGGGGTGGGTGCCGACCTTTGGCGTCTCCGGCCTGACCTCATGGCTGCTGCCATGGATTACCATTGCACTGTTTCCAGCCTCGGTTCTGGCCCGCGTTGTCCGGGTGAACCTGCAGGACACCATGTCGCGCCCCTTTGCAACCACCGGGTTCGCCAAGGGCCTGACGCGCGGCGCGGTGCTGTTGCGTGAGGCGCTGCCCAACATTGCCATTCCCTACATGACCACCTTCGGCGCGCAGTTCACGCTGATGATCATCGGCGCGATTGTGGTGGAACGGGTGTTCGGGCTGAACGGCGTCGGTGCGTTCTTCATAGAGGCGATCCGGTTTCGGGATTTCATCGGGATGCAGGCGACGCTGACGCTCTTTGTGGTGTTCTTTGTGTCCATCAACCTGATCGTCGATCTGCTGGCGATGCTTGCAGACCCCCGTCTGCGGAGGCCTAGAAAAGCATGAGGGGCAAAGCATGAAAAACTGGCCTTGGGCGATTCTTGCCCCCGCATTCATCTTCGTGCTGATCGGCATTTTCTCGCCGTGGCTGATGACGCATGACCCGGCTGCGCAGGACTATGCCGCGCTGCTGGAGGGGCCGGGCTGGGCGCATTGGCTGGGCACCGATTACCTTGGCCGCGACATGTTCAGCCGGATCATCGGCGGCGCGCGCACATCCTTAGTGGCGATGGTGTTCGTTCTGGTCGCGGCGCTGGCGATCGGCGTCGTGATCGGATCTTTCGCGGGCTATGTCGGCGGCAAGACCGAACTCGTGCTGATCTCGGTGATCGACATTGCCTTGGCACTGCCGTCGCTGGTGATTGCGCTGGCGCTGATGGGGGTGTTTTCCGGCGCGAATTTCGACTGGATGTCTGACTATTGGAAGATGATCGTCGCCCTGACTATGGCCTGGTGGGCGAATTATGCCCGCATGAGTCGCGCCGTGGTGGTGGCCGAATTGCAGCAGCCGTATATCGAGGCGGCTCGGGTGATGGGTGCCTCGCACATCTGGATATTCACCCGCCACATCCTTCCGCATGTTCTGGGGCTGGTGGTGGTCTATGCGTCGGCCGATGCGGGTGCGCTGGTGCTGGCGATTGCCACGCTGTCGTTCCTTGGCCTTGGCGTCGCCCCGCCCACCCCGGAATGGGGCCAGATGCTGGTCGATGGCATGTCCTACATCGAGGAGAACGCGGCCTTGGTAATCATCCCCGGCCTTGCCCTGACCGCCGTGGTGGTCAGTTTCAACCTTCTGGGCGAGGCGTTTGCATTGCAAAAGGTTCCCCGTGCGGTGCGGGGCCGGTTGCTGTCACGCAAGAAAGCGGCGCGTGCGGCGGAAGAAGTGGCCCGGAAGGTGGTGGAGGCATGACCGCCCCCATCTATCAAGTTGAGGGGTTGGTGATTGACCTCTACACGCCCACCGTTTCCGTCCGTGCGGTGGATGGGGCCGGGTTCCATGTGGCCCCAGGCGAGACGCTGGCGATTGTGGGCGAGTCCGGGTCCGGCAAGACGGTGATGACGCTAGGCCCGCTTGGCCTGCTGCCTGAAGGCGTGGCGGTGGACCTGCGCGGCACTGCGCGGGCGGATGGTAAGGATATTCTGGCGATGTCGCCCGCTGAACTGTCGCGCCTGCGCGGCGGGTTTTTTGGGGTGATCTTCCAAGACCCGATGTCGGCCCTGAACCCGATGCTGAAGATAGGCCCACAATTGGCCGAACAAGCGCGCCGCTTTGCCGGGCTGTCGGCGGCGGAGGCCTGCAAGGAGGCCGTCTCTCTGCTGGCACGGTCCGGCATCCCTGACCCCGAAGACCGCTATGACCGCTACCCGCATGAATTGTCCGGCGGCATGCTGCAGCGCGCAATGATCGCGTTGGCCTTGGCGGCGCGGCCCCGCGTGCTGATTGCGGATGAACCGACGACGGCGCTGGATGCCACGGTGCAGGCACAGATCCTTGCCCTTATCCGCCAGATTCAGAAGGAGGACGGCATTGCGGTGATCCTCATCACCCATGATATCGGTGCGGTGTCGGTGCTGGCTGACCGGGTAGCGGTGCTTTACGCAGGGCAAGTGGCCGAGGAAGGCAGCGCCATCGATGTGCTGACCGCACCGGTGCACCCCTATACACGCGGCCTTCTGGCTTCGGTTCCTGACTTCCGATCCGACAGCGCCTCGGGCACCAAGGAAATCCCGGGCATCCCGCCCAATCAGGCGCAACTGGAGGCTGGTTGTCGTTTTGCCGACCGCTGCGACCGCGTACAACCGCAATGCAACACCCGCCGCCCCCGTCTGCAAACAGTGGGCATGGGTGTCGTGCCGCATCGCGTGGCCTGTCCTGTTGTAATTGCTGCCGAGGGGATCGTAACCCATGACTGACACCCCCCAAACTGATGGCCCGATGACCGACGCAATCGATGCCCGCGGCCTGAAGGTCCATTTCCAAACCGCCGCCGGGTTGGTCCGCGCTGTCGATGGCGTGGACCTGACCGTCCGGCGCGGGGCGTTCCACGGCATTGTGGGCGAGTCGGGCTGTGGCAAGACGACGCTTGCGCGCGCGCTGATCGGGCTGCAAAGCGCGACCGTGGGCCAGGTTTCCATATTTGGCCGCGACCGCGCAGACTGGGCAAAGGCCGACCGCAAGGGCTTTGCCCGCGCCGTGCAGTTCATTTTCCAGGACCCACTGGGCAGCATGAGCCGTCGCCAGACTGTCGGCCAGACGCTGGAGGAGCCATTGCAGATTCATGGGATTGGCGACAACAAGGCCCGCCGCGCCCGGGTGCAGGAGTTGCTCGATCTCGTGGCGCTTCCGGAAACCGTGCTTGACCGCCTGCCACGCTCCTTGTCGGGTGGGCAGCGGCAGCGGGTCTCCATCGCCCGTGCGCTGGCACTTTCGCCGCAACTTCTGATTTGCGATGAACCGCTTTCGGCGCTGGACGTCTCGGTCCGGGCCCAGATCGTCAACCTGTTCGCGCGGCTTCAAGCGCAGCTTGGCCTGACCATCGTCATCGTGGCCCACGACCTGGCAATTGTGCGTGAGGTCTGCTCATCAGTCACCGTGATGTATCTGGGTCGTGTGGCGGAAGAAGGCGAAGCAAAGGCTGTCTTCTCCGACCCCGCCCATCCCTACAGTCAGGCGCTCTTGTCCGCCGTGCCCTCGCCCAATCCGGTGACCGAGGCCACCCGTCCGCGCATCCTGCTGGCCGGTGACCCACCGTCCCCGCGAAACCCACCCCCCGGATGCCGGTTTTCCAGCCGCTGCCCGGTGGTCGAACCCCGCTGCCGAGAGGCCGAACCGGTCCTGCGCCCCGTGGCCCATGGCGGTGCCGCCGCGTGCCACCTTGCGGATGCTGATGCTCATGCCATGATCTGATCCATGCACGATCACGCACCTGACACCCGTCCTGCAACCTTGCACGCCCGCATCCGGGCGGAGGTCGAGGCGCGTATTCTATCTGGCGAATGGAAGCCCGGGGACCGCCTGCCGACCGAGACAGAACTGATGGCGCGTTACGGTTGTTCGCGGATGACCGTGAACAAGGCCATGGCATCGCTGGCGGCCACCGGTCTGATCAGCCGAAACCGCCGCGCGGGAACCGTGGTTGCCCGTCCCCGGATGCATGCAGCGGTTCTGACCATCCCCGACATCCGCGCCGATATCGAGGCGCGCGGTGCGGCTTATGGCTATTGTCCTCTTCTGGACGAGATGCGCCCGCCCTGCTGCGTGCATCTGGGGGCCGAGGGGCACCATCTGGGTCAAAGCCGGTTCGTCCGCTCAGTGCATCTGGCGGATGGCAGCCCAGTGTTGATCGAAGACCGCCACATCTTTATCGACGCCGTTCCGGCTGCCGCGACCGCTGATTTCCGCAGTGAACCACCCGGGCCTTGGCTTCTGGGTCATGTGCCCTGGACCGTGGCCGAGCATCGCATTGCTGCCATCGCGGCGGATGCGGTGGCAACACGCGCCCTGGAGGTCGATTTCGGCACGCCCTGTCTGCTGGTCGAGCGTCGTACCTGGCGTGGCGAGGAAACCCTGACCATCGCCCGGCAGGTGTTTCGCGGGGATGCGTTTGATCTGACCGCCCGGTTCGGCCCCAAGCCAGACATCGGCTGAGCCGGGGCCGCCGATTTCCGGCAGCCCGGTCCGTGTTTGGCTTGCTATTCCACCTCGATCATCTCTGCGTAAGTACCGCCCACGCGCAGGGTGACGGTGACCGGTGCATCGCCGCGATTGCGCCAGAACCAGCCGTGATTGCCCGCAAACGGCGCTGTCATCGTGCCGTCCTGCCCGGGTGACGCGCGGCCATCCTCGAAGCGAACCTCGTTGGCTCCGCCGTCGTCTCCGTGCTGGCTGTAATTCACCCCGCCGCCCTCCGAGACCCATTCGAAGGTGGCGACATCACCGGCTGCCATCACCAGCTTGATTTCTTTGGCCTCGGTCGGGGCCAATGTGAAAACAAGCTCATCGCGCCAGCCGGGCGCATCTGCGGTGACTGCGGGTGCTGGCGCTTCGGCAGGTTCGGCAACGGCTGGCGCGGGTTCGGCGACGACCTCAGGTTCCGGTTCAGGGGCAGGTGCAGAGGTTGCCAACGCTTCCGGCGCCGGAAGGGCTGTCACCACGTCGGCACCGATGATAGCTGCGATCTGGCCAAGCTGGGTTTCAATCCGGTCAAGCCTTGCCGTCACATCGCCCGGCACAGACGCCACCGCTGCAGGTGCAAGCGCTGCCGCCGCATCCTGTGCCGCGGCCTCTCCAGCCAGCTGCTGCTTGATCGCACCCATCTCGGTCAGGCCCATCAACCCGCCAACGCCTGTTGGGTCGATCCCGTATTCGGCTGGCAGCCAGAAGAAGGTCAGGATCGCGAGTGCTGCCCCGCCAGCCATCAAGGTGCTGCGGATCAGGCCGCCAGACGTGGCTTCGACCCCTTGGATATGGCCGCGCCCGCCGGTCGGTTGCGCGGTTCGCGGCTCGGCGCGGAGCGGAGGAACGGGCGCCCTGCCGATATCGAATTTTTGTTGCATGTCAGTATCTCCGTTTCTCATGCGACGGCCAGCCCGACGAGCTGGTAGCCCATCAGCGCAAAGCCTGCCGCCATCATTGCGACGTTTGCGGCATAGGCCTGCCGCGCGAAGGACGGTGTGGCCCGCCAGCGGGTCATCACCAGAAGGATGGCGGCGAGGGCCAGAAGCTGACCGATTTCAACACCGACATTGAAGGCGAGCAGGTTCGGCAAAAGCCCGTCGGGTGAAATGCCATAGTCAAGGATTTTCGAGGAAAGGCCGAAGCCGTGAAGGAACCCGAAGATCAGCGTCGCCACCTTGGTATTCGGCTGCACGCCGAACCAGGCGCGGAAAGCGCCAAGGTTGTCGAGTGCCTTGTAGACCACTGAAAAGCCGATGATGGCGTCAATGACGTAGCTGTTGATGCCGAAGTTGAACCAGACCCCGGCCAGCATCGTGGTTGAATGGCCAATTGCGAACAACGTCACGTAGGTGCCGATCTGCTTCATTCCATAAAGGAAGAAAATCACACCAAACAGAAACAGCAGGTGGTCATAGCCCGTGACCATGTGCTTGGCACCAAGGTAGAGAAACGGGATCAGCTTCACCCCGGTCACTTCTTGAATATAGCCCTTGTCGCCAAGGGTGACGCCATGGGCCAGCGCTGGCGCAGCGGCGGCAAGAAGCAGACCGAGGACGAGCAGGATCAGCGCCCATGGAAGATGGGCCCCTGCCGCCGTTCGGCGTAGGATAGGAGTATTCATTTTGTGTCCTTGAAAGATGCGGTGTCCGTAAAAGCAAGTTTGCTTGTCAAATCAGGACAACACGCGGCGGTCGTCGGGGGCCATCCCTGCTGCGCCCGTCCGCCAACGGCATATCGTGGAAAAGAACGGCGGAGTGCATATCGAAGCCGAATTTTTCCGAACCAGCCAGAATGGCAGAAACCGGATGCTCGTGGTCGGTTGCGTCGTGCTGTCCGACGCTGTCCTCGGCATGGGAGTGACCATGGATCTGTTTGGCAAGGTCAACCTGCTGCGCAACATAGCCGGCGCCGGGTCCATGCGAAGAAAGGATCACGACAGGAGCCAGGATCAGCGCGAGCAAAAGCATGATCGCCACGACAACTCTTGCCGCAGGTGCCTTTGCGGCCCTTATATTCAGGGATCGTTCCACGCTCTGCCTGACTTCTTTGTTGTTCTATCCCCCCTGGGGGGTTAGGTCAGGTATATGACACAAGACCACCTGCATGCAACCCGTCCGGCCATCCTGACGCGTCTAAAGCGCGCCGAGGGCCATTTGCGCCATGTGATCGGCATGATCGAAGCGGGCGCACACTGTCCGGACATCGCCACCCAGCTTCTGGCGGTGGAGCGGGCCATCGTTGAGGCAAAACGCACCCTGATCCACGATCATATAGACCATTGCCTTGGATCACCGGCGACCGGTGATCTTGCCGAAATCAAGGCCCTGACAAAACTCCTTTGAAAGATGATGCGATGTTGAATGTTCTAAGCAACCGGACTTTCCGGCACCTGTTCGCGGCCCAGCTGATCGCGCTGATCGGCACCGGTCTGGCGACGGTCGCGCTTGGCCTGCTGGCCTGGCAACTTGCGGGCGATGATGCCGGTCTGGTGCTGGGAACCGCCCTGGCGATCAAGATGGTGGCCTATGTCACGCTGGCCCCGGTGGCGGCCGCAGTGGCAGAGCGTCTGCCGCGACGGGCGTTTCTGGTGGTGCTTGATCTGGTGCGCGCGGGCGTGGTGCTGTTCCTGCCCTTCGTCACCGAGGTCTGGCAGATCTATGTGCTGATCTTTTTCCTGCAAGCGGCCTCGGCAGGCTTTACCCCAGCGTTTCAGGCCACCATTCCGGATGTGCTGCCAGAGGAGAAGGATTACACCAACGCCCTGTCTCTGATGCGGCTGACTGAAGATCTAGAGCAGCTTGTCAGCCCAATGCTGGCCGCGGCCCTGTTGACGCTTGTCAGCTTTCCGGCGCTTTTCGGGGGAACGGTTCTTGGCTTTGTCGCCTCGGCACTGCTTGTGGCCACAGTTGCCTTGCCCGCGCGTGCCGTGGGTGAGCCACAAGCCTTCTGGACCTCGATCACCAAAGGCGCACGCATCTATCTGGCGACGCCCCGCTTGCGAGGTCTGATGGTGATGGAAATGTCCGTCGCGGCAGCGGGGGCCATGGTCTATGTCAACACGGTTGTGCTGGTGCAGGCAAAGCTGGGTCTGGGTGCGCCGCAAGTGGCGCTGGCCTTTGCGGCCTTCGGGGCCGGTTCGATGCTTGCGGCGTTCCTGCTGCCCCGGATGCTGGAGCGGATGGCAGACCGGCCCGTGATGCTGTCGGGGGCTGCACTGATGGTGGCGGGGGTGGCGATCACCGCCCTTGCGGGCAATCTTGCCATGCTTTTGTTGCTGTGGGCCATCGTCGGCTTTGGCTTTTCGCTGACGCAAACGCCGATCGGTCGTATCCTGAACCGATCCGCGCGGGCAGAAGACCGTCCTGCCGTTTTTGCCGCACAATTTGCGCTGTCACACGCGGCGTGGCTGGTCACCTATCCGCTGGCTGGTTGGGCGGGATCGGCCTTTGGCCTGCCCGCTGCGGCCGCGCTGCTGGCGGCGGTCGGTGCGGTTTCCCTGATTGCGGTGATGCTGTTGTGGCCGTCGCAGGACCCTGTGGAAATTATGCACGTCCATGACGATCTGCCGCCCGACCACCCACATCTGAAAGACCCTGCAGCCTCCGGACATCGCCACCCCTACCTGATCGACGATCTGCACCACCGCTGGCCGAAGGCCGCCTGACCCAATGATGACGCTGACAGCGATGTTTTTCGCTGCGTTCATTGCGGCGACCTTGATCCCTGCACAATCAGAGGCTGTGCTGGTCGGGATGCTTTTGGCCAAATCCAACCCGGTCTCGCTGCTGCTTCTGGTGGCCACTGTGGGCAATGTGCTGGGGTCTCTGGTCAACTGGGCGATTGGCCGGTTTTTGCAAGGCTATGCGGGCCAGCGCTGGTTTCCCGTATCGCCGGGTCAGCTGACACGCGCCAGTAACTGGTACGCGTGCCATGGGTGGTGGACGCTACTCGGATCTTGGTTGCCAGTCATAGGCGACCCCTTGGTGCTTGTGTCCGGCCTAATGCGCGAACCGCTGTGGCGCGTAGTGCTGGTCGTCACGCTGGCGAAGGGCGGGCGCTACCTCGCTCTGAGCTGGGTCACTTTGTGGATTGTGTGACCCTTACACAGAGCGCGGCGCCCACAGGATGATGGCCGCCCCGATCAGGCAAATTGCAGCACCGGTTAGGTCCCATGTATCGGGTCGCTGCTTCTCGACCGCCCAAAGCCAGACGAGCGAGGCGGCGATGTAGACGCCCCCATAGGCCGCATAGGCGCGACCGGCGAATTCTGACGGCGCCAGGGTCAGCAGCCAGGCAAAGATTGCGAGACTGGCCAATCCTGGGATGAGCCATAGGGCACTCGCGCCCTGTCGCATCCACGCCCATACCGCAAAGCAGCCCGCTATTTCGGCCAGCGCCGCTCCTGCATAAATGGCAAGGTTTCCGGGAACGGTCATGCACTTGCCTCGCTTTCGGGATGACGGTGATCGGTTGTGCACAGTGAATGGTCGCCCAGAACCTCGATCACCCGGCAATCAGCGATCCGCCCGCCCGCGCATTGCACAACCATGCGTTCCAGTTCGGCCTTGAGCGCCGTCAGCCGCGCGAGGCGGCTTTCTACCTCTGCCAGTTGCGCCTTGGCGATGGCATCGGCGGCAGCGCAGGATTGGTCGGGATTGTCGGACAGGCTGAGAAGATCGCGGATCGCTTCCAGCGTGAAGCCAAGATCGCGGGCGTGCCGGATGAAGGCCAGCCGTTCCAGCGCCTTGCGGCTGTAGAGCCTCTGGTTTCCGGCGCTGCGTTCAGCTTCGGGCAAGATGCCGATCTGCTCGTAATACCGGATGGTCGGCACCTTCACCCCGGCCTGCGCTCCGAGTTTCCCTATGGTCAGCATAATATTCCCCTTGAAGCTATAGTTGCTAGAGACATTAAATTGCTGATTCGATAAAGACAACTGCTCGTTTTGGGCAGAGAGGAAGACAATGACAGCGTCAAACGGCGAAACAGCATGTGATTGGACCGTGTCCGGGATGGACTGCGGGTCCTGTGCAACCAAGATCAAGGATGCGGTGGCGCGTCTGCCGGGGGTCAGCAGCGTCGAGGTCGGCATGATGACGGAGCGCCTGCGCCTGACGCTGGATGAGGCTCAGACCGGGCGGGACAAGATCGAGAAAACTGTCCGCGCCCTTGGCTATGAGATCGCGCCGCGCGCGGCATCAGTGAAGAAAGAGTTCGTGCTGCCCGGAGAGGGTGCCGCGAAGGAACATGGCGAGTACGCCGACCACGATCATGCGAGTCGTGACCGCGCCACGCAGGCCGAGGCATCGCCAAAGCGCGACGACTCCGGTCACGGCAGCCCCGGTCATGTCCATGACGATCCCGCCGACCGCGGCAAGCGCTGGTATCAAACCAGCAAGGGCAAGCTGGTTATCTTTACCGCTGTGTTGCTGGGTGCTGCATGGATAATCGAGTATCTGGCGCCCGAGATCGGCAAGTGGCCCTTTGTTGCCGCTTGCGTGATCGGCGTGGCCCCGGTGGCGAAACGCGCATTCGCGGCGCTGCGGATGGGTCAGCCGTTTACCATTGAAAGCCTGATGACGGTGGCCGCGATCGGGGCGTTGTTCATCGACGCCGCCGCCGAGGCTGCAATTGTGGTGTTTCTGTTTGCCGTGGGCGAAGTACTGGAGGGTGTCGCAGCCGGCAAAGCGCGTGAAGGTATCCGGGCCCTGGCCAATCTGGTACCCAAAACCGCGCTGCTGGAAGTGAACGGCACGACGAAAGAGGTGGCCGCGGCCAGCCTGTCAGTCGGTCAAATGATCCTCGTTCGTCCCGGTGACCGTATTCCGGCGGATGGCGAGATTTCCGAAGGCACCTCCGGCGTCGATGAAAGCCCGGTCACCGGCGAAAGCGTGCCAAAGACACGCGGGCCGGGGGATTCGGTCTTTGCGGGCTCAATCAACACCGAAGCGGCGCTGCGGATCAAAGTGACCAAGGGGCCGGAAGACAATACCATCGCCCGCATCATCCGTCTGGTCGAAGAGGCCGAGGAGGCACGCGCCCCGACCGAGCGATTCATCGACCGGTTCAGCCGCTGGTACATGCCCGCAATCGTTGCGGTCGCGGCCCTTGTCGTGCTGGTGCCGCCGCTGGCCTTTGGTCAACCGTGGGATACCTGGGTGTATCGTGGGCTGGCCCTTCTGTTGATCGGTTGCCCTTGCGCGCTGGTCATTTCGGTCCCGGCCTCCATCGCCTCCGCGATGTCCACGGGCGCAAAACGAGGGCTGCTGATGAAGGGCGGCGCAGTGATCGAGGCTGCGGCCAAGGTGAACCGCATCGCCTTTGACAAGACCGGAACGCTGACGCACGGGCGGCCGAAGGTCACAGACGTGGTTGTTTTCGGCACCACGACTGAAGCGGAGTTGCTGGCCGTCGCCGCGGGTGTCGAGACCGGGTCGAGCCACCCTCTAGCCATCGCCATCCTGAACGAGGCCAAGGATGCCGGTGTCGTGGCTCTGCCGTCGCGCGATGCCAAGGCCCTGATGGGCAAGGGCGTGATCGCAACGGTTGGCGAAGCATCGGCATGGGTCGCTTCGCCGCGCTACGCCATGGAGAATGGCGGGCTCGATGGCCTCGGCCTGCGTCAGGCAACGGTGTTTGAGGAGGACGGCAAGACCGCCGTCGCGGTGTTCCGCGAAAAGACCCCGCTCGGCCTGATCGCGATGCGGGACGAGCCGCGCGCCGATGCCAAGGATGCTGTGCGGCAGTTGACGGCAATGGGCGTGACCTCCGTCATCCTGACCGGGGACAACCCGCGCACGGCTGCCGCGATCGCGGGCGGGCTCGGCATGGAGTTTCAGGCCGATATGATGCCAGAGGACAAGCTCAAGGCCATCAAGGCGATGAGTGAGGCGGGCGGCGTGATGATGATCGGCGACGGCATCAACGACGCCCCCGCGCTGAAGCAGGCGAGCGTGGGCGTGGCGATGGGGTCAGGCACCGATGTGGCGCTGGAAACCGCCGATGCGGCGATCCTGCGCGACCGGGTGACGGACATTCCCGCCACGATCCGCTTGTCGCGCGCGGCGATGGCCAACATCCGGCAGAACGTCACGATCGCGCTTGGGTTGAAGGCCGTGTTTCTTGTGACCTCGGTTCTGGGGCTGACAGGCCTCTGGATCGCCATTCTAGCCGACACAGGGGCGACCGTGCTGGTCACGCTAAACGCCCTGCGCCTGCTGCGCTTCAACCCGGAACGCGAGGCTTGATCCGATGATGTCTGCTTTCGGCTGGGCCGCGCTGGCCCTTCTCTTCGGTTATCTCGCGCTGTTCTTCTGGGGCAGTGCTGTTGCAGCGCAGGCGGCGGGACGACCGGTCTGGCTGTTCGCGCGCGCCACCGGGCGCGACCGGTTGGCGGCCTTCGGGTTCCGCGCGGCATTCGCGCTGGCCTTCTTTGGGCCGCTGCTTTGGTTGGCGCTGCCCATGCTGCACAAGGTCGATCCGTTCTGGACCGAGGGGAAGGCACCCATACTAGGCATGATCGGCATCTTCATCGCGGGCCTTGGCGCAATGGTGGCCTTTGCGGCTCAGATGTCGATGGGCACTTCCTGGCGCGTCGGTGTGGTGACCGGCCAAACGGGTAGCCTCGTCTCAGGCGGGCTTTATCAGTTCAGCCGCAACCCGACCTTTGTCGGACAGTTTGCTCTGCTGACCGGGGTCGCCCTCGCGGTCCCTGCCGTACCGACCATCCTTGCGGCGATCCTGTTCCTCTGGTCAGCCACCACGCAGATCCGGTCGGAAGAGGGTGCCCTTCGTGAGGCCTTGGGCCCCGACTATGACCGCTATGCCGCGTCCGTCCCGCGTTGGATCGGCTTTCACGCCAAGGAAACGTCATGAACGCGCGTATGGTTGTCGTCCTGATCGCGGCAACTACTCTCGCCGATCAGCTGAGCAAGGCAGCAGCCCTGTCAAAGCTCGCGCTTGGCCAGCCGGTTGCCGTCTTCCCCGGCTTTAACCTGACGCTCGGTTTCAACGAAGGATCGAGCTTCGGCATGCTGTCAGGCGTGATGGCAGGCAAACCCCTGCTAATGGCAGCGCTGACCGGAGCACTAACCCTGATGTTTGCTGTCATGGCGTTCCGGGCACGCCATCCGTTTGAACGCGCGGGCTTTGCGCTTGTGGTTGGTGGGGCGATTGGCAACATTATCGACCGGCTGCGGCAGGGTGCGGTGACCGATTTCCTTGATCTCTACTGGCGCGACTGGCACTGGCCCACTTTCAATGTCGCGGATATCGCCATCACGCTGGGGGCGGTCTGCATCATCACCGCCTCTCTGCCCTTTCGCCGCCGTAAGGAGCCTGTTCTTGACCAACGCTGATACACAGACGCTGTCGCGCGATGACGTGCCCCTGACGGCCGCGTTCCTGATTGCCCTTGCAGCGACGCTTGGCGCGCTGTTCATTGGCGAGGTGCTGAGACAGATGCCCTGTACCCTTTGCTGGTATCAGCGCATCGCGATGTTCCCGCTGGTCCCGATCCTTGGCCTGTCGCTTTGGCGAGGGGATGGCATTGCGCGCGCCTACGCCCTTCCGCTGGTGCTGGCGGGTCTGACACTGGCAGGTTGGCACTCCGGGCTTTATCTCGGACTTGTCCCCGAGGCGGTCGCACCCTGCACCAAGGACGGACCGTCCTGCTCGGGTCCGGCGCAGACCATCCTTGGCCTGCCGATTCCCTACCTGTCATTGGCCGCCTTCGCCGCCATCCTTGCCTGTCTGATTATTCCAAAAGGAACCCGCACATGAACCGCCGCACTCTTTTGATCGGGGCTTCGGCTCTTGGCCTTGTCGCTTTCGGCGGCGGTGCCTTTTTCCTGAACCGCCAACGTAAGGCCGAAGCCGAAGCGGTCGCAGCTGCTACCCCGGCCGTCGACCCGGCACTTTTGATCCGCCCCCACTCCCCCAGCTTTGGCCCCGCCGATGCGCCGGTCACGCTGGTCGAGTTCTTCGATCCTTCCTGCGAGGCCTGCCGCGCATTTCACCCGACCGTGATGGAAATCAAAAAGCAGTTCCCCACGCAGGTCCGTGTCGTGCTGCGCTACACGGTGTTCCACCAAGGTTCGGACGAGGCAGTGCGCATCCTTGAGGTCGCGCGGATGCAGGACAAGTTTGAACAGGTTCTCGACGCCCTGCTTGAAAAGCAACCCACTTGGGCGCTGCACGACGGACCGCAGATGGATGTCGCCTGGCGGGTGGCGGGGGCGGTTGGGCTTGATCTGAAAAAGGCCGAGAGCGACCGCCTGTTTCCAGGGATTACCGGTGTCCTCAATCAGGACATGGCCGATGTCGAAGCCGTTGGGATCCGTCAGACGCCGACCTTCTTTCTAGACGGCAAACGGCTGGAAAACGTGAGCCCGGAAAGTTTGATTGCCGAAGTCAAAGCCGCAGTCGAAAGTGTCTGAGCGTCGGCTCAGGACCGATTGGCAAATGCTGCGAACAAGGCAAGCGTGCGCTCGCTGACGTGATGTTCGATGCCTTCGGCGTCGTGTTCGGCTGTCTCAGGGTCAAGCCCGAGGCGGATCAGAAACCGCAACACGATCTCATGCCGGTGGCGGCATTCCTTGGCCAGTGCGCGGCCTTCCTCAGTCAAAAAAACGGAGCGATACTTGGCGCGGGTGATCAGCCCGTCCCGGGCCAGACGGTCGAGGGTCTTGGCCACGGTGGGTGCCGTGACGCCCATCTTGGTTGCAATGTCGACGGGACGCGCTTCGCCCTGATTGTGAATCAATTCGGCGATCAACTCGACGTAGTCTTCCGCCAGTTCATTGCGCCTTGCCGCGCGCACGCCCTGAAACGCCTCGGCGCGGGCGTCGCCGGCCCGGGCTTCAGGCTCGACTGCATTTGTTTTCTGGAGATCAACGTTCGTCATCAGTTCAGTTTTGCACGAAATGGATTGAAACGTAAAGGCACAGAGCAGATTGTTAGCCTTGTCTAACTTTTGGCGCACAGACTTTGGTGCCGCTCTTGCGAGGAAGTCCGATCCATGCCTGCCGATACCGAACGCTCCGTTGACCCGTCGCGCCGCGCGCTGCTTGTCGGTGGTCTTGTGGCTGCGGGTGGTGCTGCGATCGCCGCTGGCAGCGCGCGCTCGCAAAGCGTACCAGACCCGATGGCCGGTCACGACATGTCCAACATGCCATCCGATCCCTATGCGGCACCCATGTCGGGGATGGCGCATGGCAACATGACAACGGTCGGTCTGGTCGATCACGGCAGGAACGGGTTCGATCCTACCTCCATGTTGACAGACTGGGAGACTGGTCGAACCGAGCTGCTGCCCGATGGCAGGACTCTGCGCACTTTCGAAGTCGATGCCATCGACAGAGAAATCGAGATTGCCCCCGGCATCTTTTTTCCCGCCTGGACATTCAACGGTCGTGTGCCCGGACCGGCCCTGAGGGCGAAGGAAGGTGAAAGGCTGCGGATCGTCTTCCGCAATCTGGGCTCGCACCCACATTCCATGCATTTCCATGGCATCCATTCAGCGCGGATGGACGGTGTTCCAGGTGCCGGGCTGATCGGGCCCGGCGAGGAATTCATCTACGAGTTCGACGCAAAGCCCTTTGGCTGCCATCTGTATCACTGCCATGCGCTGCCGCTGAAACGGCACATGCACAAGGGCATGTATGGACTGTTCGTCATCGACCCCGACCCAGCACGCCAGACGGACCCGGCCTTTACAGCTATTGCTGCGTCGCGCTTGCACGGCAGTCCCGAGAATGCCGAATGGCAGGAACTGGCGATGGTGATGAACGCCTTCGATACAAACTTCGACGGTGCCAACGAGGTTTATGCCGCCAATACTGTCGGCCAAGCCTACATGAACGTGCCGATCCAAATCGACAAGACCCGGCCTGTGCGGATCTACTTGGTCAACGTGACCGAGTTCGACCCGATCAACTCGTTCCATCTGCACGCGAATTTCTTTAACTACTTCGACACCGGCACCACACTGACGCCCACCCTGCGCACCGTCGATCTTATCACCCAGTGTCAGGCGCAGCGCGGCATTCTTGAATTCAGCTTCGCCGAGCACGAGGATGGCATGTACATGTTCCACGCCCACCAGTCCGAGTTCACCGAGCTTGGCTGGGTCGGCATGTTTGACGTTCGGGGACCCGCAGCATGAGCGACCAGAGCCAACCAACCCGCCCCGTGCTGACCCGTCTGCTATTGGTGCTTGTGCCGTTGGCAGCCATGCTTGGTGCCTTCGTCTGGATCGCGTCGCTTGATCCCCTGCGCAGCTTCAACAACGGCGCGCCCGCGGTCGAAGCGCTGACTGTGGAGCGGACCATTCTGGATGAGGCCGGGATCGGGCTGCTGGTGCGCGCCGGTGGATCAGAACCCATGGCTATTGCGCAAGTGGCCGTAGACGATGCGTTCTGGACGTTCACGCAAGACCCGCCGGGACCGATTGCGCGCGGCGATACCGTCTGGGTGCAGATCCCCTATCCTTGGGTTTTGGGTGAAGCGCATCTTGTGAATATGCTGTCCAACACCGGGACCGCATTCGAGCATGAAATTGCCGTGGCTGTGCCGACGCCAAAGGCCACGGGTGGCCAACTGCGGCTTCAGGCGCTGGTGGGTGCAATTGTCGGCCTGCTGCCGGTGGCGCTTGGCTTGATGTTCTATCCGGCGATGCGCGGGGTCGGGCGGGGGGGCATGAATTTCCTGCTCGCGCTGACTGTGGGCCTGCTGGCCTTTCTGCTCATCGACATGACCTCCGAGGCGCTGGAACTTGCGGCCAGTGCCGCCGCATTGTTCCAGGGGTCTGCAATGGTCTGGCTGGCCGGCTTGGCGAGTTTCCTGTTGCTGATGGCCATCGGACGCTGGCGCGGCACGCCCGAAGGGCTGGCGCTGGCCTTCTACATCGCCCTCGGGATCGGGTTGCACAATTTCGGAGAAGGGCTGGCCATCGGTGGGGCGTTCGCTGCCGGGTCGGCAGGGCTTGGCACCTTCCTCGTCCTCGGATTTGCGCTGCACAATGTGACGGAAGGCATCGGCATCGCCGCACCAATGCTGCGTGTCCGGCCACCACTTTGGACCTTTGCTGCCCTTACGTTACTGGCGGGCGGCCCGGCAGTTCTGGGCATGTGGGCGGGCAGTCTAGCCTACGCGCCGCAATGGTCGGCATTGGCGCTGGCCGTCGGGGCGGGTGCAATCCTGCAGGTCATGGTTGAGGTCACCGCCTACCTGATGCGCCAGAACAACGACCGGCAAGTCGTGCTGTTTGCTCCCGCTGTTCTTGGCGGTTTTCTGGCTGGGCTCGCGTTCATGTATGCCACCGCGGCCCTGATCAAGGTATAGTGCCCGCAGGCTTGGGCCAAAGCTGCCCATACCGGATCAGGAACGCGATAGAACAAGAAACAAGGATATCCAATGCGACCGAGCAGTATTAACAGGTCAGAGATCACAGCCGAGAACGTCGCGCGCATAAACCGAACCCCGCCCGTGGCTTCGAGGCAGTCGCGGTCGATTTGTCTTGCGATTGGGTTTCTTGCACTTGGGGCCTGCACCGTCCCGATCAATCAGGCGACTGACAAAACGACCGGGTTTCTAAAGGAGCTGCCGGAAGGGGTCGCCATGATTGCGGCACCGTATCAGAACCTGCAGGAAGTGATCCTGAAACCCGAAGACGGCTGCTATTGGTACCGCCATGTCGGGCCGGTTGAGACGACGATGTTGCCGCTGCGATCGGTTAGGGGCAGGCCGATTTGCACCGACGCTGCAGCCAAAACTGCCTCGGTGGGCTGATCCGAAAAGTCCCGCTGGCAGCCCCAAACGCGCAAATGGGCGGTGTCCGTCACAGGGTCGTCGCCACATTCCCTTCTTCGGCGGGGTAGAGATGCGCCGTTACGCCAGCCTCGACCTGATCGAACAGGTCGTTGATATGTGGCATGACCATGCGCACACAGCCCGAACTCGCGCGGCTTCCGATTGAACCCGGAAGCGGAGAGCCGTGGATTCGCAGATAGGTGTCGCGCTCACCAACAAAGAGATAGAGCGCGCGGGAACCCAAGGCATTTGCCGGACCGGGGGCCATGCCATCGACATATTTCGCATAGATTTCCGGCTCACGCTCAATCATGGCGGGGGTCGGCGTCCAGCTTGGCCATTTCGCCTTGCGGCGGATCGTGTAGGTTCCGGGCTCGTACAAGCCATCACGGCCGATGGCGACGCCGTAGCGCATGGCCGTGCCATCAGCCTGAATATGGTAGAGATACCTCGCGATCGCGTCGACATGGATATCGCCCGGCACCAGCCCTGCACGAGCTTCGACGCGGGTCGGCAGCAGGCGCGGATGCAATCCCCAAGGATTGGTCATGGCCGGATCATAGCCCGGCGGAGTAACCTCCGCATCCCAAGCCGCCCACTGATCTTGCAGATGCGACGCGGCGAACACCGGGGCGGCAATCGGTGCCGAAAACAGCGCGGCTGTTGTTGCAATGAAATGGCGTCGTGTGAACATGGGCTTCGCTTTCTTCAAATTATCGCAGCGCAAATCCTTCGATTGCGTACGTATCGTGAAGTAGGCGGTCGGCAAAGCGGCCCTGTTGTCCAGTCAAGTCTATGTGACCTTCGGCCTCGCGTAGCAGTTTTCATCGCAACACGGCGGCCATTGAAAAAAGCCCCTTCTGCTGCGCCATTCTGACAATGCCGTGATCTGCCAAAGGAAATGTTGCACCTCTAGTTGCTAGAGCAGTTAGCCGTCACTCTGCAATTTGGAGGTTCTGGCAGAATTGATCATTTCAGACGGACATCCGTTTTCCGGCAGGACGCACCTGCGACGTCTGGCCAGACTGGGGATTGTCATAGCGGCAGGTGCATGCCTTGTCCTCGCCCTGCCGCCCTATTCGATTTTGCCGCTCGCGCTGGTTGCCTTCGTGGCGCTTGCACTGGTGTTGCGTGGCGCGTCGGCGCTTGGGGCGTTCGGGCTTGGATATATGTTCGGCTTGGGACAGTTTGTGCCCGGCCTGCTCTGGATCACTGAAAGCTTTCAGGTCGAGGCAGACCGGTTCGGATGGCTCGCGCTGCCTGCTGTGTTCGCCCTCGCCGGGCTGCTATCGGCGTTTCCAGCATTGGCATGTGCCGTCGCGGCGCGCATGGCGCGGTCCGGCCTGGCTCCAGCGCTGTCGCTCGCCACGTCTTGGGCGGCGTCTGAGTGGCTGCGAGGACATGTCGTGACCGGGTTTCCATGGAATCTTGCAGCCTACACGCTGGCTGACTGGACCGTTCTGTCCCAAGCCGCTTCGGTGGTCGGCAGTTACGGGCTTGGATTTCTGCTCGCGCTGTGTGCGTCACTTGCTGGTCTCGCCTTCGGTCGTGCTGACCGCCATCTGCGGATGCTTCGCCTGACTGGTGCGGCCGCGATTATGGTTAGCGTTGCAGGCTTTGGAGTGGTGCGGATTGCCACCTCAGACCCGGCGTCGGACCGTGGCACGCAGGTTCGGGTCGTGCAGCCAAACATCGCGCAAAGTGCCAAATGGGATGAAACCTCCCGAAAAGCGAACATCCTGCGGCTTTTTTCCCTGTCGGCCCGCCGCGGGTCGTTCGATCTTTTGCTTTGGCCCGAAACCGCCTGGCCTGGGTTCCTTGCAGAGGATCGTGGCGCACGGGTCATGTTGGGGTGGCTGTTGTCCGAAACGGGTGTCTTGCTCACCGGCAGCCCGGAGCGGGAAAAAACCGGGGCGGGGCCGGTCTACCGCAATTCCGTCCTCGCCATCGCTCCGGACGGCACAGTTCTCACACGTTACGCCAAGCATCACCTCGTGCCCTTTGGCGAGTATGTTCCCTGGCGCAGTGTGTTGCCGTTTCAGCGGTTAGTTCAATCTTTGGGCGATTTTGCGCCCGGCCCTGGACCACGCACGCTGGCGATTGGGCCCCACCCCTATGTTGGAGTGGCGATCTGCTATGAGGCAATCTTTCCCGGCCATGTCGCCGATGATGCGATCCGTCCAGACTGGATCTTCAACGCAACCAACGATGCCTGGTTCGGCACTTCGATCGGACCGTGGCAACATCTGGCTTCAGTCCGAATGCGAGCGGTCGAAGAAGGTCTCCCGCTTGTTCGTGCGGCCAACACCGGAATTTCCGCTGTGGTCGACGCCTACGGTCGGACAGTCGCTATGCTCGAACTTGGAACGGCAGGAATAATTGACACACGCTTGCCACGACCGCTTTCGCAGACCCCTTATGCTCGCTTCGGCGACTGGACCGCACTGGCGCTGGTCCTGCTTGCATGGGTTACCATCAGACTACGACCGCGCCTGCGAAATTCAGCGTTCTTGATAAGGATATAGACATGATCGGACCGCTATTTGGGGCCATCGGATTTGTTTGGGGCTATCTCCTCGCGCGCAAGCGTGGCGGCAGATGGCTGGACCGGCTGCAATATGGGGTTGGTTTCGCCATCGCATTTGGCCTTTTCGGTACCTTCCTCGGGATCGCCTTGGGACGGTATCTCCGTGGCGAATGATCGGCGAAACATCGCCGGTCGTCAAAAAACTCACACCAATGTCGCTTGAACCTCTAGCTGCTCAAGGTTCTAGACCTCTCAAATGAATCTCTTGGTCGGATATTTCAATGCGCCTTAGACGCCTTCAACTTGGGTTATGGGTCGCCGCCATCGCGGCGATGATCATTTTTGCCGGAACAAGGTGGGCCATCCAAGGCGAGGGTGTTGCCGAAACCAGTCCGGCTTTCACGCCAGTCTTTACACTTGCGGATGAGGAAGGCCGAATCAGGACGAGTGCAGAGTTTCGCGGGAAATTCCTTCTCGTCTTTTTCGGCTTCACAAACTGCCCCGATGTCTGCCCTACGACGCTTTCAGACGTAGCCCAAGTTATGGACGATCTCGGGGCGGATGCCGAGAAAGTTCAACCGCTTTTCGTCTCGATTGACCCCGAACGTGATCGGCGGCTCGGCCTTGCGGCCTACACTGCGGCCTTTCATCCGGCGATCCTGGGTCTGGCAGGAACCGAAGCAGAGACGCAGGCTGCGGCCAACAGCTTCAAGATTTTCTACGGACGCGAGAACGATGCCGCGGCGCCCGACGGCTATTCCATGGCGCATAGTCCCGGCCTTTTCCTGATTGGTCCGGATGGTGAATGGCTTCGCCAATTCACCTACGGCACTCCGGCCGCCGAAATCCTTTCCTACCTTCAGACGAGGTTTTGACCCATGAAACACTTATTGCTTGCTGCGACCCTGTCGTTGACTGCATCAGCGGCCCTTGCCTGCGAAACCGTGACAGTGGGTGATCTGAGCGTCGAGCATGGCTGGTCTAAGGTCACCATCGGCGCTGGCCGTCCTGGCGTTTTCTATGTCTCGATCAGCAATTCTGGCGCTACCGACGATGCTCTTGTCGGCATTTCCACGCCAGCAGCGGGGATGCCGATGTTGCACGAGACTGTGGTCAAGGATGGCGTCGCGTCGATGCCTCATGCGATGTCGATCCCTGTCCCGGCGGGTCAAAGCGTCCAACTTTCGCCGGGTGGCTATCACGGGATGCTCATGGGTCTGACTGCAGCCCTGAAGGAGGGAGACAGCTTTCCAGTGACGTTGTCTTTCGAGAAGGCCGGTGAGGTGACAGTAAATGTAGAGGTGCTTTCCTTGCGTGCGGAGGGTCCGGATTGCGCCGACGCAGGGCAATAATCCTTGGCGCTACAAGTGCAGTGGGAGCCGTCGCCTTCATGCTGGGCGTCGGAGCCTATCGCACACGCAGTCGGCCAGCCCTTGGTGCAGTCCTGCCGGTGCCAATAAGCGAGATGACCTGGCAACTGACCGATGAAAAGAACCAGTCTGTTAGACCCGCAGACTGGATCGACCGCCCGGTCATGGTGTTCTTCGGGTTCACCTGGTGTCCGGATGTCTGCCCGACGACCCTGAGCGACATATCGCTCTGGCTGGAGGAACTGGGTGCGGAGGCCGACCGCCTGATTGTTGCGCTGATTTCGGTCGATCCCGAGCGTGACACGCCTGACGCGCTTGCAGCTTACGTTGGCAACTTCGATCCCCGCATCTTGGGGTTGACGGGATCTGCCGACGAAGTGGCGCGCGCGGCATCAGAGTTTCGCATGACCTATCGCCGCGTCGACAAAGATGATGGCGACTACACGATGGATCACACCGCCGGTGTGTTCCTGTTCTACCCCGATGGACGCTTCGCCAGCATCATCGACTTCCATGAGGACCGGCGTTTCGCCGTTCCCAAAATTCGACGAACCCTCAGTTGAAAGGCGATCCTGCCAGATGATCAGACACGCCATGCTTTTGCTTCTTGCTTTCGGGCTTGCCGCACCCGTACCGGTCTTCGCGGACCCACCGACGTCACATGTTCTTTCGCAGTCGACGGCGACGATCGCATCCGGTGATACTCTGGACAGCGTTCTTGGCAAAGCGGGCATTCCGCCAAACGTCAGGGCCGAGGCAGCATTGGCCCTTGCGAGTGTTTATGATCTGACAGAGCTGCGCCCCGGACATCGGCTGGAGTGGGCTGCAGACCAAACTACCCCCACGAGACTCTTGCGACTGTCACTGTTTGTTGATGATGGGGTCGAGATCACCTTGTCGTTCAACGGACCGATCACAGCCGAGAGGCTTGATCCCCCGATCCGGGAGGTCGACAGACGGGAGACTTTGACCCTTCAGGCTCCGCTGTTTGAGGCGCTTGTCGCAGCCAACGCGCCCGAAAGATTCGCCGTTGACCTGACAGCACTTCTTGCCGGCCAGGTTGATTTCAGGCGCGACATAAAAGGTGGTGAAAGCTTCGCTCTTGTCTGGCGGGAGGACCAACTTCCCGACGGAAGCATCGCGGGCGAGCCACGATTGAAATATGCGCGGCTGGAACTGACAGATCGCGTTCTCGAACTCGTAGCGTCCGACGCTGCAGGGCCCGTCATCGTTTTTGAAGATGGAGAAGCCGTCCAACGCTCCGCTGCGCCAATACTTGGCGCGCGTCTGTCCTCTGTCTTTGGCAGGCGCAATCATCCCGTGCTGGGCGGGGTACGGATGCATACCGGTATCGACTATGCAGCGCCTGTGGGGACTGAAGTGTCCGCAACCGGGGCGGGCCGCATCGTCTTTGCCGGGACAATTCGCGGGTACGGCTTGACGGTTGATATTGATCATGGCGGTGGCGTCGTGACGCGATATGCGCATCTGTCGGAAATCGCCGACACGGTGGAACAGGGAACAAGGGTAAAGGCCGGGAACAAGATCGGAGCCGTCGGAGCTACAGGGCTCGTGAGTGGGCCAAACCTTCACTATGAAGTTCGTGTGGACGGTCGGCCCATCGATCCGACGGATCGCGAGGCCCTTCCTGACCAAGAGATCGCTTCAGTGGACGATTTGCATGCTCTTGCAATTTGGCGAAAAGAGACCGGCTTCAAGTCGGCCAGAATGGAGGATCGGGGATGACGGGATTGCTCGTTAAACGACGTGAATTTATGTTTGCTGCGGCGGCCTTCTTGGCACTACCTGTAGACATTGCGCATTCGCAGGTGGAGCCCCCCATTCATGTCGTCAAAGGGCGCGGTTGTGAATGCTGCGAAGCTTGGGGCGAATACCTGCGCGAGCAAGGCTTCACAGTAACTGATGAAGTCTCGATGGGGACCCTTTTGATCCGCTACAAGATGGACCAAGGGGTCCCGGTAAAGGCCTTCTCTTGCCATACAGGAACCGTCGACGGCTATGTGCTCGAAGGACACGTTCCCGCCGCCGACATCCGCCGGTTGCTCGCCGAAAGACCGGATGCGTTTGGACTTGCTGTGCCAGACATGCCCTACGGCTCGCCAGGCATGGGTTCAGAAGACAGCCGCGACGCATATGACGTGCTGCTGATCAAGCGCGATGGCAGCTTGAACGTGTTCACCAGCTATCCATCTGCCTGAGCGAGCAGAGGTTAAAGGAAATTAAGTATCTGGGTGGCGGTGTCATCACTGTCCCAGTCGAAGGGGCCTTGCAGCCGCCCGATTTCACGACTTTCCCGGTCGATCAGTAGCGTCGTCGGAAGTCCGACAAAGGCAAGGGCCAGTTGAACCCGAAGGGATTCAGCCCAGAACAATGACAAGTTCGCAATGCCAATCTCATTGTAGAAACGCCGCCCCCTGTCAATTCCCGCATCGTCGATGCAAAGTGGAAGCACTAGGAAATCCGATGTGCCGATCCGGGCCTGAAGCCGGTCGAGCATTGGCATTTCTTCCCGGCACGGCGGGCACCATGTCGCCCAGATGTTCAAGAGAATCACACGGCCCGCGAAGTCTTCGAGACGCCGTTCGCGCCCTGACTCGTCTACGATCGGGGGCAAGAGCAATGGCTGGGGTTCCCCACGAAGTCGAAAGGGCGCTCGCGCGTGTGCACGCTGCGTGACGAATGGCATTGCCAGTGCCGCAAGAACGGCGCGTCGTCCAAAGAATTGCATCACTCCCGGTCTCCTGCGAAAAGGGCCGTGGCCCGCAAGCATGCTGCGGGCCACGGCGGCTTTTAGGCCGATACCGCGAACTCGGTCATCATGCCCGTCGAAAGATGGGGCATGTGGTGGCAGTGCAGCATCCATCGCGCGGCTTCGCCTGCATCCACCGCGACGGTCACCATGCCCATGGGTGGCACATGCACAGTGTCGCGCACCGCACCTGCAAAACGAGCGCCACCCGTGCTGACCACCTGAAACGCATGACCGTGCAAGTGCATGGGATGCGCCATCATCGACATGTTGTGGAACGTGATCTCTACCCTATCGCCGGACTTCGCAGTGACAGGGACATGTTTGCCCCAGGTCTGGCCGTTGATCGTCCAGACATAGGGCATCATCGACCCGCCCAACATCAGCATCGGCTGCGAAGCCGGCGCGCGTTCGGGCAGCGACATGACGGCGCGCAAAGCAGCCTCTTGCGAAAGGTCAGCGCTGAATGCCGGATGTTCAGCGTCAGACAGACTGGATACCTTCGTCACTGTAGCCCCCGGCGTCGCAAGAATCAGGCCCGTGCGTTCTTTCGCGCCTTCTCGCAGCGCAAAGATGGGGAAAGCTCCGCCCTCGGCCGGCACATCCAGTTCGATGTCAAGCCGCTGACCCATGGCCAAGCCGAAACGGCTGCCGGGCAAGGGCTGGACCGGCTCGCCATCCACTGCGACCAACCGCCCCGACAGGCTGCCTGTGTCGATCCAGAATACCGTCGCTGCTGCCGCATTGATGACGCGTACAAGGACCCGACCGCCTTTGTCGACTTGCAATACCTCGGGGTCGTGAAGGGTACGGTCGTTGGCGAGATAGGCATCAAAGTTGTAATCGTTCAGGTCCATGGCCATGCCGTCCATGCCCGGCATCGACATCGCATCGCCCTGCCCCATCGCGTCCATGTCCATCGCGGCCATGCCGTCCTTCCCCATCTGGCTGTGATCCATCCCGGCCATCGAGGTGCCGCCAGTGATCTCCGCCAGCACTTCGGCTGGTGGTCTGAAGGAGAAGTCATGCAGGAATAGCGTCACTTCCTGCCTGTCGGCCGACACATCTTCCGGCCGGCGGACCACGAGCGGGGCAGCAAGCAGTAGCATCTCATGCTCGGGGATATGGGCATGCATCCAATGAGTACCGGGACGTGCGGCAAAGTCATAGGCGCGGGACTCTCCGGGTTGGAGCATCGGCATCGGCAGGTCGGGCACCCCGTCCTGCATATTGGGCGGGATCTGACCGTGCCAGTGGATGATGGTCGGTGCGTCAAGCGTGTTGGTCAGATCAACCGCGAAGGCCTGCCCCGGATCAAGGACAAGGCCGGAACGCCCGTTCCCGTCGAGCAAGCCCCAGACTTTCGCGGCCTTGCCTTGCACCTCAATAGTGCGCGATGTGGCCGAAAGGGTCATCCGGGTGGATTGAGCACGCACCTGAGCGGGCAAAAGCAAAGCAGCGGCCGAAGCCGAAGTAGCGGCAAGAAAGCCGCGTCGGGTCAAAAGCGACATGTGAGATCTCCTGTAAGTCGCAGAAAATAGCAGACTGGCAGACCATGGCGCGAGCGCCTGCTCTGCGGGGTCAGATCACTACGACTTTTGGAGGATGTCCGGGGGGCGGAAAGGCCAGCGATGAAACCAGAGGATCATCTCCGGTCACAACGTCAACCGGGTGCCCGGCTATTTCAAACGTTTGATCCGCTGCCGGCAGGGTTGCAACCACGACCAAACAATGCTGCTGGCACAAGAGCATTGTTTGGTCTGTCTCAGAGCTGCCCATATCGGCCATGGTCATTTCGTGGCCGGCCATGGCCATCATCTGGGCATGTTCAACCTGAGTTTGCTCGCCAACCATAGTCAAACCGGGAACAAGCATCGCTAGCACATAGGCTGCGAAAACGACGACTTTTACGAAGAGGCCTGACTTGTTCATAGGACCGTGATTATCAGCATCATGCGGCACAGTCATTTGACATTTTGGTGTCTCGGCAGCGCCCCAAAAATCTGCGGGGGATGCGGCAGAATTGTCGGAATTTGTATACACCACCTGCCCTATCAGAAAGTTTACTGGATGACCGAAGTTTTGCGAATAATGGTTTGGCTACACGGACGGGTGATACAGATGATGAAGATTTTTCTAGCCATAGCGACAACCCTGAGTTTGGCGGCCTGCGGGGCGGAACCGATCTGGGCACCGGAGGCGGATGTTGTCGCAGCAACCTACACGCATCCAGGCCCGACTTCGGTTACACTCTACACCGTGCTTTCGACACGCAACGGCTCTGGTGCGCATGCCGGGCTTCTGATCAACGGCTCCCAGAGGGTCATGTTTGATCCCGCCGGAACATGGCGCCACCCGCGGCTTCCCGAGCGCAATGATGTGCATTTCGGTGTCACGCCGAAAATGGTTGATTTCTATATCGACTACCATGCGCGCGAGACTTTCGATGTGGTGGAGCAGACGGTCGAAGTTTCGCCAGAAGTGGCCGCACTGATCATGCAGCGGGCGATGGCCTATGGTGCGGTTCCAAAAGCGAACTGCACCATAGCGCTCTCTCGGGTCCTTGAAGGTGTCCCCGGCTTTGAAAGCTTGCCGATGACGTGGTTTCCCAAGCGGATGATGGAAGCTTTTGCAGAACTGCCCGGGGTCGAAACCCGCAAGATTACGGATGACGATGCAGACAACAATCATGGTGTTCTTCTGGTGCAAGCTGACGATCCGCGATTGGAGTAATCTTTCGGTGATCAGACACAAATCCACCAAAGTGTGATGGCTCGGATGCCTGCAGACCACTACAACGATGCCAACGTGTTCAACTGCGAGTGACAAAAACATGCGGATATCTCGACGCACCATGATCGGAGCAATGAGTTGGGCGGTAATCCCCCCCGAAAGTGTCCGCCATCAGCACCCACGGAACATTTTGGCGTGATTGCGTAGCGGAGGTTTTGCGGCTCATCTTGACCCCACATGGAGGTGGAGATGACAAAGAACCCCGTGACGACGAAGG
>JAIYDJ010000081.1 GCA_027487575.1 Rhodobacter sp. | reverse complement strand
CTACAACCTGCCGCACTGCCTGCGCATCACGGTGGGAGATGAATCGTCGTGCCGCCGGGTGGCCCATGCGATTGCCCAGTTCAAGGGGGTCCGCTGATGGTGATCTACAACCGCGTTGCCCTGATCGGGCTGGGGTTGATCGCATCGTCGATGGCCCATGCGATGCGGGCGGGCGGGTTGGCGGGTGAGATCGTCGGCCATGCGAAGTCTGCCGAGACACGCGCCGTGGCGCTGGAGATCGGGCTGTGCGACCGGGTCTGCGACACGGCCGCCGAAGCGGTGGCCGGCGCTGACCTTGTGGTGCTGTGCGTACCTGTGGGCGCGATGGAGGCCGTCGCGGCCGAAATCGGACCGCATCTGGCGCAGGGCGCCTGCGTGACGGATGTGGGATCGGTGAAGCAGGCGGTGATCGCCGCCGTCGCACCCCATATCCCCGGTGGTGTGGCCTTCGTGCCGGGGCACCCCTTGGCCGGGACCGAACATTCGGGGCCGCGTTCGGGCTTTGCCACGCTTTTCCAGAACCGCTGGTGCCTGCTGACGCCGACCGAACTGTCGACGCCCGAGGCCGTGGCACGCCTGCGGTCGCTTTGGGAGGCGATGGGATCGAATGTCGACGAGATGGACCCCGCCCACCATGACCTTGTGCTGGCAGTGGTCAGCCACACGCCACACCTGATTGCCTACACGATGGTGGGGGTCGCAGACCATCTGCGCCGGGTATCCAACAGCGAAGTCATCAAGTATTCCGCCAGCGGCTTTCGCGATTTCACGCGGATCGCCGCGTCCGATCCGGTGATGTGGCGCGACGTGTTCCTGACCAACAAGGAGGCGACGCTGGATATTCTGGGCCGCTTCACCGAAGAGCTGTTCATGCTGCAGCGCGCGATCCGGATGGGCGACGGCGACGAATTGCACGCCTATTTCACCCGGACACGCGCCATCCGGCGCGGCATCATCGAGGCCGGACAGGACACCGCCGCCCCCGATTTCGGCCGGGTCGCCAAACCGAGCGGAGCCTGACCGGAATGTGGCGGGCCGTTCTGGCCATGCTGCTGCTGACGGTGCCGGTTCTTGCAGAAACGCCGACCGCACAGCAACGCCCCCAACCCCGGCCGCAGATTGCAGCAGTGCCGTCCACAGTACCCGCGCTGCCGACGCCGGTCTTGCGTCCGTTGCCACGCCCGGTGATCGCCACGGCGGCACCAGCACAACCGCTCACGGCGACGGCGCAGCCGGATGCCTCGATCCGGCGCTTGGCTTCGGTGCAGCCACAGCCGCGTCCGGCGGGGTTTGCTGCGCGGGTGGCCGCACCGCAAGTAACAAGCCCGCAGGCCGAGCCACCGGTTACGGCCGAACCCGTCATCGCAACGAAACCCGAACGCAGAAAACGCGGACAGCGTTCCGACGCAAAGACCTCTCGCAAGGGGTCGGTCTGCGGCGTGCCTGCCATCAAGGGCGAAGAGATTGCGCGCATCTCTTCCAAGGTCAAAGGCTGTGGGATCGAAGCGCCTGTCAGGGTCACCTCGGTGTCGGGCGTACGGCTCAGCCAGGCTGCAACCATCGACTGTGACACGGCGCAGGCCTTGAACCGGTGGGTGGAAAGCGGCCTGCAACCGTCGGTCGGGCGCACCAAGGTGGTTGAGTTGCGCGTCGCGGCCCATTACATCTGCCGGTCGCGCAACAACATCAAGGGCGCGCGGATCAGCGAGCACGGCAGGGGCAAGGCGATCGACATTGCCGCCGTCGTTCTGGAAAACGGCAAGACGGTCAACGTTCTTGGCGGTTTCGGCAAGGAACTGCGCCGGGCGCACAAGGCGGCCTGCGGCATCTTTGGCACAACCCTGGGTCCGGGGTCAGACGGCTTTCACGAAGACCACATGCATTTTGACACCGCTAGCCACCGCAGCGGGCCTTACTGCCGCTGAGCGAGCCGGGGTGCCGGGCCGATCGGCAGATCGCCAAGACGCGTCCAGCCGTCGCGGAACGTCAACGCGGTTTCCAGAACGTCCGGGTCCTTGCCACCCTCGGCCATGATCTCCATCGCGCGCAGGACGGTCGGGGCCAGCACCGGGTCGATGGCGCCGGTCTGCCCCAGCACCTCCGGAAGAAGACGCCAGCTTTCGATGCGCAACTCGATCTGCCCTTCGGCCGTGCCGTCCGACACGGTGGCCAGCGTTCCCTTCGCCGTGACCTGCAACGGACCCCAGTCCAGCCGTGCGTCATCCAGAACCAGCCCCGTCACCTCGGGCCGCGTGTCGCCCGCGTGACGGTCCAGCGCCGCAGAAAGCAACAGGGTTGCGTCCAGATGCAGCCCCCCGATCAGCGCGGGTAGATCCGGCAGGGCCGCCTGCACCGCAGGATCGGGGGCAAGGTCGGTCACCTGCAGCCCGATCCGATGGCTGTTGAGCCGACTGATATCCTCGGCAGTCGCGAAGCGGGCCGAGGCGACAGATGCCGTGCCCGTCGGACCGGTGACGGTCAGCCCCGTCGCCTCGACCACGGTCCGGTCCAGCGCAAGGTCGGTTCCGGGATGCAGCACCAGCGACCCGCGCAGGTCGGCCGCGGTCACCGTCACGTCGCCAAGCGGTGTGGTGATCACCTGGGTATCGGGTGCCAGCGCGATCAGATGCCAGGGTTTCCACGTCATCGCCAGAAGCCGCAGATCCCCCCCGGCCCAGCCATACCCCGAGGCAGGATCGCGAAGGGTCGGGGCGGTGATCGTAAGGTCGAACCGGTTGGGGAACCCTGCGACCCGAATCCCGGCATTCTGCGCAACCAGACCCTGCGCGGTTGCCTGATCGAACCACTGCACGGCACCTCGTTCGACGGCCGCCGATCCGACAAACCAGTATCCGGACCACAGCGCCGCCACCGCCAGAACCACCCACAGCAAAGCCCGCATGTCGCCATCCTTCGGTTTGCGCCGTCCATACAGGGCAGGTGCCGCAAGGGCCAGCCACCTGATCGGCCGGACGCCTCGCGCTTTTTCAAATCCGCGTGGCTGTTCCAAAGGTTGCATCCTGCGACCCGCCCCGCGCAAGAGGACATCAACTTGTCCGATCCATCGCGTTTCACTTGGCAGTCACACGATGCCTGCTATTGTGACCCGGCACAGACAGACAGGCGGACCCGTCCGGATGGACAAACCAAAGCCCGAACCGACATCGCATTTCAGTCAGCCTGTCCGGCAGATCGTCACCATGCTGGTCGTCACGATCCTGGTCGCGGCCGGAGCGTGGATCATCCATGGCGAGGTCATCGCCATCGTCGCGACCAACCCGTTGCTGAACGGTTTCATTGCGGGCGTCTTTCTTCTCGCCGTTCTGACATGTTTCTGGCAGGTGCTGATCCTGTTCCAGTCGGTGAGCTGGATCGAGAATTTCGTGCAGCATCGCCCGGGGTACGAGGCGCTGAACCCACCCCGGCTGCTGGCCCCGCTGGCACAATTGCTGCGGTCGCGCGGGGCACGGACGCAGATTTCGGCCTCGTCGTCGCAGTCGATCCTCGATTCGGTCGCAACCCGCATCGACGAAGCCCGCGAGATCACGCGCTATCTGACCAACCTTCTGATCTTTCTGGGCCTTCTTGGCACGTTCTATGGTCTTGCCACCGCCGTTCCGGCGATTGTCGATACCATCCGGTCGCTGGACCCGCAGGCCAACCAATCGGGGGTGGAGCTTTTCTCGAAGCTGATGAACGGGCTCGAGTCGCAACTCGGCGGTATGGGAACGGCGTTTTCGTCGTCACTGCTGGGGCTGGCGGGATCGCTGGTGGTCGGGCTGCTGGAACTGTTCGCAGGTCACGGACAGAACCGGTTCTACCGCGAGCTGGAAGAATGGCTGTCGTCGATCACCCGGCTTGGCTATGCATCCGCCGATGGCGAGGGCGGCGAAACCGGGGCGGTCCTGCAGGTGCTGGACGCGATGAATGCCCAGATCGAGGTGCTCCAGACACTGCACGCGCAGGCCGAGGCCAATCGGCTGGCGGGCGAGGACCGCATTGCCGAACTGACCGGCGCGATGCATGCGCTTGCCGCGCGTCTGGAAGCCGGGGCGGCTTCGGCGGCAAGTCAGGGTGCTGCACAGATCGCCGCCCTTGAACGGGTCGCCGCCGGGCAGGACAGGGCGACGAAGGGTCAGGACCGGATCTCGCTGGGTCAGGAACGCCTGATCGAGGCGCTGACCGGCGCGGAAGGCGGCGCGCATTCCGATGCGGAAAGCCGCATGCGGCTGCGGTCGATCGATGTGCAGCTTCTGCGCATCCTGGAAGAGATGAGCGCGGGACGGCAGGAAAGCATCGCCGACCTGCGCGGCGATCTTGGCGCGCTGACGCAGGCGATCCGGCAATTGTCGCGCGCCAACACCGGACGGGCCTGACCGATGGGCCTGTCCCGCCGCCGCGACAGTTCGATGATCTGGCCCGGCTTCGTGGATGCTGTCACCACGCTGCTGATGGTGCTGATGTTCGTGCTGACCATCTTCACCGTGATGCAGGGAGTTCTGCGCGAGACGATTACCAGCCAAAGCACCGAGTTGGACGCATTGACCGCGCAGGTGGCGGGTCTGGCCGATGCGCTGGGGCTGGAGCGTGACCGGACCGCCGGTCTGCAGGAGGAGATCGGCACGCTGACGGCAAACCTGACGGCGGCGCTGGCCGAAGGCGACCGGCAGGCGGCGCTGGTGGCCTCGCTGACCGGGCAGTTGACCGCGCGGGTGGCGGAACTGGACGCGGCGGCGGGGCGCATCGCCAGTTTCGAGGCGCAGGTGGCCAGTCTGCTGGCCGAACGGGACGCGGCACGGGGCGAAGCCACCGCGCTGTCGGCCTCATTGACCGAACTTCAGGCAGCGCAGGCGCGGCTGATTTCGGACAAGGAGGCGCTGGACCTCGCGCTGGCGCGGGCGCGGGATGAAATCGACGCCGCGGCCGAGGCGGCCCGGCTGGCCGCGGCACGGCGCGAGGCGCTGGATCTGATGATCGCCGATCTGCAGAAACAGGCGGCGGATCAGGCGGTTTCGCTGACAGCCGCGCTTGCGGCGCTGCAAACGGCCGAAGACCGCACCGCCGACCTTGCAGCAGCCAACGCCGCACTGACGGCCGGTCAGACCGAGGCAGAGCGGCTGCTGCAGGCCGAACAGGCGGAAACCACGGCGCTGCGCGACCGTGTCGCAGAGCTGAGCGAAACAGAGCGTCTGCTGCTGGCCGAACAGGCGGCGGCCGAGGCTTTGCGCCAACGTCTGGCGGGGGTGTCTGCCGAGTTGACGGACCTTGAAAAGGCGCGTCTGGCCGATCTTGCCGCGGCAGAGGCCCTGCGGGCACGGCTGGCGGCGGCGGATGACGAATTGACCGCGATGACGCTGGCGCTGGAGGAACAAAGGAAGCGGGCCGAAGAGACGCTGACACTTCTGGCCGCCGCCGAGGCGAGCGGGGAAGAGGCGACAAGCCAGGCGGCGGTGCGGGCCGGGCTGCTGGAAGCGGCCCGAAAGGTGCTGAGCCAGAAGGATCAGGAACTTGTTGATGCGGCGCAGAAAATGGCGGCGCTGAACCAGCAGATCGCGGCGCTGCGCGGGCAGCTTGGGTCCCTGCAGGCGGCGCTGGAGGCGTCTGCCGCGAAGGATGCCGATGCAAGCGTCCAGATCGACGCCTTGGGCAGCCAGTTGAACGCGGCCCTGGCGCGCGTCGCCGCCGAAGAAAAGCGGCGGGCCGAGCTGGAAGAGGCCGAGCGGCGCAGGCTGGAGGCGGAAAACCTGGACCTTGCCAAGTTCCGGTCCGACTTCTTTGGCCAGCTTTCGCAGGTGCTTGCCGGGCGCGAAGGGGTTCGTGTCGTCGGAGACCGGTTCGTCTTTTCGTCCGAGGTCCTGTTCACGGCCGGATCGGCGGATCTGGCCCCCGAAGGACGCGCGCAGATCGCCGGTGTCGTGGCGACTCTGCGAGAGATTGCCGATCAGATTCCCGACGGGATCGACTGGATCATCAGGGTCGACGGACACACCGATGCGATCCCGCTGTCGGGGGCCGGGGCGTTTGCCGACAACTGGGAATTGAGTCAGGCGCGGGCCCTGTCGGTGGTGCGCTACATGCAAAACGACCTGGGCTTTCCTCCGCAGCGGATGGCCGCGACCGGGTTTGGAGAGTATCGCCCCGTCGCAGTGGGCGACAGCCCCGCCGCGTTGGCGGCCAACCGGCGGATCGAGTTGAAACTGACCGAAAGATAGCTCTGCCTCCGCGCAGGATTGGCCTGCGCACACCGGATCGCCGGGCCTTCTGGTGTGTACAGGTCTGTCCTGCCCGAGCCATTTACCCGCCGATCTGCAAGCTGACCTGCCGCGCGCCGATCTCTGCCCCGTCGCGCAGCATCCGGGCCGTGCCGGTGTAGGTTCCGGCTGGCCAGCCTGCGCCGCGAAGATGCCTGCCCACAGCGCGGAACAGCCTGGCCTGTGTGCGGTCCAGCGCGACCCGTTCCGTGATGACGGCACCATCCGGGCCGGTGATGTCCAGCAAAAGACTGTCGCCAGCCCTGGACCCGAACACATGCGCCCAGACGACCAGCGCGGGGGACTGCGTGGTCAGGTCTGCGGGCGGAAGTCCCGCCTTGATCGCATCGAAGTCGGGCACCTCACTGGCCAAGCCAATGTCGATGATGCCCCCTGCGGCATAGGGGGGCGCGTCTGCCCAGAGGCCCCCGGTCGTCGGGCCGCAGCTTGTCGCGCCGGGGGCGAAAGGATCGACATCCACTCCGTTGCTGCGGACGGACAGGTGAAGATGCGGAAACTCGGCCAGCCCGGATTGCCCGATCAACCCCAAAGGGCTTCCTGCGGCGACCGAGTCGCCCTGCCGCACGCCAATGCTGCCCTGTCGCATGTGGCAATACTGGGTTTGCCAGCCGTCTGCGTGGTCGATCAGCACACCATTGCCGCATTCGCGGTTCTTCACGTCCGCACCGGGCGGGCCGTCGCGCATTCCATCGCGAACTCCGGCGACGGTCCCCGGCGCGGCGGCCAGAACGGCAACTCCTGCCGCCATCGCGGCAAGGGTGGGCACGGCGATGTCGGTGCCGTCGTGGCCGTCATAACTGAGCGGTCCGCAGGTGAAGTCGGTCGCCGCAGGGCCGGGGTCATGGTCGGGATACTGCTGGATGAAACAGGTGTCGTTCAGTGTGCATTGAACAGGGAACGCCAATTCAAAGGCCCCCGCCTGCGCGGGGGCCAATGCCAGAAGAAGCCAGATTGTCCGGATCATTCCGCCGTCAGAAGCGGCGGTTTTGCCCCGGTCAGGCGCGGTTTCTGCGGCTCTTCGATGACCAGCGCGATGGCGTCGTCCTTCAGAACAACGTGGACGGTGCCGCCCTTGGTCAGCTTGCCGAACAGCAGTTCCTCGGCCAGCGGTTTCTTGATGTGCTCCTGAATGACGCGGCCCAGCGGGCGTGCGCCCATCCGGTCATCATAGCCCTTTTCACCCAGCCACATCGCGGCTTCGGGCGACAGGTCGATGTGGACGCCCCGGTCCAGAAGCTGTGCCTCAAGCTGCATGACGAACTTTTCGACAACCTGCAGGATGATCTCGCGGCCCAGCGACGCAAAGCTGATGACCGCGTCCAGGCGGTTGCGGAATTCGGGCGTGAAGGTGCGCTCGATCGCCGCCGTGTCTTCGCCCGTGCGCTTGTCGCGGTTGAAGCCGATGGCGGATTTCTGCATGTCGGACGCGCCCGCGTTGGTGGTCATGATCAGGATCACGTTGCGGAAATCGACCTGCCGCCCGTTATGGTCGGTCAGCTTGCCGTGGTCCATCACCTGCAAGAGGATGTTGTAGACGTCGGGGTGGGCCTTTTCGATCTCGTCCAGCAGCAGCACACAATGCGGGTGCTGGTCGATGCCGTCGGTCAGCATGCCGCCCTGATCGAAGCCGACATAGCCGGGCGGGGCACCGATCAGCCGTGAAACCGCGTGTTTCTCCATGTATTCCGACATGTCGAAACGGATCAGCTCGACGCCGAGAGAGCTTGCAAGCTGCTTGGCCACCTCGGTCTTGCCAACACCGGTCGGCCCGGCGAACAGGTAGTTGCCGATGGGCTTTTCCGGTTCGCGCAGGCCCGCGCGTGCCAGCTTGATCGCCGAACACAGGGCCTCGACCGCCTTGTCCTGACCGAACACCACCCGTTTCAGCGTCTTTTCCAGATCGCGCAGGGTTTCCGCATCGTCTTTCGAGACATTCTTCGGGGGGATGCGGGCGATTTTCGCCACGACAGCCTCGATCTCTTTCGGGGTGATCGTCTTGCGGCGCTTGGAGTCGGGCAGCAGGTGTTGCGCCGCCCCCGCCTCGTCGATCACGTCGATCGCCTTGTCGGGCAGCTTGCGGTCATGGATGTAGCGCGCCGCAAGTTCCACCGCCGACTTGATGGCGTCGTGCGTGTAGCGCAGGTCGTGGTGTTCCTCGAAATAGGGTTTCAGGCCCATGAGGATCTTCACGGTGTCTTCCACCGAAGGTTCGTTCACGTCGATCTTCTGGAACCGGCGGGCAAGGGCGCGGTCCTTTTCGAAGTGCTGACGGAATTCCTTGTAGGTGGTCGACCCCATGCAGCGCAGCTTGCCGCCCTGCAGCGCGGGTTTCAGCAGGTTCGACGCATCCATCGCCCCGCCGGAGGTGGCACCCGCGCCGATCACCGTGTGGATTTCATCGATGAACAGGATCGCGTCGGGGTGATCCTCCATCTCCTTGACCACAGCCTTCAGCCGCTCTTCGAAGTCACCGCGATAGCGGGTTCCGGCCAGCAAAGCGCCCATGTCGAGCGAATAGATCGTGGCGCGCGACAGGATGTCGGGGGTTTCCCCCTTTACGATCTTCCAGGCCAGACCTTCGGCAATGGCCGTCTTGCCCACGCCGGGGTCGCCCACCAGCAGAGGGTTGTTCTTGCGGCGACGGCACAGGACCTGGATGCAGCGTTCCACCTCGGCCTCGCGGCCGATCAGCGGGTCCACTTCGCCCTTGCGGGCCTTCACGTTCAGATCGACGCAGTATTTCGACAGCGCGGATTCCTTCGCCTCGCCGGCTTCGGCCTTGGGCGTTTCCTGATGTTCTTCGGCGCCTGTCACCGGGCGGGGCTCGCCATAGGACGGGTCTTTCGCCACGCCATGCGCGATGAAGTTGACCGCGTCATAGCGCGTCATGTCCTGTTCCTGCAGAAAGAAGGCGGCGTTCGACTCGCGTTCGGCAAAGATCGCGACCAGAACGTTGGCACCCGTCACTTCGGTCCGCCCCGAAGATTGGACGTGGATCGCGGCGCGCTGGATGACGCGCTGAAAGGCGGCGGTAGGTACGGCTTCGGAGCCTTCGACATCGGTCACGAGGGTCGAAAGGTCATCGTCTATGAAATCGACCAGCGTTTTTTTCAGCGTTTCGAGGTTGACCGAACAGGCCTTCATCACGCGGGCGGCGTCGGGTTCGTCGATCAGCGCGAGCAAAAGATGCTCCAGCGTGGCGAGTTCGTGGCGGCGGGTGTTGGCCAGTGCCAGCGCCCCGTGAATGGCTTGTTCCAGTGTTGTCGAGAATGATGGCACGTTCGGTGCTCCTGTCCTGCGGGTCGGAAGGGCCTAGGGGCCTGATCCAACCGTGGCCTCATAGTGTTAAGCTTCGGTTTTATTCGGCTGACTGCAAGACATATTTGGTCTGCAAATCGATTTGACGAGGGGGCTGCGGAAAAAGTGATCGGGGCACCCTGTTCAGAACCGGTCCTTGCGGGCGCGCAGGTCGGTGAAGTCGGCAAGGGTCCCGGCGCGCAGGAACGGGTTGGTGGCGCGTTCCAGGGACAGCAGGCTGGGAACGGTCGCAAGGTTCCGGGCGCGGGCCTGCGCGGTATCGGCGATGCGCTTGTGCAGGTCCGGATTGTCGGGATCGACTGAGGCGGCAAAGCGCAGGTTCGATGCGGTGTATTCATGGCCCGAGCAGATCAGGGTTCCGGGCGGCAGGGCGGCGAGTTTCGCGAGGCTGGACCACATCTGCGCCGGAGTCCCCTCGAACAGCCGCCCACAGCCGCCTGCCATCAGGCTGTCGGCGGTGAAGGCGTATCCCGAGGCGGGCAGGTGAAACGCGATGTGGCCGATGGTGTGGCCGGGCACTTCGAGGACCTGCACCGTTTCCCCACCGATCACCAGGCTGTCACCCTCGGCCAGCGCCACATCCAGCGGCGGCAGGCGGTTGGCATCCGCGCGCGCCCCGAACACCCGCGCGCCGGTCGCGCCGCGCAGCGCCTCTACCCCGGCGATGTGGTCGTCGTGGTGATGGGTGATCAGGACATGTGTCAACCGCCACCCCTTCGCGTCCAGCATCGCAAGAACTGGCGCGGAATCGGGCACGTCCACCACTCCGGTTTCACCCGAAGCGGCGTCGTGGATCAAAAAGGCATAGTTGTCGGTGCGGCAGGGGATCGTCACGAGGTCAAGCGTCATGGTCTTTGTCCGATCTTGCGGTATCCTGCAGACAGACTGACCTGATGGGACGCGGCCTGCAATGCATCTGGATGTGCTCGATCTGCGGAATTTCTACTATCGCACGGCTTTGGGCCGGGTGGCGCAGACGGCGATCCGCGATCAGGTGGCGGCAAGCTGGCCGGATGTGACGGGGCAGACGGTGGTCGGCTTCGGCTTTGCCGCCCCGGTGCTGCGGCCGTTTCTGGGCACCGGCCGGCGGGTGATCGCGCTGATGCCGGGGCCGCAGGGGGTGATGCCCTGGCCTGCGGGGGCTGAAAACCTGTCGGTGCTGTGCGAAGAAACGCATTGGCCGTTGCAGACCGGTTTCGTCGACCGCCTGGTGATGCTGCACGGACTTGAGACGTCTGAAAATCCTTCTGCCGTGCTGGACGAGGCGAGCCGGGTCCTTGGCCCGGGGGGGCGGATGCTGGTGATCGTGCCGAACCGGTCGGGGCTGTGGTCGCGGCGGGACGGCACGCCCTTCGGCTTTGGCCGCCCCTATTCGGCGGCGCAGCTTGAGGCGCAATTGAAACGGCACGGGTTTACCCCCGAACGCAGTCTGACCGTTCTGCACGCGCCGCCGAGCCAGTCGAAGTTCTGGCTGCGGTCCGCCGGGTTCTGGGAAGATATGGGCCGCCGCCTGCCGTGGCTGTCGGGCGGGGTTCTGATGATCGAGGCCAGCAAGCAGGTCTATGCCCCGACGCGCGGCGGGTTTGGGGCGCTGGTCAGGCGGCCGCTGCGGGCACTGGAGGGTGTAGGTCAGCCATTGCCCGCCCCGCAGGCCGGTTGCAGCGCGACAGGTCAGGCGACGGGGCCGAGCGTGCCGTAGGGCGAGTTTGCCAGAACCGCGTCCGTATCCGAAAACAGCAGGATATCGGCGCGGCTGAGGTTGGCAACGCCTTCCAGCCGGAACGCCTGCAGCGCGGTGCCCGCAGGATAGGCCGGACCGAGATCGGGCGTGGGGATCTTGATCGTGACGTCGGTGAAGGCCCCGTCCGGATCGGGAGAGATCGTGACCTCAAGTTGTCCCAACTGCGCCTCGGGAAAGATGATCGCCAACTGGTCGGCCACCGGGTCGAAATCCCTGACGATGTCGGGGATATGGTCATCGAGCGGGCCTTCGATCGGCACGACATCGGCGATCGGATGGAAGGCAAGCAGGTCGTTGCCTTCGCCAAGGGCGATGACGCCCGAATCCTGTGGTTCGTTGACGAACGCGCCGCGGGCGATCAGCACGTCACCGCCTGCGCCGCCCGAAACGGTGGAATGGTCGGTGAACAGGATCAGGTCGTCGCCCCCGTCGCCGGAAATCTGGCCCGCCCCGTCCCGGCTGTCGGCGGCGAGGATGGTATCGTTGCCATCGCCGCCGGTGGCCCACCCAACCCCATTGGTTTCGCCCCCGTAATTGCGCAGGTTGATCTGATCGTCGCCGGTACCGCCGAACACCTGGCTGAAACCGGTGAGTATGTCGTCGCCGTCGTCGCCATGAACATTGATCAGACCGGTCAGGTCATCGTCGCCGTCGCCGCCATAGGTGTTGCCACCGCGCAGAATGTCGTTGCCCGCACCGCCGAACAGCGCATCGTCCGCGACGATCAGCCCGGTCATGGTGTCATTGCCCGCGCCGCCGTAGGCGTGGTTCGCGCCGCCGAAATCATCGGCGATCAGCAACCGGTCATCGCCATCGCCGCCATAGCCGGTCGCATCGTTGCGAAGTTCGATGTCGTCGTGACCCGCGTTGCCGTAACCGACCGCAAAGCCGGACAGGGTGATGTCATCATCGCCACCCCAGCCCGCCATGGCCCCTTCGCTCGCCGAAAGGATGTCGTTGCCCGAGGTGCCGTGCGGAACATCCTCTCTGGGGGTTCCGCCGTCATCGTCATCGGTCGCCTGGCCGCCGCTTTCGTCGAACATCCCGAATGCGGCTGACAACCCGAGCATCCCCAGAAGCGAGCCTGCCAAAAGCCAGTTCATCGTCACGGTCTCCATCCGCTATCACGGAATTCTAAAGGACCTGATTGCACCTTATGCAAGGGAAAAGCGCCGTCCGGTGCCCCGGAAGCGCGTCCGTCCGGCGCCGTTTGCACAAGGCCTGTCTCGAACAGCGGTCCAGGCTGCCCGGCCGATGCCTGCAGCTTCAAAAAGTCGCAGTATTCGCGGGGCAGAACAAACTTGAGAAAACCGGACGTGAATAGAAAATGAAGGCCCGCCTTCACGGTTGCGGCATTGCAGCACGTCTGCTAGAGACGCCTCGAAATCAACAGACGCAAGCGACAGCGCTTGCGCCACCGGACCCTTCTAGGCTGCGCGCAAGCGCGGCTTCTGGGCCGAGACAGCGGAAGGGTTGACGTGTCCGAATCTGCTTCGATGTCACTGGGGATCGCAGGGCGCTACGCGCAGGCCCTGTTCGAACTCGCCAAGGAAACAGGCGCGCTGGATATGCTGGAGCGGGACGCGGATGCGCTGCAGGACGCCTTGATGATGAGCAGCGATCTGACCGCGCTGATCACGTCGCCCGTGGTGGAACGCGACGATCAGGCGCGTGCGATGGCGGCGGTGGCGGCCAAGATGGGCCTGTCGTCGCTGATGGGCAACACGATCGCGCTGATGGCCCAGAAGCGCCGGCTGTTCGTGCTGCCGCACCTGGTGGCGGACGTGATGCGCCGGATCGCTGTCGAAAAGGGCGTGATGACCGCGGAAGTTACCGCGCCAACCGCGCTGACCGATGCGCAGGTGACCGCCCTGATGAACAGCCTGAAGGCGCAGGTCGGAAAAGACGTGAAATTGAAGACGACGGTCGATGCGTCGTTGATCGGTGGGCTGGTGGTCAAACTGGGGTCGGTGATGATCGACACATCGGTGAAGGCCAAGCTCGCAGCCCTGCAAAATGCAATGAAAGAGGTCGGATAAATGGGTATCCAAGCTGCTGAAATCTCTGCGATCCTCAAAGAGCAGATCAAGAATTTCGGGATGGACGCAGAGGTGGCCGAGGTCGGCCGCGTGCTGTCCGTCGGCGACGGGATTGCCCGCGTGCACGGGCTGGACAACGTCCAGGCCGGCGAGATGGTCGAGTTTCCGGGCGGCATCCGGGGCATGGCGCTGAACCTCGAAGTCGAAAACGTCGGCATCGTGATCTTCGGGTCCGACCAGGACATCAAGGAAGGCGACACCGTCAAGCGCACCAAGTCCATCGTGGACGTGCCGGTCGGCAACGGCCTGCTGGGCCGGGTCGTGGACGGTCTGGGCAACCCGATCGACGGCAAGGGCGCCATCGAGACGTCGGAACGCCGGGTTGCCGACGTGAAGGCGCCGGGCATAATTCCGCGCAAATCGGTTCACGAACCGATGGCGACCGGCCTGAAGGCCATCGACGCGATGATCCCGGTGGGCCGTGGCCAGCGCGAATTGATCATCGGGGACCGCCAGACCGGCAAGACCGCTGTGGCACTGGACACCATCCTGAACCAGAAGGCGTACAACGACGCCGCTGGCGACGACGAATACAAGAAGCTGTACTGCGTCTACGTGGCCATCGGGCAGAAGCGTTCGACCGTGGCGCAGCTGGTCAAGAAACTGGAAGAAACCGGCGCGATCAAGTACACGATCGTCGTCGCCGCCACCGCGTCCGACCCCGCGCCGATGCAGTTCCTGGCCCCCTATGCCGCGACCGCGATGGCAGAGTTCTTCCGCGACAACGGGCGTCACGCGCTGATCATCTATGACGACCTGTCGAAGCAGGCCGTGGCCTACCGCCAGATGTCGCTGCTGCTGCGCCGCCCGCCGGGCCGTGAAGCCTATCCGGGCGACGTGTTCTACTTGCACTCCCGCCTGCTGGAGCGTTCGGCCAAGCTGAACGAGGATTTCGGTGCAGGCTCTCTGACCGCACTCCCGATCATCGAGACACAGGGCGGCGACGTGTCTGCCTTCATTCCGACGAACGTGATCTCGATCACCGACGGGCAGATCTTCCTGGAAACCGAACTGTTCTATCAGGGCGTGCGTCCTGCCGTGAACACCGGCCTGTCCGTGTCGCGCGTGGGTTCGTCCGCGCAGACCAACGCGATGAAGTCGGTGGCCGGCAAGGTGAAGCTGGAACTGGCGCAGTACCGCGAGATGGCGGCCTTCGCTCAGTTCGGGTCCGACCTTGACGCCTCGACCCAGCAGTTGCTGAACCGCGGCGCGCGCCTGACCGAGTTGATGAAGCAGAACCAGTATGCGCCGATGACCAACGCGGAAATCGTCTGCGTGATCTATGCGGGCACCGCCGGATATCTGGACAAGGTCCCGGTCAAATCGGTGGGCCGTTTCGAAGCCGGGCTTCTGAAGCACCTGCGCGGACCGGGCAAGGCACTGCTGGACGACATCACCAAGAACGACCGCAAGGTGGCGGGCGATCTGGAAAAGGCGATCCGCAAGGAACTGGACACTTTCGCGAAAGACTTCGCCTGAGGGCGCGGGTGGGGAGATAACGGATGCCCAGCCTCAAGGACCTGAAAAACCGGATTGCGAGTGTGAAGAACACCCGCAAGATCACCAAGGCGATGCAGATGGTTGCTGCCGCCAAGCTGCGTCGCGCACAAGAGGCCGCCGAAATGGCGCGCCCCTATGCCGAACGGATGAATGCCGTGATGGCGGGGCTGTCGGCATCGGTCGGCCAGTCCGACGGCGCGCCGCGTCTTCTGATCGGGACGGGTGCCGACAAGGTGCACCTTCTGGTCGTGATGACCTCTGAACGGGGGCTGTGCGGCGGCTTTAACTCGACCATCGTGCGTCTGGCGCGGGCGCGGGCGAATGAACTGCTGGCCGCGGGCAAGACGGTCAAGATCCTGACCGTCGGCAAGAAGGGGCGCGAACAGATGCGCCGCGACTTCGGCCAGTACTTCGTCGGTCATGTCGACATGGGCGATGTCAAACGGCTGGGCTATGTGAACGCCCAAGGCATTGCGCGCGACGTGCTGGCGCGGTTTGCGGCGAACGAGTTCGACGTCGCCACGTTGTTCTTCAACCGGTTCAAGTCGGTGATCAGCCAGGTGCCGACGGCGCAGCAGATCATCCCGGCGAAGTTCGAGGCGGCGGGCGTGTCGTCGCTTTATGACTACGAGCCGAGCGAAGAGGGCATCCTGACCGACCTGCTGCCGCGCGGGGTGGCGACGCAGGTGTTCACCGCCCTTCTGGAAAACGGTGCATCGGAACAGGGCGCGCGGATGTCGGCGATGGACAACGCCACGCGGAACGCGGGCGACATGATCACCAAGCTGACGACGATCTACAACCGCTCGCGTCAGGCTGCGATCACCAAAGAGCTGATTGAAATCATTTCGGGCGCCGAGGCGCTGTAAGGTAACCGGAGATACGACATGGCAAATGCGACCTCGCATGGCAAAGTGACGCAGATTATCGGCGCTGTGGTGGACGTTCAGTTTGATGGCGCGCTGCCGGCAATCCTGAACGCACTGGAAACCGACAACAACGGCAAGCGCCTGGTCATGGAAGTGGCGCAGCATCTGGGCGAATCGACGGTGCGCGCCATCGCGATGGACGCGACAGAAGGTCTGGTGCGGGGTGCGGCTGTGACCGACACCGGCGCGCCGATTTCGGTTCCGGTGGGTGACGGCACCCTTGGCCGCATCCTGAACGTGATCGGCGACCCGATCGACGAAAAGGGCGATGTGGTGCACACCGAACGCCGCGCCATCCACCAGAAGGCCCCGGCCTTTTCGGAACAGGCGACGGATGCGCTGATCCTTGTCACCGGCATCAAGGTGATCGACCTTCTGGCCCCGTATTCCAAGGGCGGCAAGATCGGCCTCTTCGGCGGTGCCGGCGTGGGCAAGACGGTTCTGATCCAGGAACTGATCAACAACATCGCGAAAGTGCACTCGGGCTATTCGGTGTTCGCGGGCGTGGGCGAGCGGACACGGGAAGGCAACGACCTGTATCACGAGTTCATTGAATCGGGCGTCATCAACATCGACGACCTGACCAAATCCAAGGTGGCGCTGGTCTATGGCCAGATGAACGAACCGCCGGGTGCGCGTCTGCGCGTGGCGCTGTCGGGTCTGACCATCGCCGAACAGTTCCGCGACCAGTCGGGCACGGACGTGCTGTTCTTCGTGGACAACATCTTCCGCTTCACCCAGGCCGGTTCGGAAGTGTCGGCTCTGCTGGGCCGCATCCCTTCGGCCGTGGGCTACCAGCCGACGCTGGCGACCGACATGGGCGCCTTGCAGGAGCGGATCACCTCGACCAAGGCGGGTTCGATCACGTCCGTGCAGGCGATCTACGTTCCGGCAGACGACCTGACCGACCCGGCGCCTGCGACCTCGTTTGCGCACCTTGACGCCACCACCGTTCTGTCGCGCGCCATCTCGGAGCTTGGCATCTACCCGGCCGTGGACCCGCTCGACTCCACCTCGCGCATCCTTGACCCGCTGGTCGTGGGGCAGGAACACTACGACGTCGCGCGTTCGGTGCAGGGGATGCTGCAGCGCTACAAATCGCTGCAGGACATCATCGCCATCCTCGGGATGGACGAACTCAGCGAAGAGGACAAGCTGACCGTGGCCCGCGCCCGGAAGATCCAGCGTTTCCTGTCGCAGCCGTTCGACGTGGCGCAGGTGTTCACCGGTTCGCCGGGCGTGCAGGTGCCGCTGGAGGTCACCATCGCGTCGTTCAAGGCGGTTGTGGCGGGCGAATACGACCACCTGCCCGAAGGGGCGTTCTACATGGTGGGCGGCATCGATGACGTGAAGGCCAAGGCGCAGCGTCTGGCTGCAGCAGCGGCGTAAGGGGGCGATATGGCGGGCACGATGCAATTCGATCTGGTCTCGCCCGAACGCAGGCTGGCCAGCGTGGCAGCAACGGAAGTGCAGATTCCGGCCACGGAAGGCGACATGACGGCGATGGCGGGGCACACCCCCACCATCACCACCCTGCGCCCGGGCATCCTGCGCGCGGTATCGGCGCAGGGAACGCAGGCTTTTGTGGTGACGGGCGGGTTTGCGGAAATCACCGCGACGGGCGTGTCGGTCCTGGCCGAACGCGCCATCCCGACCGAAGAGGCGACCCCGGCGGTTCTGGACGGCCTGATCGCGGAGGCCCGCTCGCTGGCGGCCACCACGACGGACAAGGATGCGGCTGACAAGTTGATCGACGACATGACCGCACTGAAAGCTGCCGTCGCGTCGTAAGTGCTTGGCCCAACAGGAAGGGCTTCGCGCGGGCGAAGCCCTTTTTCAATTGGCCCTAGTTTTGTCGATTTTTTTCGCTAGCTTCGTCGGGATCAGGATTGGGACCGAATGAAACGCATTTCCGGCAACACGCTCGGCATTCAGCAGGGCACCCGCGTTCTTTTCTCGGATTTTGCCGATGGGGGCGTGATGTGGACTGGCAACGGTTCTCGCGAAAGCCGCCATGTCGTGCGGTTCAAGGAGGCCTACACCGAACCTCCGGTCGTTCATGTCTCGATTTCCATGTGGGATACCGACCACAAGCACAACGCCCGCGCCGAAATCACGGCCGAACATATCAGTGAAACCGAATTTCATCTGGTGTTCCGCACGTGGGGCGACACGCGGGTCGCTCGCGTCCGGGCGGACTGGCTGGCCTTCGGGGCGGTTCGGGACGAGGACGACTGGGAACTGGACTGACCGCGTTCCCGGTCAACTGCGGTGGTACATGCCTTCATAGATCGGAACCAGCGTCGCATTGTCGAACAGCGACAGCACTGACGTCCCGTTCCAGATGTTCAGGATCGCCTGCGCAAAGATCGGGGCGGTGGGGACGACCCTGATGTTCGGCGCGGCAAGGACGGCTGCCGTCGGTTCGATCGAGTCGGTGATCACAAGGCTTTTCATCGACGACCCGCTGATCCGTTCCACGGCGGTGCCCGACAGCACGCCATGGGTAGTGTAGGCATGCACTTCGACCGCGCCCGCTTCCAGCAGCACATCGCTGGCCTTCGACAGTGTCCCGCCGGTGTCACAGATGTCATCGACCATGATGCAGATCTGCCCCGACACATCGCCGATCACCGTCATGTCGGCCACTTCGCCCGCCTTTACGCGCCGCTTGTCGACGATGGCAAGGCCGGTGCCCAGCCGCTGCGCCAGATCGCGCGCCCGCGCCACACCGCCCACATCGGGCGACACGATGGTGACACGGTCCAGCTTTCCCTTGAAATTGTGTTCAATATCAAGGGCGAAGATGGGTGAGGCATAAAGGTTGTCCACCGGAATGTCGAAGAACCCCTGAATTTGCGCCGCGTGCAGGTCCATGGTCAGAACGCGGTCCACACCGGCCTCTGTCAGCAGGTTGGCCACCAGTTTTGCCGAAATCGGGGTGCGCGATTTGGTGCGGCGATCCTGACGGGCATAGCCGAAATAAGGGATGACGGCCGTGATGCGCGCGGCTGACGAGCGGCGCAGCGCATCGGTGATGATCATCAGCTCCATCAGGTTGTTGTTGGCGGGATTCGACGTCGGCTGGATGATGAACATGTCTTCGCCGCGGACGTTTTCGAAGACTTCGACGAAGATTTCTTGATCGTTGAACCGCTCGACCCGCGCATTCACCAGATTGACGCTCATCCCGCGGTGCATCGACATGCGGCGGGCGATGGCCTTGGCCAGTGTGAGGTTCGCGTTGCCCGAAATCAGCTTCGGCTCGGAGTTGGCGGCCATCTGGAATCCTTCCTGCGAGCGGTTGCCTGTGCGGGCCACGCCGTCAGCGTGACGGATTCGTGACGTGGCTTCCGCTTATCACCCGCAGGTGAGGTTGCAAACGGCTGTCAGCGTGCAGGTGCAGAAAATCAGGGAGCCAAGGCTGTCAGCAGGGCCTGCACATCGGCTTCGGTGGTGGACCAGCTGGCCACGAAACGTGCCGCCTCGCGGCCCTCGGGGGCCGGCATCCGGTAGTACACCGCGCCGGCCGCTTCGGCGCGGGCATGGGTGCCGGGTGGGAAATGCGGGAACAGGATGTTGGCGTGCACCGGGTGGGTCAGAACGGCATCCGGCACCTGCGCCAACCCCTGCGCCAGACGCGCGGCCATGGCGTTGGCTTGGCCTGCCAACTGCAACCAGAGGCCGTCCGTCAGATAAGCCTCCATCTGCGCCGAAAGGTAGCGGTGTTTTGATGGCAGGTGCCCCGCGCGCTTGCGGCGCAGTTCGAACTCCCACGCCTTTGCGGGGTCGAAGATCACCACCGCCTCGACGCCCATCAGCCCGTTCTTGGTGCCACCGAACGACACAAGGTCAACGCCGGCTTTCCAGGTCATCTCGGCGGGGGACGCCCCGGTTGCCACCAGCGCGTTGGCAAAGCGCGCGCCGTCCAGATGTACGGGCAGACCCTGCGCGCGCGCCACGGCGGCAAGCGCCGCGACTTCGGCGGGCGTGTAGACCGTGCCCGCCTCGGTGACGTTGGTGACCGACACCATGCCGCGCTGCACCGAATGCACGCCGCCATTTCCGGTACGCGCAATGGTGGCGGACAAAGCTTCGGGCGTCATGCGGCCGTGCGTGCCGGGCACCAGCACCAGCTTTGCGCCATTGGTGAAGAATTCGGGTGCGCCGCATTCGTCTTCGGCGATGTGGGCGTGGGAGTGGCAGAACACCGCCCCCCATGGCGGGCAGGCGATAGCACAGGCCAGCGCGTTTGCGGCGGTGCCGGTGGCTACCAGATAGACCGCTGCCTCGGGGGCCTCGAACACGTCGCGCAACTGGGCGTGGACGCGGCCCATGAAGGGATCGTTGCCATACCCCAAAGCATAGCCCTCATTGGCGCGGGCCAAGGCCG
>JAIYDJ010000088.1 GCA_027487575.1 Rhodobacter sp. | reverse complement strand
ATCATCCCGAACCAGAACCTGTTCCGGCTGGCCAACGAACGCACGACGTTCACCGAGGCCTTCGCGATGGCCGACGACGTGCTGTATCAGGGTGTCAAGGGCGTGACCGATCTGATGGTGCGCCCGGGCCTGATCAACCTCGACTTCGCCGACGTGCGCGCGGTGATGGACGAGATGGGCAAGGCGATGATGGGCACCGGCGAGGCGGAAGGCCCCGACCGCGCGGTTCAGGCGGCGGAGAAGGCGATTGCCAACCCGCTGCTGGACGAGATCAGCCTGCATGGGGCCAAGGGTGTTCTGATCAACATCACCGGCGGCTATGACCTGACCCTGTTCGAACTGGACGAGGCGGCGAACATCATCCGCGAAAAGGTCGATCCGGATGCCAACATCATCGTGGGGTCCACGCTTGACACCTCGATGCAGGGCGTGCTGCGGGTGTCCGTGGTGGCCACCGGCATCGACGTGGCGCAAGCCCGGGTCGAGCCGCCGGTCACCCGCCGGTCGATGGCGGAACCGTTGAAGGCGACGTCGCCGCAGCCGCAGGCCGAAGCCAAGCGCGAAGTCGCGCTGAGCCTGCAGGCCGTGGCCGCAGCGCCCGCGCCTCAGCCCGTTGCGCAAGCCCCCGAACCGAGCCTGTTCGAAGCGGTGGAAGCCCGCGCGGACGATTTGCCGCCGCCGGTGTACCGGCCGCAGTCGGAACCCGCCGCGCGCCCCGCTGTGGCCGCCGTGCAAAAGCAGCATGACGACGCCGCGGCCTTCGTTGCCCCGCGCCCGCGCGCAGCCGGAACCCCCTCGCCCGAGGCCCTGGCACGTCTGCAGGCCGCCGTCAGCAAGTCGCCCGCCCAGTCCGCACAGCGCCCGCAGCCGCAACCGGCACGCGCGCCCGCCGCCCCGGCCCCGGCCCCGGCCGCCGCTGCCGCAAAACCTGCCGCGGAACGGCCCCGCTTCGGCATCGGCAGCCTGATCAACCGGATGTCGGGTGGTCACGCCGAACCGGGCAACGAGCGCCCGCAACCCGCCCGTCAGCAACCGCCAATGTCGGCCTACGACGACGAACAGGATGTGTCGCCCGATCAGGAACGCAACGACATTCCCGCCTTCCTGCGGCGTCAGGCGAACTGATCCGCCATCCCCGCCAACCTTCAAGGCCCGGAGCGTCATCGCCCCGGGCCTTGTGCATTTTCCGGATCGTGTCGGCGGTTCCGTCGGGGTGTTACAGCCCGGTCACAAAGCGTGAATTGTGGTCGAACCATGTCCGACATACCTAAACCACAGATGGACGGAGGGCAGGTCTGCTGTCCTTTTGAACCCCGTGGAGGCTGCCGTGCAAAACACGCTGAAATCTGCAGCCCGATTTATCGGTGCCGGGCTGCACAGCGGTGCGTCCGTGACGATGATCGTCAGGCCCGCGCCTGCGGATTTCGGCATCTGGTTCAACCGTACCGATGTAGCCGAAGGCACCGGGATGATCCCGGCACGCTGGGATTGCGTGGTTCAATCGCGGCTCTGCACGCTGGTTGCCAATGACGACGGGGTTTCGGTTTCGACAATCGAACACATCATGGCGGCGCTGGCCGGGCTTGGCATCCACAATGCCCAGATCGACATCGACGGGCCGGAAGTGCCGATTCTGGACGGATCTTCGATTCCCTTCGTGGCCGGGTTGCTGGCGCGCGGGGTGCGGGCGCAGTCCGTGCCGGTACGTGCGATCCGGGTTCTGAAGCCGGTCGAAGTCCGCGACGGTGCGGCGCTGGCGCGTCTGGACCCGGCCGATATGCTGGAGATCGACTTTTCGATCGAGTTTTCCGAGCCTGCCATCGGCCATCAGGGTCTGCGGCTGAACATGGCCAACGGGGCCTTCGTGCGCGAACTGTCCGACAGCCGCACCTTCTGCCTGCAGGCCGATGTGGACCGGATGCGCGCGGGCGGACTTGCACGGGGCGGAACGCTGGACAATGCCGTCGTGTTTGACGGTGGCCGGGTGCTGACCCCCGGCGGATTGCGCCACGATGATGAACCGGTGCGCCACAAGATGCTGGACGCGATGGGGGATCTGGCACTGGCCGGCGGCCCGTTGCTTGCGCGCTATACGGGTGTCCGTGCCGGGCACGCCCTGACCAACCGTTTGCTGCGCGAGTTGTTCGCGACGCCCGATGCCTTCGAGGTGGACACCTGCGGTTTGATGACGGGGGGCAAGCTGCCCGGTGTCGGCGTGCGCCCGGCGGATGTGCCCGCACGGTTCTGTGCCTGAACGTCTTTCCCGCGAAACCCGTTTTGCGCCCCGGATTTATCTGTGCTAGGAAACGTCAAAAGGCGTTCCTTACCCGCTGCAAGGGTCGGCATGGAATGCGAAGCATGGGATAGGCGGAAGATGGCAGGCGGAACATCGGGTGCTGTGCGTGGTCTCGGCATCGCTTTTCTTGTGGCGTCCCTGTCGGCCTGTGGCGTCGGGGCACCCAAGACACCTCCGGCCGAATCCCTGACCGCCGAACAGTTGTACCAGCGTGGCGAAGTGGAACTGGCGACGGCCCGCAAGGCGGAAGATGCGCTGATCTTCTTCGAGGATGTGGAACGGCTGTATCCTTATTCCGAATGGGCCAAGCGCGCCGTCATCATGCAGGCTTTTGCCCAGCACAAGGCCAAGAACTATGAAGAGGCCCGGCTGGCCGCGCAACGCTATCTCGACTTCTATCCCGGTGGCGAGGACGAGGCTTATGCGCAGTATCTGATGGCGCTCAGCTATTATGACCAGATCGACGAGGTCGGCCGCGATCAGGGTCTGACCTTCCAGGCCCTGCAGGCCCTGCGCGTCGTGATCGAACAATACCCCGACAGCGAATATGCCCGGTCGGCCATGCTGAAATTCGACCTCGCCTTCGACCATCTTGCAGGCAAGGAAATGGAGATCGGCCGTTATTACCTCAAGCGCGGCAACTATGCGGCGGGGATCAACCGGTTCCGGTCTGTCGTGCAGGATTTCCAGACCACCAGCCACACGCCGGAAGCCCTGCACCGTCTGGTCGAGTCCTATCTGGCCCTCGGGTTGCTGGACGAGGCGCAAACCGCTGCCGCGATCCTTGGCTACAACTACAAATCCAGCCCGTTCTATCAGGACAGCTTCCGCCTGCTGAAGGACAAGGGTCTTTCTCCCGAGGCGAAGGGAACGACCTGGCTTGCGACCATCTATCGGCAGATGATCCGGGGCGAGTGGCTGTAGGGGTGCGTGCCGACACCCGCTTTGCCGACCCTGTCAGGGCCGGTTCCTGCAGGCAACACAGTTTTCGGCGGACCCCATGCTGACCTCGCTGCAAATTCGCGATGTGCTGATCATCGACCGGCTTGAACTGGCATTCCAGCCCGGCCTGAACGTGCTGACCGGCGAGACGGGGGCGGGAAAATCGATCCTGCTCGACGCGCTTGGGTTCGTGCTGGGCTGGCGCGGGCGGGCCGAACTGGTCCGCAGCGGTGCCGCGCAGGGCGAGGTGGTGGCCGTGTTCGACCTGCCCCCCGGCCATGCCGCACGCGGCGTGCTGGCAGAGGCGGGGATCGAGGCGGAAGACGAGCTGATCCTGCGGCGGGTCAACACGGTGGATGGCCGCAAGACGGCCTGGGTCAATGACCGGCGCGTGTCGGGCGAAGTGCTGCGCGATCTGTCCGACAGTCTGGTCGAACTGCATGGCCAGCAGGACGACCGGGGATTGCTGAACCCGCGCGGGCACCGGGCCCTGCTGGATGCCTTTGCCGGAATCGATCTGGCGGACCTTCGGGCGGCGTGGCGCGGCAAATCGGCGGCGCGTGCGAGGATGGCCGAAGCGCACGCCGCTTTGGCCACAGCGCAGGCCGAAGAGGAATGGCTGCGCCATGCCGTTGCAGAACTCGACAAGCTGGACCCGCAACCGGGCGAAGACGCGCTGCTGGATACGCGGCGTCGCGCGATGCAGGGCGCGGCGCGCATCCGTGCCGACATCGCCCGTGCGCATCAGGTGCTGACCGAGGGGGCCGAAGGTCAGATGCGGGATGCGCAACGTTGGCTCGACGGGGCGGCAGACCGGGCCGACGGGCGGCTGGATGCCCCGCTGGCGGCCCTGTCGCGTGCATTGACCGAACTGGACGAGGCCAGCGAAGGCGTCGAGGCGGCGTTGCGAGGGCTGGATTTCGACCCGCACGAACTGGAATCGCTGGAGGAACGGCTGTTTGCGATCCGTGCCCTGGCCCGCAAGCATTCGGTTCTGCCGGATGATCTCGGCGGGTTGGCTGCGCGGCTGCGTGACCGGCTGCAGGCGCTGGATGCCGGGTCGGCAGGGCTGGCCCGACTGGCTAAAGACGTGGCAGAGGCGGATGCGGCCTATCTTGCGGCGGCAACGGACGTGTCGGCGCGGCGCAAGGCGGCGGCCGGGCGGCTTGACTCGGCAATGGCCGCCGAACTTGCCCCGCTGAAGATGGAGCGGGCGGTTTTCGTGACCGAAATCACCGCCGCAGACGCCGGCCCGGACGGCAGCGATACCGTGACCTTCACCGTCGCCACCAACCCCGGCGCACCGGCGGGGGCGCTGAACAAGATCGCCTCAGGAGGAGAGTTGTCGCGGTTCCTGCTGGCGCTGAAGGTCTGTCTGACGGGAAACACCCCCGGCCTGACGATGATCTTCGACGAGATCGACAGGGGTGTCGGCGGTGCCACCGCCGACGCGGTCGGGCGGCGGCTGCAGGCGCTGGCGGGGGGCGGGCAGGTTCTGGTCGTCACCCACAGCCCCCAGGTCGCGGCGCGCGGCGCGCATCACTGGCGTGTCGAAAAGCGGGTCTCGAACGGGCAGACCCTGTCGACGGTCACGCCGCTGGATGCGCCAGACCGGATCGAAGAGATCGCCCGGATGCTGGCAGGTGACGTGATTTCCGATGCGGCGCGGGCGGCGGCGCGGGCGCTACTCGGTCAGGCCTGAGAAGCCAAGACTGACCACCTGCCACCCCGCAGAACCGGCCAGCAGGACCGCGGACAGCATGGCGGCGAAACGCGGCAGATCGGTCCCATCCGGCCCTTGCGCGCCCGACACCACAAACCGCTGATGCACCAGCGACACCCCCGCCGAAAGCTCGCGCAGTTGCGACTTGCCGGTGACAAGCCGGGCGCGGGCGAACACTCCGGCAAACTCTGCCATCAGCGCCTCGCGGACGGCCGCGCGCCCTTCGACCCATGCACCGGTCAACGTCAGCATCCGCGCGTCGTCGGCAAGATACCCGGCCAGCGCATCCGCATCGCGGGTGCCGAATGCGGCGGCAAAGGCGCGGGGAAATTCGATCGGGGTCATCAGGTCCTGCCCTGTGCTGCGCTGCATCCTGCGCCTGTCTTATCAGGGCTTTGCACCGGGATGAAACACCGTTCGCCGGAGAGGATCACCCGTGCGCGACCTTTGCAAGCGCGACCTCGAGATCGCCATAACCGGTCTTGCGCCGTTCATATTCCAGCCCAAGACGCCGCGCGCAATCCTGCGCCTTCAGGTCCAGGGCGGGGTCATCGGTCTGCGCCTGATAGACCAGCTTGGTATAGTTGCCGAACAGCATGTCGCGCAGTTGCGGGTGGCGGTCCAGCCCCATCGGGCGCCAGACAAAGGCATCGAACTGGCGCACCAGAAAGTCGGTCAGATAAAAGGCCGTGATCTCGTCCGGGTGGGCGGCAAAGGCGGCGTTACCTTCGAAGAAGGCATAGCAGTGCGGGCCGGCGATCATCTCGACCCCCAGATCGGCGCAGCGCTGTTGCAGCAATCCGCCGGTTCCGCAATCGGCATAGGCCACGAAGATCGTCTGGTATCGGTTCCGGTGTTCGGCCACCGCGGCGGCAACGGCTTCGGTGATCCTGTCGGGCCAGAGGTGCAGATTTGCGGGCAGGCACTGCAGGTCCAGATGGTCCCAGCCATTCACCCGCTTCAGCGCAAGAATTTCATGGGCCAGCGCGCCGCAGGCAATGATCAGAATGCGTCCGACCGACGCAGGCCGAAGGCCGGCTTCGGTCAGGATATCGTCATCTGGGGCTATCTCCAAAGCGACCGGCGCAGCAGCACCGCCGCGCCGAGCGCGGTCAGGCTGATCATCGCCAACGGCAACCCCGCCTGCGTGGCCAGCGTCACGGTCAGTCCGGCGGCGGCGATCACCGTCAGGATCAGGGTCAGAAACATGGGCAAAGGCATGGTCATCCTCCATTTACCCCAACCTGATCTTTCAGCCGGCTGATTCCAAGGGCCGACGCACAAAAGAGATCTGGCACGGCGGCAGGTCGCCCGGAGCCCGAGGGATCAGGCGCTGATCCGGTTGTGCTTGCGCAGGATATAGGCCTTTGCGGTTTCGACGGCCACGGCGGCATCCCGGCAATAGGCGTCCGCCCCGATGGCACGGCTAAACTCTTCGTTCAACGGCGCACCGCCGACCAGCACGATATAGTCGTCGCGCATGCCCTTTTCCTTCATCGTGTCGATCACAACCTTCATGTAGGGCATCGTCGTGGTCAGCAGCGCCGACATGCCAAGGATATCGGGCTGATCCTCTTCCAGAGCCGCCAGATACTTCTCGACCGAGTTGTTGATGCCCAGATCGCGCACTTCAAAGCCAGCGCCTTCCATCATCATCGCGACAAGGTTCTTGCCGATGTCGTGGATGTCGCCCTTGACGGTGCCGATCACCATCTTGCCCATGCGCGGCGCACCGGTTTCGGCCAGCAAAGGCTTGAGGATGAACATCCCTGCCTTCATCGCGTTGGCAGCCAGCAGCACCTCGGGCACGAACAGGATGCCGTCGCGGAAGTCGGCACCGACGATCGTCATCCCGGCGACCAGCGCCTTGGTCAGCACGTCGTAGGGTGTCCAGCCGCGTTCAAGCAGGATGTTCACGCCATCCTCGATCTCTTCCTTGAGGCCGTCGTACAGATCGTCGTGCATCTGCAGAACCAGTTCGTCATCGGACAGGTCGGCAAGGATGATTTCGTCGTCGGCCATCTGGCGCTCCTCGGGCATATGCTGTGCCTGCATGCGGGATAAGCGGTTGCGGCACTTTTCGGTTTCCGACATGCCCCGGATAAAAGCCGACAGCAAGGCCCTGCGGTTTCAGAATTAACTGGTTGTTGTTCTTCTTATGTTCCATAATCGCGGGATGATTGGCAAAGATGACACTCCTTATCCGGAACGGCGGGTCAAGGCGCGCGCGGCAGGCTCGAACGACGCCGGGCGGTTCGAAACCCGTCGCCGGGTGGCGGCGGATGACGGCTGGGCGCGCGACGGCGACCTGCCTTTGCTGCGCACCGAAGTGCGGCTGGAACGGGCGCGGTCGGCGATCACCTACAACCGGTCGCCCGACCTGCCGTTCGACCGTTCGATCAACCCCTATCGCGGCTGTGAACATGGCTGCATCTACTGCTTTGCCCGGCCGAGCCATGCGTTTCTGAACCTGTCTCCGGGGCTGGATTTCGAAACGCGGCTGATCGCGCGGCCGGGTCTGGGGGCGGTGCTGGATGCCGAATTGCGGCGGACCGCCTACCGCGTCGCGCCGATTGCCATCGGAACCAACACCGACCCCTATCAGCCGATCGAGGCTGAACACCGGGTGATGCGGGACCTGATCGAGGTTCTTGCGCGGTTTCACCATCCGCTGGCGATCACCACCAAGGGCACGCTGATCGAACGCGACCTTGATCTGCTGGCGCCCATGGCGGCACAGGGGCTGCTGCGCGTCGGGATTTCGATCACGACGCTTGATCCGGACATGTCGCGGCGGCTGGAACCGCGGGCGGCGGCGCCGTCGCGGCGGCTGTCGATCATCCGGCGGCTGTCGGGGCTGGGCATTCCGGTGCGGGTGATGATCGCGCCGGTCATTCCGGGCCTGACGGACCATGAACTGGAACAGATCCTGTCCGCCGCGCGCGACGCGGGGGCGGTCGCCGCCTCGTGGATCGCGCTGCGCCTTCCACTGGAAGTGTCGCCGCTGTTTCAGGAATGGCTGGCGCGCAACGAGCCGGGCCGCGCGGCCAAGGTGATGCGCGCCGTGCGCGAGATGCATGGCGGCAAGGACTATGACCCCGAATGGGGCACGCGCATGCGCGGCGAAGGCCTGTGGTCCGATCTGATGTCACAGCGGTTCGACAAGGCCGTGGCGCGGTTGAACCTGAACGCAGGTGTTGCGCCGTTGCGCTGCGATCTGTTCCGGCCGCCGCTGCGGTCAGGTGATCAGATGTCGCTGCTGTAATGCCCTATCCGCGGCGCCCGCGCCGTTCGCGTTTGGGGTCGCCCGAGGTGTCGCCGGTGCCGTCCGATGCCGAAGAGAACCCACCCAGCGCCGCCGAGATGGTGTCAAGCGACGGGCGCGGACCGGCGGGGCGGCTTTCGAGCGCGGCGCGCATGGCAACCAAATGCTCGGGCATGGTTCCGCAGCAGCCGCCGATGATTCGCACCCCGGCATCGCGGGCCAGAACGGCGTATTCCGCCATCAGGTCGGGGGTGCCGTCATAGTGTATATGGCCGTCGTGGTATTTCGGAATGCCGGCGTTGCCCTTGGCGATCAGCGGCCGTTCGGACCCCTGCGCCGCGAAGCCCAGAACCGTGCGCAGCAGGTCGGACGCGCCCACGCCACAGTTCGCCCCGAAGGCGATGGGCGGGTTCGGCAGCTTTTCGACCATATCGGCCATCGCGGCCGAGGTGACACCCATCATCGTGCGTCCGGCGGTGTCAAAGCTCATGGTGCCGCACCAGGGCATTCCGGCCAGTGCCGCCGCCGCTGCGGCAGCTTTGTACTCTTCGGGGGCCGACATGGTTTCGACCCACAGCACATCCGCCCCGCCCGCCTTCAGCCCCTCGGCCTGTTCGTGAAACATCTCGACCGCAACAGCATGGGTCATCGTGCCCATCGGCTCGAAGATGTCGCCGGTCGGCCCGACCGATCCGGCGACGATCACCGTGCGGCCCGCCGCATCGGCAATCTCGCGCCCCAAGGCCGCGCCCACGCGGTTCAACTCATGCACCTTGCCCTGCAGGTCGTGCAGCTTCAGCCGACTGGCATTGCCGCCGAAGGTGTTGGTCAGAAAGATGTCGGACCCGGCATCGACCGCCCCGCGGTACAGGGTGCGGATCTTGTCGGCTTCATCCAGGTTCCACGCCTCGGGCGGCTCGCCCGACGACAGTCCCATGTTGAACAGGTTGGTCCCGGTGGCCCCGTCGGCCATCAGCCAATCGCGGGTCGACAGCAGTCGGGACAGGGCGTCGTTTGACATGGGAACCTCGGGTCGGGATGGGGACAGGTTCGGGGTTCCTGCCACGGTCGCGGGACAGAGGCAAATCCATAATCCGCATGACCCTGTTCGATTTGGCGCAAGGGCGGGGGCAGCGCGATGGCGCGCGCAATCTCGGCAGCCGCGACCGCCAGCGCCACAGGATGCGGTGCCGCAAGATACAGCCGTTGCCAGCGCGGCGCGAAGGATGACTTGAACTGCAGCAGGCCCGCACTGTCATGCCCCGTCCGGCGCAAGACCCGGTCCACCCCGCGACTGCCGCCGAATGCCGCTTCCGGCACCGCCGCCAGCGACAGGCGCGGCACCCCGGCCTTGGCGCAATCGGCAATCGCGGCGCACACCAACGCCTGCATCGTGCCATCGGGCGTGTCGGGGACGTAGCGCACCAGGTCCAGCGCCCATTCCCGCGACGCCCGGTGAAACGTGGCGAAGGCCACCAGCCGCCCGGCACGATGCGCAAGGTAGACACGCTGCGTCGCGACATAGGCAGGCGAAAACCGCCCCATCGAAAAGCCCCGTTCGCCCCCATGTGCGGCTGCCCATCTGGCCGCGACACAGGTCATTTCGGCCATCGACGCAGTGCCCCCTGTCGAAATCTCCAGGCCCGCCGCCCCGGCGCGCCGCAGTTTTCGCCGCAACCCGGCCCGTGCCGGATGGTCCGGCCGAAAGTGGCGGGGATCGAGCCAGGCCTCGCGCGCGATGGCCATGACGTTCCAGCCGACGCGTCGAGTCAGAACGGCGGTGCGGCCGGTGCACTTGTAGACCGCGGGCCAGCGTCCTTCCTGCGCCGCCGCCGCGATCAGGCGGTCGAGGCGGTCTTCCCGGTCCAGCGGATCGAACAGGCCGACCAGCACATGCGGCGTCCGGCCGACCAGCCAACTGCCGCAGGCAAGGCGGATGTGCTCTCCCTGCGCGGCGATTCCCGTTTCGGCCCGCGGAAGCGGCGGGTGCGGGGTCTTTGCACCCGGAGGCGTTTCTGCGGTGCCCAACGCCGCCCGGAGCCCGCCCAGCATCGCGGGCAGCGCGTAGTAGATCAGCCGCCACGCAAGGACCGCCGCCAGCAACGGGTCCTGCGGCCACGTGGGCAGCAGCGCGAGAAAGGTCACCTCGAACGCGCCGACGCCGCCCGGCGCGCCGGACAAAAGACCGGCCCCCTGCGCGATCAGGAACGCAGGCAGCAGGGTCGTCAGCGCAAGGTCCAGATCGGCGGGCAACAGGACATAAAGGGCCAGCGCCGCCGCCAGCGTATCGACCGCGGCCAAACCGACCAGATGTCCCATGGTGAACAGATTGGGCCAGGTTCGGGTCAGGCGCGGGGCCGCGACAACCGCCACCACAACCAGACCGGCACAGCAGACCACGCCCGCCGCGACGCCGCGAAACGGCGCGTCCGGCAGAACCAGCAGCACCAGTGCCGTCACCACGCCCCAGCCCGCAAGGAAGGAACCGGCAACGGCGACAGTCAGCCGGGCCGCCATGGCCGCGGATAGCCCGTGCAGCATCCGCCAGCGCAGGATCGACCCCGTGATCACGCCAAGACCCAGCATCTGGCTGACCGCAATCGCGCAGATGCCTGCCCGACCGGCCACGGCCGCGGTCACGCCCGTCCGGAAGTGCCGGTGCATGACCACATCGTACTGCCCGACCGCCCAGAAGCTGACGACCGTCGCCAGCAGCGCAAGGCCCCATTGCAGCAGGACCACCTGCGACATCGCGGCACCGACGGCGGACGGGTCCACCTCGGCAAGACGTGACGCAAGAAGCCAGAGAAACCCGGTACCCAGGCCAAGCGACAAAAACAACCGGCCTGCCAGGCGGGGCCAGGTGGCAGCGGGTGTGCCTGTGTTGATTTGCTGCATTATCCCCCCTGCACACCGCCATAGCCAGACTAGCGTCAGGGGCGTGACCGGGGGGTTAACGCCTCAAATGAAGCGAAAAGGACGGCTCAGAGTTCTGTCATCAACTGGGCCTTCGCCTCGGCCAGCAGCAGGCCCAGCCTGCCGCGCACCTCGTCGGCCGTGGCGCGGCCGCCCAGATCGGCCACCACCTTGCGCACGACATCCTCGGAACCCGCCTCTTCGAAATCGGCGGCCACGACTTCGCGGGCATACTCCGCCGCTTCGTCGCCCGTCTTGCCCATCAGGCCCGCGGCCCACAGGCCAAGCAGCTTGTTGCGCCGGGCCTCGGCGCGGAACTGCATTTCGGCGTCATGGGCATACTTGTTCTCAAAGGCGTTTTCGCGATCATCGAAAGTCGTCATGACGGGGCCCTCAGCGTCTCGGGTTGCGGTTCCCTTCCATATGTCACTCGCTGCCGATCCTGCAAGACCGCAAGAGGGCGCTATGCCTTGCGACCCTGCGCGCATTGGCTTAGAAGCGCGGGATGTGAGGCAGGGCCCGTGCGCGGGACCTCTCTTTGCCATTCCAAACGGAGCGTTCATGGCACGTCGCAAGAAGGTCTACGAAGGCAAGGCGAAGATCCTGTACGAAGGGCCCGAACCGGGCACGCTGATCCAGTACTTCAAGGATGACGCCGTTCCGGGGCAGGCTACGCCGATACAGACCGCGAGCGAGGGCAAGGGGGTTCTGAACAACCGCCTTTCGGAATTCTTCATGTCCGGGCTTAACAGCATCGGGGTGCCGACTCATTTCATCCGGCGGATCAACATGCGCGAGCAACTGGTCCGGATGGCCGAGATCATCCCGCTGGAAGTCGTGGTGCGCAACTTTGCCGCAGGAGACATCTCGTCGCGGCTGGGCATCGCCGAAGGCACGCCGCTGCCGCGCCCGATTGTCGAATACTATTACAAGGACGATCGCCTGTCGTCGCCTCTGGTCAGTGAAGAGCACATCATCGCCTTCGGCTGGGCAACCCAGCAGGATCTGGACGATGTGGTGGCGCTTGCCCTGCGGGTGAATGATTTCCTGTCGGGGGTCATGATGGGTGTGGGCATCCGTCTCGCGGATTTCCGGATCGAGGTCGGCCGGATCTGGGAGGGCGACTTCATGCGCCTGATCGTGGCGGATGAAATCAGCCCCGACAGCTGCCGGTTGTGGGACATGCGCGCGGTGGTGGACCGGGGTGACGGGCAACCGCCGGCCGATCCCGGCCCGCTTGCCGATGTCTACAGTGAACTCGCCCGGCGATTGGGCGTGATGCCGTCGAACGTCACGCATGCGACCAAACCCAGCCTGATCAACTGACTTTCCGGAGAGAAAAGATGAAAGCGCGCGTGACGGTGATGCTGAAGCAGGGCGTTCTGGACGTTCAGGGCGAGGCCGTGCGGCATGCCCTGGGCAGTCTGGGGTTCGACGGTGTCGCGGGCGTCCGCCAGGGCAAGGTGATCGAGCTTGACCTGACGGACACGGACGCCTCTGCCGCCGAGGCGCGGGTGCAAGAAATGTGCGACAGGTTGCTGGCCAACACGGTAATCGAAAGCTACCGGATCGAAATCGTCTAGCCCTTTGGGTCGGGGCATGTGTTCCGACCGCCTGCGACTGTTACAGCCAAGCCGAAATGGGCGCCTCCGCGCCGTTGTTTTTCAAGGAGCCGCCGATGAAAGCCGCTGTCATCACGTTTCCGGGTTCGAATTGTGACCGCGATCTTGCCGTGGCGTTCGAACGCGCGGGGTTCGAAGTGTCCCGCGTCTGGCACAAGGACACGGCGCTGCCCGCTGGGACCGATGTGGTGGGGGTGCCAGGCGGATTTTCGTACGGAGATTACCTGCGCTGCGGTGCCATCGCCGCGCAATCGCCCGTGGCTGCGGCCATCCGGGCGCATGCGGCGCGTGGCGGCTATGTGCTGGGTGTGTGCAACGGCTTTCAGGTGCTGACCGAAATGCGCCTGCTGCCGGGGGCGCTGATGCGCAATGCGGGGCTGAAATTTCTGTGCAAAAGCGTCGGGTTGACAGCCTGTGCTGAATCCGCCTTTACGGACGGCTATGCGCAGGGCCAGCGCGTCGATCTGCCGATCGCGCACCACGACGGCAACTACACGATTGACGCCGAGGGCCTCGCGCGCCTGCAGGGCGAGAGGCTTGTGGCGTTTCGCTATACCGATACGCCCAACGGGTCGATGGACGATATCGCGGGCGTCCTGTCTGCCAACCGCCGGGTTCTGGGAATGATGCCGCACCCCGAGCGGGCGGTGGACCCTGCCCATGGCGGAACCGACGGGTCGGCCCTGTTCGCGCGGCTGATGGGCGGGATGGCGCTGGCCTGACCGGCATTGGCGGGCGTCGGCTTGAGGCTGCAGGGGGCATCGGCCTAAGGTTTTGCCATGCAGAACGATCCTTCCTTCGACACCCCGGTTCGCCCCGGTGCCCTGACAGAGACGTCAGGCAGCGGGTCCTGGTGGGTCAAGCTGATCGTCGTGGCTTTGGTAGTTCTGGCCGTGGGGGTCGTTCTGGTGACCAACCGCTGGCTTTCGGAACGGTTTACCGAAACCACCCGGAACCGCGCCGAACTGCGGCTTGCACTGTATTCGGGCAACCTTACCTCTGAATTGCAGCGCACATCGGTCGTCCCCCTGTTGCTGTCGGGCGACCCTGCGATTTCCGATGCGCTGATCAAGCGCGACTTTTCGGGGACCACGCTGCGGCTGATCCAGGTGCAGGCCGAAATCGGGGTGGCGTCGATCCTGCTGCTGGACAGTGACGGGGTGACGGTTGGGGCGACCAACCGCAACCTTCTGGGCAAGAGCCATCGCAACAACCCCCTGTTCGTCGAGGCACAGCGCACGAAGGATACGGTGTTTACCGTGTCGCCGCGCCCGGGCAACGGATTCGAATTCACCTATTCGCGCGTTGTCATGGTCGACGGGCAACCAGCGGGGGTCATCGTGGTGGCCGCCGATCTGATGAAGTACGAACGGGCCTGGGCCGGGCTGCAGGACGCTGTTCTGGTCACGGATTCGCAAGGCACGGTCATCCTTGCGACCCAGCCCAGATGGCGGGGTGCGCCGCTGGATCAGGTTCTGGCGGCGGGTGCGGTTCCCTCGGCGCTGAACCGCGCGCTGAAGGGGGCGGCAGATTGGGCGCAATACCCGCCAGACGCCTATGTCAGCGGCGAGGGCGTGCTGCGCACCGACACGCGGGTGCCGTTCCGAGGATGGCGCATGGTGGCCTTCACCGCCTATGATTCGGTGCGCGAACGGGTCAATGGCGTGCTGGCGCTGGAGATCATGGGTTTCGCGATCCTGGCCGCACTGACCTTCTACATCCTGTCGCGCCGGGCCTGGTCGCAGACCATGTCGTTCCGCCGCGAATCAGCCGAGCTGCGCCTGCTGAACGCCCGGTTGCAGCGCGAGGTGGCCGAACGCGAAAAGGTGCAGCAGGATCTTGCGGTGGCGGAACTGACGCTGGCCCAGTCTTCGAAACTCGCTGCGCTGGGTGAGATGTCGGCGGCGGTCAGTCACGAATTGAACCAGCCGCTGGCGGCGATGAAGACCTATCTGGCCGGGGCACGGCTGTTGTTGCAGCGCAAGCGCCCCGAAGAGGCGCTCAGCAGTTTCCAGCGGATCGACGATCTGATCGAACGGATGGGAGCCATCACGCGGCAGTTGAAGTCCTACGCGCGCAAGGGTGGTGAAGCGTTCGAGCCGGTGGACATCCGCGCCTGTCTGTCGTCGGCGCTGTCGATGATGGAGCCGCAGTTGAAGCTGCGGGTGGTCAAGATCACCCGCACCCTGCCGCGCACACCCGTGATGGTCATGGCAGACCGGTTACGGCTGGAACAGGTCATCATCAACCTGTTGCGCAACGCGCTGGATGCCACCAAGGACAGCGTAAGGCCGCAGATCGACCTGATCCTGTCGGTTGGTGAAACGGCGACGCTGACCGTGCGCGACAATGGCCACGGGATCAGCGATCTCGATAACCTGTTCGAGCCGTTCTACACGACAAAGAAACCCGGCGAGGGGGTGGGGCTGGGGCTGGCAATCAGTTCCGGCATCGTCACCGACCTTGGCGGCAGGCTGACGGCACGCAACGTGCCCGACGGCGGGGCCGCGTTCGAAGTTCAATTGCCCGTTTTGGGTCAAGATGTAAAAGCAGCAGAATGAGGTACTTATGGCCCGCGCAATGAAGGTGGCGATCGTCGACGACGAGGCCGACATGCGGCAGTCGATCAGCCAGTGGCTGGCCCTTTCCGGTTTCGACACGGAAACCTATCCATCGGCCGAAGAGGCGCTCAAGGCGATCGGCCCCGAGTTTCCGGGAGTGGTGGTCAGTGACATAAAGATGCCCGGTATGGACGGGATGGCGTTTCTGAAGCGTTTGATGGGCATGGATTCCGGTCTGCCGGTGATCCTGATCACCGGTCATGGCGATGTGCCGATGGCGGTCGAGGCGATGCGGGTGGGGGCGTTCGACTTTCTGGAAAAGCCGTTCAATCCCGACCGGATGACCGAACTGGCCAAGCGCGCGACGCAGAACCGCCGCCTGACGCTGGACAACCGGGCGCTGCGGCGCGAGTTGTCGGACGGGTCTATCCTGATGAAGAAACTGATCGGCACCAGTGCCGTGATGGAGCGGCTGCGCGAGGACATTCTCGACCTCGGACAGGCGGACAGCCATGTCCTGATCGATGGCGAAACCGGAACGGGCAAGACGCTGGTGGCGCACGCGCTGCACGCAGTGGGTCCCCGCGCCGGGCGGAAGTTCGTCACGGTGTCCTGTGCCGCCTGGTCGGAAGACCAGTTGACGGCCAAACTCTTTGGCCCGGCCGAGGATGGCGCGATCCCGCTGGTCGAAGAGGCGCGAGGCGGAACGATCTGTCTGGAGGACATCGAGGCGTTGAGCCATGCCTTGCAGTCTCGCCTGCTGACCCTGATCAACGATCAGGGCACGCCGCCCGACACGCGGATCATCGCAATCTGCAACAACCATGCGCCTGACAAGACCGTGGAAGACGCGCTGCGGCCCGATCTGTTCTACCGGCTTGGCGCGATGACGATCCTGCTGCCGCCGCTGCGGGCGCGGGGCGAAGACATCCTGACCCTGTTCACCAGAATGTCCGAGCAGTTTGCCGAAGAGTACGGTTGCGACGCACCGCAGGTGACGGCACAGGAAGCCGCACAGTTGTTGCAGGCGCCCTGGCCCGGCAACGTGCGCCAACTGGTCAACATCGCAGAGCGCGCCGTGCTGCAGAACAGGCGGGGGTCGGGGTCGATCGCCTCGCTGCTGATGGCCGACAACGAAAGTTCGGGTCCCGCGATGACCACCGAAGGCAAGCCGCTGAAGGACTATGTCGAGGCATTCGAGCGGATGCTGATCGACAACACGATGCGGCGTCACAAGGGGTCGATCGTCGCGGTGATGGATGAGTTGTGCCTGCCGCGCCGGACGCTGAACGAGAAGATGGCGAAGTACGGGTTGACCCGGTCGGACTACGTCTGACGCCGGGTAGGGGCAGCGCATGGGTTCCGGGGAAACTGTTTGTTGTCCGGATGGCCCCCCGTTGCAGCGGCAGTGGGGGTGACAGCCTGTGCGCATCGCCTGCCTGAATGCGTGGGGTGGACGGCTGATGCCCGCGCTTGCCGGTTGGTTGCCGGGCGTCGGTGCCGATGTATGGTGCCTGCAGGAAGTGACGCGCGCACCACAGGACGGCCCGCCGGTCCTGGAATACCGAGAGGGCGCGAAAAGGCTGGAACAGCGCGCCGACCTGTTCGGCGAGGTTTCGGCCCTGCTGCCCGGCCATCGCGGGCAGTTCTGTGCGGCGATGCGGGGCACGCTTTACGACGACGCGGGGCGGGCGCATCCATCTGAGTTCGGGATCGCCACCTTCGTGCGGCGCGACATCAGCGTGGTCGAACAGGTGCAGGTCTTCGTGCATGGCGTGTTCCGGGCCGACGGCTGGGGCGAGGTGCCGGTGCCGCGCCCGATCCATGTGATGCGGCTTTACGATCCGGGCCTCGGACGGATGGTTTGCGTCGCACAGTTCCACGGCGTGCGCGAGGCGGCGGGCAAGGCCGATACGCCCGCCCGTGCGGCGCAGGCCGAGGCGGTGGCGGCGGCGGTGCAGGGTCTGCGCAAGCCGGGGGATGCGGTCGTTCTGTGCGGCGACATGAACCTGATGCCGGACAGTGAGAGCTTTGCCCGGTTTGCCGACATCGGGCTTTGCGATCTCGTCACCGCGCGGGGGTTTCGCGACACGCGCACATCGCACTATCCCAAGGCCGGGCGGTGTGCCGACTACATGCTGGTGTCGGCCGATCTGGCCTGCGCGCCATTCCGGGTGGTGGAGGAGCCCGAGGTTTCCGACCACCGGCCGCTGATCCTCGAGATTGGCCAGGCCAGTGCGGTTGGCAAGATGCACAACCCCCGCGTGTGAGATCATGCAAATGACCCATTGCCCTTGTCGGCGATTTGCCGCTATCCTTGTTAGACGCTGGGCTTTGCCCTGCCGTGATATTCTCTGCCTTGGATGACTGGTGCGGTGACGCGCGCCGAAGGATGGGCAGCCGGATCGGCCGCAAGGTCGTTTTATTGCCCGCCAAGTCATTGACACAGCGGGCTTTCGTGTGCCCCCGACAGGGGGTTGAGAAGAGAACCGCGATGGCGCGTGCGACACAATTGGCGACAGGCGAGGGCTGCCCACCGGGCACGGCCCGCCTGACGCCACCGCCGCCCCTTGCCCGAACAAGCCACCCCACCCGCAACGAGTATGCCTCCGGTCCGCCGGGGGCTTCTTTGCGTTCGAGGTGCAATGGATTGATATGTCAAAGAAAATGCTTATCGACGCGACGCATGCCGAGGAAACTCGGGTCGTCGTGGTGGACGGAAACAAGGTCGAAGAATTCGATTTTGAAACCCTGAACAAGCGACAGCTTGCCGGGAACATCTATTTGGCCAAGGTGACGCGGGTCGAACCGTCGTTGCAGGCGGCGTTCGTGGATTACGGCGGCAACCGCCACGGCTTCCTCGCCTTTGCCGAAATCCACCCGGACTATTACCAGATCCCGGTGGCCGACCGCAAAGCGCTGCTGGAAGAAGAGCGCGCCTTCAACCGGGCCGAGGACGAAGAAGACAACCGCCCGCGCCGTACCCCCCGGCCGCGTCCCGCGCCGCAGACAGCACGCCCGGACCCGGTGCAGACAGCCGAAGTCAACAGCATGGACGTCGTCGATCTGGGCGATGAGACGGGCGCGGATGCGCTGGTCGAAACCCGTGTGGATGTGCCGCACCTGCCGCACGACCACGGTGTGCATTTCCATGGCGGGCATTCCCATGCAGAAGCGGCCCCTGCCGAACCTGCAGAGGGTGAAGAGACGGACGCGCCCTTCCGGTCGATCGACCATGCCTCCGACACCGATGACGAGATTGAATCCATCGCGGAAGAAGATGTGGCCGAAGAGATTTCGGCCCCGCGCCGTCCGCGCGCCCGCCGCTACAAGATTCAGGAAGTGGTCAAGGTGCGCCAGATCATGCTGGTGCAGGTGGTCAAGGAAGAACGCGGCAACAAGGGTGCGGCGCTGACGACCTACCTCAGCCTCGCGGGCAGGTATTGCGTGCTGATGCCGAACACCGCGCGGGGCGGCGGGATTTCCCGCAAGATCACCGTGGCGGCTGACCGCAAGAAGCTGAAGGAAATCGCAGGCGAGATCGAGGTTCCGGAAGGTGCCGGTCTGATCATCCGCACGGCGGGGGCCAAGCGCACCAAGCCGGAGATCAAGCGCGACTACGAATATCTGATGCGCCTGTGGGAGCAGATCCGCGAACTGACGCTGAAATCCATCGCGCCGGCGGCGATCTACGAGGAAGGCGACCTGATCAAGCGGTCGATCCGCGACCTTTATTCGCGCGAGATCGACGAGATCCTGGTCGAAGGCGATGCGGGCTATCGCACCGCGAAAGACTTCATGCGGATGATCATGCCCGGTCAGGCCCGCGTGGTGCAGCCCTATGCAGAACAGATGCCCCTCTTCGCCAAGTATCAGGTCGAAAGCTATCTCGGCGGCATGTTCAACCCGACGGTTCAACTGAAATCGGGCGGCTACATCGTGATCGGGATCACCGAGGCATTGGTGGCCATCGACGTGAACTCGGGGCGGTCCACCCGCGAAGGGTCGATCGAGGATACCGCGCTGAAGACCAACCTCGAGGCCTGTGACGAGGTGGCCCGCCAGTTGCGTCTGCGCGACCTTGCCGGTCTGATCGTGATCGACTTCATCGACATGGAAGAGCGCAAGAACAACGCCGCTGTCGAGAAGCGCCTGAAGGACAAGCTGAAAACCGACCGCGCGCGGATTCAGGTCGGCCGTATCAGCGGGTTCGGCCTGATGGAGATGAGCCGCCAGCGGCTGCGGCCGGGAATGCTGGAATCGACGACCCAGCCTTGCGCGCATTGTCACGGCACCGGGTTGATCCGGTCTGACGATTCGCTGGGCCTGCAGGTGCTGCGGGCACTGGAGGAGGAGGGAACGCGCAAGCGGTCGAAGGAGGTGCTTCTGAAAGCCCCCATCGGCATCGTGAACTTCCTGATCAACGGCAAGCGCGAGCATATCGCCCTGATCGAGGCGCGCTATGGCATGTCGGTGCGGATCGAATGCGATCCGTCCATGATCAGCCCGGACTACTCGATTGAAAAGTTCAAGACGGCGACGCGGGTGGTGCCGGAAGGTGCGCCGGTCATCTCGGGCAATGCAAGCCTGATGGGGGCGGCGGTCGACGAGGATGAGGACTTCATCGAGGACGAGGTCGAGGAAGAAGCCGACGAGGTTGAAGCCTTGGCGGCTGCACCGGGCGAACCTGGGTTGCCGGGCAAGAAAAAGCGTCGGCGTCGTCGGCGCAAGAAGGGTGGATCGGGTCAGAGCTTTGATGCCTCAGGGCACGTCGACGGCGACGACGACGGCGAAGGCGATGACGACGAGGAAGACGGCGACGAGGCCGATGACCAGGAACCGGAGGCTGGTTCGGAAGCGCCGGCCGCTTTGGTTCCGGCAGTCGAGCAGGAGCCTGCCGAAGCCGCCCCGGCCCCGGCGGTGCCCGTGATCGACGAAGCCGATGCGCCGCTGAAAAAGCCGACAACCCGGTCGCGCACCAGCAAGACCAAGACGGCGGCACTTGCGGCGGCCGCCGAGGCTGCCGGTGGCCAGACCGGTGAGCCCGAGAAGCCGAAACCGGCCTCCGGCCGAACCAGCACTGCAAAACCCAAGACGACGACGCCCCGCACGTCGACCGCCAAGCCGAAAACACCGTCGAAAGCCGGGGCTGCGGTCGCCCCGGACCCCGTCGCCGTGGAAGATCTGACACCACCGGTCGAGGTGGAACCGGTTTTCGCGCCGGTACAGGCTGCGGTGCCGGAACAGGCTGTGGCGCCGGAACAGGTTGCTCTGGCTGAAGCGACGCAGGCGCCTGACGCGCCCGCAACGGACACCGCTGTTACGGCCGCCGAAGAACCGGCAGTCCCGCAGGCGGACGCGGATGCAGGCCAGGCCGGGGCGGCAGAGGACGATGCAGCCAAACCCAAACGGCGCGGCTGGTGGTCGCTCGGCCGCTAAGGCATCGATCCCGGAATCGAAATCAGGGGCGGCGGGCAATCCGCCGCCCCTGTTTGTTGGCGGCTAGGACTTGGCGCGGATCAGATAGCGGGTCGCGCTGCCTGCGGGGGCTGAACCCAGAAAGACATGCCCGGTCTGATCGCAGAAATGCGGCAGGTCGACCGCCGCCATCCCATCTGTCGCCAGCACGGCCAGAACCTGACCGGGCGGCATCGTGCGCAGGCGCTTTTGTGCCTTCAGCACGGGAAGGGGGCAAAGCAGGCCGGTACAGTCCAGTTCGACATCCCAGGTCACGGCGGTTCCTTTCGCGCACGGCCTTTCGTGCGGCCCAACGTAATTGTGACACTTCGGCGGCGTGACGGCACCCGGAAAACCGGTTAGGGACGTCGCAAAGGAGACGGCATGTTCGGCATCGACATCATCGACGCAAGTCTGTTGCCCGCCATGATGGTGGCGCTGGTGGCGGGAATCCTGTCGTTCCTTTCGCCCTGCGTGCTGCCCATAGTGCCGCCCTATCTGGCCTACATGAGCGGGATTTCGGTGGGCGAGATGAAGGCCGGGCGGTCGGCCCTGCTGGCGGCGGTGTTCTTTGTGCTGGGCCTGTCGACGGTGTTCATGCTGCTGGGCTTTACCGCCTCGGTGTTCGGTGCGTTCTTTCTGGGCAATGCCGATACCTTTGCCATGCTGGCCGGGATCGTGGTCATGGTGTTCGGCGCGCATTTTCTGGGGGTGATCCGGATCGGGTTCCTGAACCGCGACCTGCGGATCGAGGCGGGCGACAAGGGCGGTTCCGCCTTTGGGGCCTATGTTCTGGGGCTGGCCTTTGCCTTTGGCTGGACGCCCTGTATCGGGCCGCAACTGGGGGCGATCCTGTCGCTGGCGGCGCAGGAGGCTTCGGTGGCGCGGGGAACCGCACTATTGGGGGTCTATGCGGTGGGGCTGGGTATCCCGTTCCTGCTGGTGGCCGCGTTCTTTCCCCGGATGTCCGGGTTGATGGCGTTCTTCAAGCGCAACACCGAACGGATCGAGCGCATCATGGGCCTGCTGTTGTGGACGGTGGGCCTGCTGATGCTGACGGGTGGCTTTTCGCAGTTTTCCTACTGGCTGCTGGAGAACGTGCCTTTCCTTGCCACACTGGGCTGATTTCCCATAGAAATGCCCCAATTTGGCGGCATGATCGGCCCATGACCGCAGATGCAACCCAAAGGCAGTTTCGGCGACGGGTGTTCTACATTCCCGGCTATGACCCGATTCATCCGCGCCGCTACCGCGAATTGTACCGCAAGGAAGGCCGCGCGCAGGCCGCCATTTCTGGCTATGCGCTGGACCTCAAGCCGAAGAAGCTGAAAGGGCCCTACGGCTGGCAGGTGACGGGGCAGGGGGCGGTGGCGGATATCGAGGTGCTGGTCTGGTCGGACATCGTGAAGGTGTCGATGGACCCCTCGATTCCGGCGACGTACTGGCAACTGGTCCGCACCGTCTGGGCCTATGTCGCGTCGGGGGCGATCTTCCGTCTGATGCGGCTGCGCAAGGGGCCGACCATCGCAGCGCTGTACCCGATTGCGGTGCTGCTGGGGCAGCTTCTGCTGGCCGTTCTGGGCGGATGGGGCATCGGTATGGTGGTCGCGCTGATCCATCCGGTGCTGGGCTGGGCGGCGGGGGCCGCGCTGGCCTGGGCTGTCCTGCGGATGTTCCGCCGCCACGACAACCGGTTGCTCGCCTACTACCTGATGCATGATTATGCCTATTCGGCGCAGTCAGGTGGGGCCAATCCGCCCGAGCTTGAGGCCCGGATGGTTGCATTCGGACAAGCCCTGCGTGAGGCGCTGGAGGCCGACCATGACGAGTTGCTGCTGGTTGGCCATTCGTCGGGCGCGCATCTGGCGGTGTCCATCGCGGCCGATCTGATCCGGGCCGGGCTGCCGCCCGATGGTCCGGCCTTCGGCTTGCTGACGCTGGGGCAGGTGGTGCCGATGGTGTCGTTCCTGCCCAAAGCTGCACGGCTGCGCGGCGATCTTCACTATCTGGCGGCGCGGGACGAAATCACCTGGGTCGATGTGACGGCCCCGGGCGATGGTTGCGCCTTTGCCTTGTGCGATCCGGTGGCGGTCACCGGGGTATCTCCGCCGGGAAAGAAATGGCCGCTGGTCGTGTCGGCGGCGTTCACCCACACGCTGAGCCCCGAGCGGTGGAAGGAACTGCGCTGGCAGTTCTTCCGGCTGCATTTCCAGTATCTCTGCGCCTTCGACCGGCCCGGCGACTATGATTATTTCCAGATCACGGCGGGAACGCTGACACTGGCCGAGCGGTACAGGGCGCGCAAGCCGTCGGGAAGCCGGATCGAGGTGCCCACCTCCGGTTATCGGAACATCGCGTGATGTCGCCAAACCCCGCGCCGGACCGGGTCCCGCCGCCCAAGCCCGTTCCGCGCGCCGACCGGGTTTCGCTTTGGCAGTATGCGCGGCTCTTTCGGGCCGATATCCTGTCGGCGCAACCTGCGCGGCTTTACCGCGCCTGGATGGCCGAATTCCGCACGCCGTTCTTTCGCAGCTATCTGTGCAACGACCCCGCATTGGTCGCCCGCGTTCTGAAGGAGCGGCCCGAGGATTTTCCGAAATCCGACCGGATCGGCGAAGGGCTGCGGCCGCTTTTGGGCAATTCGGTGTTCGTGACAAATGGCGAAGTCTGGAAACGGCAGCGGCGGATCATCGACCCGGCCTTCGAGGGGGGCCGACTGCGCGACACCTATCCGGCGATCTGGGCGGCGGGGGTGGCTTCGGTCGCGCGGATGCGGACTGGGGTGGTCGAGGTCGAGGAAGAGATGAGCCATGCGGCAGCGGATGTGATCTTCCGCACGCTCTTCTCGATCCCGATCGAGCATGAAATCGCATCGGCGGTGTTTGCCGAATTCAGGACCTATCAGCGCACGCAGCCGATCCTGAACCTTGCCGCCTTCCTGCCGCTGCCGCGCTGGTTTCCCCGGTTTCACCGCAAGGCCACGACGGCCTCGGCGGCGGTGATCCGCGGGCTGATCACCCGGCTGACCGAGGCGCGCGCGGCACAGATCGCGGCAGGGACGGCTCCCGACGATCTGGCGACCAAGATCATGGTGACGGCGGACCCGGTGACGGGGCAGCGGTTCGAGACGCAGGAAATGGTCGATCAGGTCGCGATCTTCTTTCTGGCCGGGCACGAAACCAGCGCGTCGGCCCTTGGCTGGGCGCTGTATCTGCTGGCGACGCATCCGCAGGTGCAGGACCGGGTTGCGGCCGAGGCGGCCACCTTGGGCGACAATCCCGATTTCAGCCAGCTTGCCCGCCTGAAATACACCCGTGACGTGTTCCGCGAGGTGCTGCGGCTTTATCCGCCGGTGCCGATGATGGTCCGGCAAAACCGACAGGACGAGCAGATGCGCGGGCGGCGGGTGGCGCGGGGCGCGCAGATCGTGCTGTCGCCCTGGCATCTGCACCGGCATGAACGGATCTGGCCCGCGCCGGATGATTTCGACCCCGACCGTTGGGGCCGCGAGGACAACAAGACCTGCGTCCGGGATGGCTACATGCCGTTTTCCAGCGGCCCCCGGGTGTGCACCGGGGCCGGGTTCGCGATGGTCGAGGGTGTGGTGCTGCTGGCCCTTCTGATCCGCGCCTTCAGGGTTGCCCCGGTGGCGGGCCGCGTGCCGGTGCCGGTGGCACATCTGACCGTGCGGGCGAGGGATGGCATTCACCTGATGGTCAGCTTGCGCGATTCCTCTTGATATCCCCGGCGCATCGGCGCATACGCCCGGCGAAGCCTGCGCCGCAAAGCGCGGGCGAAACCCCATTGGAGTGACCATGGCCAAAGAAGACATTCTCGAATTCCCCGGTGTCGTCAAGGAACTCTTGCCCAATGCGACATTCAAGGTCGAACTCGACAATGGCCATGAACTGATCGCGGTGATGGCGGGCAAGATGCGCAAGAACCGCATCCGGGTGCTGGCGGGCGACAAGGTGCAGGTCGAGATGACGCCCTACGACCTGTCCAAGGGCCGCATCAACTATCGGTTCAAGTGAGCGAACCGTGGCTCTGTGCCGCATGGCGCGCGGATTGACCGGCGCGCGACATCTTCCATCTTTTGCGGACAGCAATGATGCGAGATGTCATGACACCCGTTATTCCCGCCCGCCCGCCGCTTGCCCTGCGCATTCTTTATGGCCTGCCCGTGATCGGGACCATGGCGCGCGACATCTCGACCGGCGTGGACAATGTCTTCTATGCGTTGATGATCGTGGCGACGGGGCTGGTGCTGGCCGTCAACATCTGGGGCATTGTCGCGCTGACGATGTTCGCGCTGTCCCTGGTGCCGGTGATGTTCATCGTGCTGGTCCTGATCACCCGCGGCTAGCTGCGGCGCGCGTCAGGTTTGTGGCCCTGCGCAGGCCTGGCTGGCCGGTCCGACTGCCGGAGTCCGTTGAATGAGACTGATCCTGGGGTCGGCCAGCCCGCGGCGGCGCGAGTTGCTGGCGCAGATCGGGGTGACCCCCGATGCCATCCAGCCGCCCGACATCGACGAAAATCCGCGCCGCGCCGAACTCCCCCGTCCCTATGCGGAACGGATCGCGCTGGAAAAGGTGCATGCGGTGCAGGCCGGTCCGGATGACATCGTGCTGTGCGCCGATACCACGGTGGCACTTGGGCGGCGCATTCTGGGCAAGCCCGAGGATGCAGGGCAGGCGGCAGAGTTTCTGACCATGCTGGGCGGGCGCAGACATCTGGTGATCACCGCCGTCGCGGTGCGGCGCGGGGCGCGGGTCTGGACGCGGGCGACAGAAAGCGCGGTCAAGATGAAGCGGTTGTCGGATGACGAATTGAACGCCTATCTGGCGGGCGGCGACTGGCAGGGCAAGGCCGGGGGGTATGGCATTCAGGGGGCGGCTGCGGCCTTCATTCCGTGGATGTCGGGCTCGTTCACCGGCATTGTCGGCCTGCCTCTGGCCGAGACGGCGACGCTGCTGGGGGCGGCGGGATATCCGGTATGGAGGCAGGAATGATCGGTCGTGTGGTGCATCTGGACAATCTGGCCGACCGTCCCGCGGCGGCGCTGGTCGTCGACGGTCGGCTGGAGGATCTGGCCGTGGACCCGGCGGACGACCGCCCGCTGCCGGGCGCGATCTTCCGCGCGGTGGCCGACCGGCCGATGAAGGGGCTGGGCGGGCTGTTCGTGAAGCTGCCGCAGGGCGGATCCGGCTTCCTGCGCCAGACAGCCGGGATTGCGCCGGGCCAGCGTCTGCTGGTGCAGGTGACGGGGCCTGCCGAACCGGGCAAGGCGCTGCCGGTGACAACGCGGCTGCTGTTCAAGTCGCGCTATGCGATCGTGACCCCCGGTGCACCGGGGTTGAACGTGTCGCGCCGCATCCGCGAGGACGATCTGCGCGACGGTCTTGAAACGCTCGCGAAGGCGGCGATGGCCGGCGCGCCCGACGATCTGGGGCTGATCCTGCGTTCGGCTTGCGCCGGGGCCGAGGAAGAGGCGATCGCCGACGACATTGCCGCGATGCGCGATCTGGCGCTGGCGGTTCTCGCCGATCTGGACGGCGGGCCCGAACTGCTGGTCGAGGGGGTCGGCGCCCAGGAAACCGCCTGGCGCGACTGGGCCGATCCCGAACCCGACGAGGTTGTGGAGAGCGGTTTTGCCGAACATGGCGTGCTCGACATGATCGAGGCGCTGTTGCAGGCGCGCGTCGATCTGCCCGGCGGCGGGCACATGATGATCGAGCCGACGCGGGCGCTGGTCGCGGTCGATGTCAACACCGGGCCCGACACCACGCCGGGGGCGGGCCTGAAGGCCAACATCGCGGCTGCACGGGATCTTGCCCGCCAGTTGAGGCTGCGAGGTCTGGGCGGGCAGATCGTGATCGACTTCGCGCCGATGCCGAAGAAGGACCGCGCGATCCTTGATCAGGTGATCCGCGCCGCCTTCAAGGGCGAGGCAGAGGGCAACCTGGCCGGTTGGACCACGCTGGGCCTGTTCGAGATGACACGCAAGCGCGACCGCCTGCCGCTGACCGAAGTCATGGGCGCGGATGGTGCCGGGGGGGCACCATGACCTGCCCGATCTGCGCGCGCGAGACCGATGCACGCTATCGCCCGTTCTGTTCGCGGCGCTGCGCCGATGTCGACCTCGCGCACTGGCTGCGCGGCAGCTACGCGCTCCCCGTCGTCGAAGATGATCCCGACGACAACGATCCCGCCCCGCGCCCGCAATGACCCTGCAGTCCCCCGTGCGGCTGACCCGAGAAATAACCAAATCCCTCTGGACAGCCCCGCGCACCTGACGTATCACCCGCCCACTCCGGCAGCCACAGGCGGCCGTCCCGGTGCCCAGATAGCTCAGTTGGTAGAGCAGCGGATTGAAAATCCGCGTGTCGCTGGTTCGATTCCGGCTCTGGGCACCACTTAAATCTCCTTAAAACGTTGAGCTTTCAGACGGTGCATCTGGACCGACTTTTGTGGGCGTCACGGTTCTGGGCTACTTCTGGGCTACATTGCGCACACGGTGCGACACGTCGTGGTCGTCTGGATCAGCATCTCGGCCCCGAAAGAATCTTTGTGCAAATCGAAAATGCCAAAGGTGAGTTTCGGAGAAGCTGCATATAGGGGTGAACAGACAGCTACGCCAAGTCATGTCCTGGAGGAGAATGAATATGCAGAACGCCACCCCGAACCCTTACCTTACCGTCGGGCAAGTTGCAGCACGCTACAATGTTTCCACCGACAGCGTCTGGCGCTGGAAGCGCAACGGCGACCTTCCTGCACCGGTCCGTATTGGCACGAACTGCACGCGGTGGCGTCTGACCGATCTCGTCGAACACGAGAGTCAGCTCAAGACGTGCTTTGCCGTCAGCGCCGATTGGTTGCTGGCAGCTTGATTGAAGCATGCATCGTGGTCAGCCGCCCCATGTTGGGAACCGGCTGACCTTCTTCTCGCGGGCGTCTCATCCAGCGTCGAGGGGAGCCGTGAGCACTGTCATGTTCTCGTGGTGACATTCTGGTAGCGCCTTCTGGAGGTCGGACTGACTGACCCAAACCTGCTTGATTTCGATCAGAGCGAACACATGAAGCGGTGCCAAGACGAGATTTGCTTCGCTATGAAATGCACTGGGAATCTACGGTAACATCAAAAGGCAGGAAGGCGTGATCGAACTGCACCTTGACTGTTCCTCAAGACATCTCCACTTTACTTGGCAAGCAAGTTAAGGCTTATCTTAACTCATGTGTGGAACTGTTGATGCAGATTGAGGGTTACACACCACTAGGGGAGCGCCATGATACAGACGAACTGCACATGTTGGTTTCTCAAGCGGTGGTTAACTTTCTGAAGGCAGAGCGACTTGGCGCAAACAAGAAGCATGTGGACAAGGTGGTGCTGACGCTTGGGAACCTCCGTCGAAACGGGTTTAAAGACTTGGGGAACAGCACCTTGTTCGTGCCTGAGGGGCGGTTCCCAGCTGGAAGGCCGGGAATGGCGGATATGGCGGTGTATGCGGCGAAGTCTTACCAACTTCGCGTCTACGGCGGCATTGTGCGGATCAAGGGCCAGTCAGTTTTCCTGTGTCCTGAGGGCGCAGTGAAGAAACAGAACAAGGCAGACCAAGCGCAACTCAAACGGGTTGCCAAGATTTTGGGAGAACATCATGAACGCTGACTGGGACTTTCTGGGGCCGATGGACGAAGCCGAGCGCATCGACCTGGTTGCTGGTGGTCTGGCCGTGTCGGTTCAGATCGCCTTGCAAAAGGCGATGGTGCGGGGTGGCGTGTCGCAGAAAGAGCTTGCTGAGCGGATGGGCGTGTCGCCTGCTCGTGTGTCGCAATATCTCTCTGCCCACGGTCGAAACCTGACCTTGCAAGTGCTGGGCCGCATCGCCCATGCTCTAGGAGAGGACTTCGAGTTTGTCGCTCTGCATGACCTGCGCGATTTGAAGGCCCTGGCGAAGGGCAAGGATCGGCAGGTGCTTCATCACCTTGCCGTTGCCTATGATGACGACAGAAGCCCTTGGACCGACATGACGGCAAACATCAACAAGTTCCCGGAAAAGATTGCGGCATGACGAAAGAGGTTGCGGCGCAAAGTAGCGATTTCAGCTTCGCCAGCGAGGGCTATGACGCTGGCAAGTATGACGGTGTTGCCCGCAGTGCACGTTTGCGTGAGGTCCGCCTCGTGAACAGCGCCTACAGCGCGAAGGTTATGAGCTTCATGGCGGTGGAACCGGGGGACGAGACGCAGCTCAAGCAGTCGTATACTGGAGCCCCGTCCGGGCACTCCTTCGTGTCGGAGCGGGGCGTCGCTGTCGGCAGCTATATATGGACCGCGGAGGTGCGGGCGGGGCGGACGAAAGCAATGAAGCTGTCCGCCGAGTATATGGTGGCCTACAGTGGTCTGAAAGATGCACCGGAGGAGTATGTCGAACTCTATTTCAAGAAGCTGGCACGGTTTACCACCTACCCATACTTCCGCGCTCACTTCGCAATGCAGGTGGCGGCCTCAGGTCTCATGCTTGCCCCGCTTCCGTCGCTTACAGACCGAGTAGATTAGGGCTACTTCGCATTCCTTTGATCGAAGTATTGGTCGACAGTCTGCGTGACCGCTGACTTTTATATGCTCGCGCTTTGGGGCGGCGGTCTATATCTGTTGCTCCGCGCCTAGTCCCGCGTCGAGGAGCGCCATGAGCGCATCTACCCGCTTCGGGGTGATCTTGGGGTCGCTCCCGCACGAGATCACCCGGATGAACTCGATCCACGCCTGCTCGTTCGCAGTCAGCTGGT
>JAIYDJ010000045.1 GCA_027487575.1 Rhodobacter sp. | reverse complement strand
GTGGTGGCGGCCACCTGTCTGTGCGGCGAAATCTCGATCGTGGCGGCCATCGCTGCGGGGGATTTCACCCGGGCGCATCAGACGCTGGCGCGGAAGCGATGAACCTCGACGTCCTGTGGACCTATCAGAAAGAGCGGTTTCCGCTGGCAAGGACCGCCCCGCTGCTGGCGGTCTTTTCCGCCGCCAGCATCAGCGTTTCGGCCGGAATGGCCGGGCGGCCGTTGCCGTCATGGGGGGCGTTTGCTGCAGGCTTTGTCGTGGCGCTTCTGCTGTTTTTCCAGATGCGGGTCTGCGACGAATACAAGGACCTGGAAGATGACCGCCGCTTTCGTCCCGACCGCCCCATCCCGCGCGGACTGATCTCGCTGCGGGCCGTGCTGGGCCTTGGGGCGGCGTCGTTGCCGATTGCCGCCTTTGCCGTCTGGGCCTGGCACCCGCCGCTTCTTTGGTTGCTGGGTCTGGTGTGGCTCTGGCTGGCCGCCATGACCGCGGAATTCGGGGTGGCCGAATGGCTGAAGGCGCGGCCGGTCCTTTATCTGCTGAGCCACATGGCGATCATGCCGCTGATCGACCTGCTGCTGACGGGCATGGAATGGGTGCCCTCCGGCGCGCCTGCGGCCGGGCTTGCGGTGTTTCTGGGCCTGTCCTTCGTCAACGGCTGCGTTCTGGAGATCGGCCGCAAGCTTTGGGCCCCGCAAAACGAGATCGCGGGCGTCGACACCTATTCCCGCCTTTGGGGGCCGCAGCGGGCTGCTGTCATTTGGGCGGGCTGCATCGGGCTGTCTTTTGTCCTGCTGATCTGGGTGGGCCTGCTGGTCGGGGCGTTCTGGGCCGTGCTGGTGCTGGGCGGCGCGGGTGCGGCGCTGTGCCTGCTGGCCGCACGAAGCTACGCCAAGGCCCCGACAGTGCGCGCGGAAAAGCGCATGGATGCGCTGTCCGGGCTGTGGGTGTTCGCGTGCTATGCGCTGGCGGGGTCTGCGGCATGGCTGGCATGACGTCCTTCATCATCGCGCAAGAGGACGCGCGGACCGCGCACGAGGTGGGCGGAAAGGCGGCCGCGCTGTGCCGTCTGGCCGCGGCGGGCTTTGCGCCCCCCGCCTTCTTCGTCATCCGCCCCGAGGCGTTCGAGGCGCGCAGTGTGATCGGGGGGCTGGCCGATGCGCTGGCCGCGTTGGGGACGGGGCCCTTCGCCGTGCGCAGTTCGGCCCGGCAGGAGGATGGGGCCGAACACAGCTTTGCCGGGCAGTTCGCGACCCTGCTGAACGTGCCCGCCGCCGGGGTGGAGGCTGCCGCGCGTCAGGTGTGGCAGTCCGGCTTTTCGGACGCGGTCGCGACGTACCGCGCGATCAGGTCGCAGACGGCTGCCGAAGGACCGGCGGTCATCGTGCAGCGGATGGTCGAGGCGCGGGCGGCCGGGGTCGCCTTTTCCGCCGATCCCGTTACGGGGCGGCGGGACCGGGTGGTCCTTTCTGCCATCGCGGGGCTGGGCGACCGGCTGGTATCGGGCGAGGAAAATGGCGAAGACTGGACCATCGGCGCCAACGCGCAATGCGCGGGCTTGCCGACGGTCCTGACCCAGGCCGAGGCGCAGCAGATCGCAGCGCTGGCCCGGCATGCCGAAGCGGTGTTCGGCGCGCCGCAGGACATCGAATGGGCGCTGGACGCGCAGGGTCTGCACATTTTGCAGTCGCGCCCGATCACCACCCCGCTGTTGCCGCCTCCCAACCCCGACACGGCGCTGACGATCTTTGACAATTCCAACATCGTCGAAAGCTATCCGGGCCTTGTCAGCCCGCTGACCTATTCCTTTGCGGTGCATGTCTACACCAACGTCTACCGGGCCTTCGTGGCGCTTCTCGGCGTGCCGAAATCCACGATCGACACGCAGTCGGCGGTGTTTGCGAACATGCTGGGGCGGGTCGATGGCCGCGTCTATTACAACCTTGTCAACTGGTACCGCGCGCTGGCTTTGCTGCCGGGATTCTCGTTGAACCGGGCCCACATGGAAACCATGATGGGCGTCGATGCGCCGATGCCGTCCGAAGTGACGGATGCCATCGGCCCGCCCGCCGCCAGCGGCATCGGGCGTTTGCGGGAATATGTCAGGCTGGCGCGGGCCGGAATCGGCCTTGTCTGGCAGGCGGTCCTTCTGCCCCGCACCCGCCGCCGGTTCTACCAGCGGCTGAACACCGCCCTTGACAGCGGATTCGACATCGAAAGGGCGGGTCCCACGGCGCTGGCGGCCGAGTATCGCAAACTGGAAGGCACGCTTCTGAACCGATGGGACGCGCCGCTGGTGAACGACTTTCTGTGCATGGTGGCGTTCGGGGCATCGCGCAGTCTGATGCAGAAATGGCTCGGGCCGACCGGGTTGGAACTGCACAACACGATGATGATCGGACAGGGCGACATCATCTCGGCCGAACCGGCCCGGCGGATTGCCGAGATGGGCCGGACCGTCCGGGCGGCGGGGCTGACGATTGACGAAAACGCGGGGCTGGGCGCGCTTTCGGGCCATGCCGACCTACGGCGTCAGGCAGAGGACTATCTTGCCAAATTCGGTGACCGCTGCACCGAGGAGTTGAAACTGGAAAGCCTTATCTTGCGGGATGATCCCTCCAGCCTGCTGGCGGCCATCGCGGCCAGTGCCCGGCGCGGCCAAGCCACGGGCCATGTCGCGCCCGACCCCGACTGGCGCGGGCTGTTTCCCAATCCCTTGCGCCGCCTGGTTGCGAAGGCGGTGATGGCATGGACGAAAGACCGGGTGCGCGACCGGGAAAACCTGCGCTTCGAACGGACAAGGATCTTTGGCCATGCCCGCCGGGTGTTTCTGGGTCTGGGGCGCGAGTTCGCCGCTCGTGGACTTCTGGCCACGCCGCGGGACGTCTTCTATCTGACCACCGGCGAAGTGCTGGGTGCCGTCGAAGGGTCCGGCCTGACGGGGGATCTGAAATCGCTGGTGGCGCTGCGCAAGGCCGAACATGCGGCGGCTGTCCTGCGTCCCGATCCGCCCGAACGGATCGTGATGCGCGGCCCGGCCATAGCGCCGGTGTGGGCGGTGGCGACCACCGCGCAGGATGACACGGCGCGCCGGACGGCGACCGGATGCTCGGCGGGCCGTGTCCGTGCGGTGGCGCGCGTGATCCGCGACCCGCGCACCCAGTCGCTGGCAGCGGGCGAAATTCTGGTGGCCCGCCACACCGACCCCGGCTGGATCGCCGTCTTTTCGAACGCATCAGCCATCGTGGTCGAGCGCGGCTCGCTTCTGTCCCATTCGGCCATCGTGGCGCGGGAACTGGGCATCCCTTGCGTTGTCGGGCTCAAGGGTGCGACGCAATGGATCGGCGACGGCGAAACCATCACCGTCGATGGGGCGACCGGCGAGGTGGAGAGACATCGTGGCGATCTCTGAAATCGAGGCGAAGGCGGCGTTCGACCATATCCGCTATGCCCAGTTGTGGGAGGATGCCGACATCCTGACCGAGGCTTTGGGCGATTGCGTGGGTGGAACGCTGGTGTCGATCTGTTCGGCGGGGGACAACGCGCTGGCGCTTTTGACGCTGGACCCGGCGAAGGTCGTGGTCGTCGATCTGTCGCCCGCGCAGATCGCCTGCCTGAAACTGCGCATCGGCGCGTTTTCCACCCTGACCCATGCCGGGTTTCTGGAACTGATGGGGGCCCGCCCTTCGACGCGGCGCAAGGCCCTGCTGGTGCAGGCGCTGGAGCCGCTGGACCCGCCGACGCAGGCGTTCTGGCGCGGGCTGGCCGAGGAGGTGGACTTTCACGGCGCGGGCGGCGTCGGCAAGTTCGAACGCTATTTCCGCATCTTCCGCACCCGGATGCTGCCGCTCGTCCATTCGCGCCAGACGCTGAAAGACATTTTCATCCCGCGCGGCATCGCAGAACGTCAGACCTTCTACGATAGGCGTTTCAACACATGGCGGTGGCGTGTGCTGCTGAAGCTGTTCTTTTCGCGCTTTGTGATGGGGCGCATGGGGCGGGACAAGGCATTCTTCGATCATGTCGCGGGCAATCCGGCCGACCATGTCGCGCGCCGTATCCACCATGCTGCGGTCGGGACCGATCCGGCGCAGAACCCCTATCTGCACTGGATCATCACGGGCACCCACGGCACCGCCCTGCCGATGACGTGGCGCGCCGAGCATTTCGAGGTGATCCGCGCGCGTCTGGACCGCATCGAAATCCGGCCCGGATCGCTGGAAGCCTTTGTGGCGACGGGCGAGAAGGCTGATGGGTTCAACCTGTCGGACATCTTCGAATACATGTCGCCCGCGTTTTTCGCGCAGGTCTATGCCGGCATCATCGCAGCCGCCGCTCCGAAGGCCCGGCTGGTTTACTGGAACATGATGGCCCCGCGCCGGGTGCCACCGGTCCACGCGGCGCAGGTCACGCGGTTGCGCGATCTGGAGGATCGGCTGAAGGCGCAGGACAAGGCCTTCTTCTATTCGGACTTCGTGATCGAAGAGGTCAGGGGATGAACATCGCGCTGCAGGTCGCCATCGCCATAGGGTCTGTCGGCGTTCTGCTTGCGCTGATGGCGGGGGTGCGCGTCCTTGCAATCCGCGCCGCGCTGAGCGGCGAGGTGCAGCGCAAGCTGGTGCATGTGGGGACCGGGCTGTATGCGCTGACCCTGCCTTGGCTCTTTCCGGACCGCTGGCCGGTCTACATGCTGATCTGCCTGACGCTGGTGGCGATGGTCATCCTGCGCATCCCGCGCCTTTCGGGCGGCCTCGGCAAGGCGGTGCACAGCGTCGAGCGCCGGTCCTACGGCGATTTCCTGTTGGCGATATCCGTTGGCATCTGCTTCTTTCTGGCCGAAGGCGTGGCCCTGTTCTACGTGCTGCCCATTGCGGTGCTGACCCTGGCCGATGCGGCGGCGGCATTGGCCGGGACGACCTACGGCACCCGCCGCTTCACGGTCGAGGACAGCCAGAAAAGCATCGAAGGCACGACCGTCTTCTTTGTGGTCACCCTTTTGATCGCGCTGATCTGTCTGATGTTCCTGTCGGACCTGCCGCCGACGAACATTCTGGCGCTGGCGCTGATGGTGGCCGCCTTCGGCGCCCTGGTCGAGGCGCAAAGCTGGCGCGGCTTCGACAACCTGTTCCTGCCGCTGGGGTTGCTGGTGTTCCTGACGATGAACAGCCAGAGCAGCCTGCCCGATCTGTTGTCCCTTGCAGGACTATTCCTGCTGGCCATTGTCGGGTTCCGCGCGGTCGGGCCCCGGTTCGGGCTGTCGACCCATGCCGCCCGCGTCTATGTGGTGGCGGTGTTTCTGATCCTTGCCGTGACCGAAGTGCAGAATGCGGTTCTGCCCGGTCTTGTGCTGATGGCGCATGCCTGGGCCTCGCTGAAGGACCCCGGTGCAGACAGGCATGCCGAGCTTGACGTGGTGGCGGCCCTTGCTCTGTTCAGCTTCGGCTGGCTTGCACTGGGTACTGCGACGGGCTGGAACGCCGTGCAGTTCTACGGGCTGACGGCAATGGGTGTGGTCATGGGCCTTTGCACGCTGGCGCTGCGGGACCGGATCATCTGGGTGCCGGTGATCGCCGTCCTGCTGTTCGCGGCAAAGTGGATCGTGACCGCGATGAACCCCGAGGTGGCGCTGTGGGCAGAGCCGCTTTGGCCCGTGGCGGCTCTTTGTCTGCTGCTGGTCGCGGCAACCGTGACCATCGTACCTGTGGCCTTTGGCAAGGACCGCGTGCTGAAACTGACGGTGGTGTCGCTGCTGCTGCCTTTGGCCTGGTACATCGCCGCTGTCATCGGGCAGGGCGGGGCGGGACAACCGGGCGGGGTCACATCATGACGCAACAGACCCTGAAGGCGGATGGCGCCTCTCTCACCCTGTATCTGAACGGCCCGCAATGGCAGGGCAAATTGGCCGCGACTATCGGCAATCTGTCCATCCGGAATCCCGAGGCGGGTGCGGCGCTGCTGGCCGAGGCGCTGGCGCGGGTGCGGGACGCGGGGCGGGACCGGGTGCTTGGGCCGATGGATGGCAGCACGTGGAACAGCTATCGTTTCGTCAGCGAAAGCGACGGGTCGCGCCCGTTCCTGCTGGAACCGACCAACGCCCCGGAAGCCCCGAAAATCTTTGCCAACGCGGGGTTCGTGCCGGTCGCGCGGTATTTCTCGGCCCGGTTGGTGCTGGCCGATGCCGATCTTGCGCCACCGGCCGCAACCGATGCCTTCCGTGTTGCGCCCTGGGATGGGACCGACCCCGAAGGGCTGTTCCGCGAGGTATTCGCGCTGTCCCTGGATAGTTTTGCACGCAATGCCTTCTACACGCCCATTACCGAGGACGCGTTTCTGGCGATGTACCGGCCCCTGATGCCGATGATGCGGCGCGACCTGATCTTTCTGGCGCGGCGGCCGGATGGCCGTCTGGCCGGATATCTGTTCGCGATCCCGAACTATGCCGAAGGGTTGGACACCCGAACCGTGATCTTGAAGACCTATGCCAGCCTCGAAAAAGGCGCGGGTCGGCACTTGGTGCACGCCTGCCACGCGGCGGCGCGGGCGCTGGGGTTTGCGGCGATGATCCATGCGCTGATCCACGACGACAACCTCTCGGCCGAACGCAGCCGCCGCGAGGGGGGGCAGGTGTTCCGCCGGTATGACCTTCTGGGATTGCGGTGGGATGTCTGACCTGCTGGTTCAGTTTGCGGCTGCGGTCGCGCGCCACCCTGACCGGACAGCACTGGTCGATGGCACTGGGCGCGAGGTCAGTTTCGCCACTCTGCACGCGCGGTCCGCGGCCCTTGCCGCCGCCTGGCATCGTCGGGGCATCCGCAAGGGTGACCGGGTCCTTCTAGCCATGGCGGTCGATGCCGACCTTTACGCGGCGCTGGCGGGTCTGTGGTCGCTGGGGGCCACGGTCGTCCTGCCCGAACCGGCGATGGGCCTGTCCGGATTGCGGCACGCCGCGCGCGTCACACAGCCGCGCGCCTTCGTCAGTTCCGGCCTTTACGGGCTGCTTGGCTGGGTGTTGCCCGATCTGTGGCCGATGATCCATCTGCGCCCCGGTGACCGCACCGGTGGCCCGCCGCCCCTGCAAGGACCCGCCGACACGGACATCGCGCTGATTTCGTTCACCTCGGGCACCGGGGGGCCGCCAAAGGCCATTCCGCGCAGCCACGGATTTCTGTCCGCCCAGCATCACGCCATCGCCCCGCTGCTGCACAGCGCCAAGGCCGAACGCGATCTGGTGGCGTTTCCGGTGTTCGTTCTGATCAATCTGGCCGCCGGGCGGACGTCGGTCCTGCCGAACTGGAAAATGTCCCGCGTTGCGTCGCTTGATCCGGCCCGGCTGGACGCATGGCTGCGGGATCAGGCGGTGACGCGCGCCCT
>JAIYDJ010000021.1 GCA_027487575.1 Rhodobacter sp. | reverse complement strand
GGATGAACGTCGACCAATACATCGGCGGGGTGGAGCATGCGATCCTGCACCTGCTGTATTCCCGCTTCTTTGCGCGGGCGATGAACAAGACCGGCCAACTGCCCGCAAAGGCGATCGAGCCGTTCAACGCGCTGTTCACCCAAGGCATGGTCACGCACGAAATCTACCAGACCCGCGACGCGGCGGGCCGCCCGGTGTATCATTTGCCCGAGGATGTGACGGCCTTCACCGTGGCAGATCGCAGGATCGTCGTGCTGGGCGACGTGACCCCGCCCGACATGGACATGGTGCCCGATATCGACGCATGGCTGCGGGCGCTGAATGACGAGGGCGGGCTGGTCGAAGTCATCCCTTCGGCCAAGATGTCCAAATCGAAAAAGAACGTCGTCGACCCGATGAACATCATCGCGGCCTTCGGGGCGGATACCGCGCGGTGGTTCGTGATGTCGGACTCGCCCCCGGAACGGGATGTCGAATGGACGGCCAGCGGCGCCGAGGCCACCTTCAAGCATCTGTCCCGCGTCTGGGCGCTGTCGGTCAGGATTGCCGAGATGCCCGAGGGCCACACCGGAACCGATGACGCTGCGCTGATGCGCGCCGCCGCCCGCGCGGTGGCGGAAGTCACCCACGGCATCAACAGCTTTGCCTTCAACAAGGCCATCGCGAAGCTTTACGAATTCACCAACGCCCTGTCGCGCGCCAACGGCTCTACCCCCGTGATGCGCGATGCGATGCGGACACTGGCGCAACTGATGCAGCCGATGACCCCGCATCTGGCCGAAGAAGTCTGGGCGGCGCAGGGTGGAACCGGTCTTGTCACACAGGCGCCCTGGCCCATCCCCGACCCTGCGCTTTTGATCGATGATACCGTGACCCTGCCGATCCAGATCAACGGCAAGCGCCGGGCGGAAATCAGCGTGCCGAAGGACATGCCAGCCGCCGAGGTTGAAAAGCTGGCGCTGGCGAACGAGGATGTGGTGAAGTTCCTTGCCGGATCGCCGGTGAAGAAGCTGATCGTTGTTCCGGGTCGCATCATCAATGTCGTCGCCTGACCGCCGCGCCTTTCTGGGACTTGCCCTGCTTGCCGGGTGCGGCTTTGCGCCCGCCTACGGCCCGAACGGCAGCGCGACCGTGCTGTCGGGCACGGTTCGCGCGGCTGATCCCGACGACAAGAACGCCTTCGATCTGGTGCAGCGGCTGGAAGAACGGCTGGGCCGTCCGGAGACCGCGCGGTTCGATCTGGCATACACCATCACGACAAGGGCCATCGGCGTCGGCGTGACGCCCGACGGATCGATCACCCGCTACAACCTGACCGGGGCCGTGGACTGGTCGCTGACCGATGCGGCGGGCACGAGGGTGGCCGGCGGCACGGTTGACAGCTTTACCTCGTGGTCTGCGACCGGGTCCACCGTGGCCGGACTGACGGCGGAAGAGGACGCAAACCTGCGGCTGATGCGCATTCTGGCCGATCAGATCGTGGCGCGGCTCTTGGCCGTATCGTCCACCCTGACCCCATGATCCTGCGCGGCACCGAGGCCACCCGCTATTTCGGCAAACCGGACCCGGCGCGCCCGGGCCTGCTGATCTACGGGGCCGATGCGATGCGCGTTGCGCTGAAACGGGCCGAAGTCATTGCCGCCCTGATCGGTCCGCAGGGCGAGGCCGACATGCGTCTGACCCGGCTTGCGGGCGGCGACCTGCGCCGCGATCCCAGTCTGCTTCGCGATGCGCTGACCTCGCCCGGTTTCTTTCCCGGCCCCCGTGCGGTCTGGCTGGAAGAGGCGACCGACGGGTTGACCGACACCGTGGCAGCCGCACTGAAGGATTGGCGGGCGGGTGATGGTAACCTGGTAGTGACCGCCGGCAACCTGACCGGAAAGTCGACCCTGAAAACCCTGTTCGACAAGCACCCCGCTGCGGTCGGGATCGGCCTGTTCGACGACCCGCCCAGCCGGGACGAGATCGAGGCCGAGTTGAAGCGCGCGGGTCTGTCGCTGATCGACCCCGCCGCGATGGCCGACCTGACGACCCTTGCCCGCAGCCTCGACCCTGGCGATTTCCGCCAGACGCTGACCCGCGTCAGCCTTTACAAGCACAACGATCCGGCCCCCCTGACCAGCGCCGAGGTCGCCATCCTTGCCCCCGCCACGATCGAGGCGGATGTCGATGACCTGATCCATGCCACCGCCGATGGCCGGGTTGCCGACCTTGGCCCAATGATGCGGCGGCTGGAAGGGCAGGGCACTTCGGCCGTCTCCATCTGCATCGCCGCCCTGCGCCATTTCCGCAGCCTGCACATCGCCGCGTCCGACCCCGGCGGCCCTGCGGCGGGGATGAACAAGGCCCGTCTGTTCGGGCCGCGCCGGGATGCTGCCCAGCGGCAGGCGTCGCAATGGGGGATGCGCCTTCTGGAACAGGCGACGGCCCTTCTGGTGGAAACCGACCTGACCTTGCGATCCGCCTCGCGCGCGCCGACCCATGCGGTGATGGAACGGGCCCTGATCCGCCTTGCGATGATGAAGCGCTGACATGGCCAAGCCCCTCACCCCGATTGAAAGCTTCCTCGCCCCGCTGGCACGGCTTGCCGCGAAGGACCCGGAAATCGAAGGCCATGTGTTCTGGGCCGCCGGGGGTGGCTGGCCCGATGAACCCGCCGAGGCGCTCGATTCCGAAGAGATCGCGTTTTACGCCGACGGATTGCTGCAAGAGGGTTTCCGCCTGATCTGGCAAGCCATCGGCACACCCGAGGACGGCGCCGAGGCGATCCTGCTGTATGTCTGGCAGGGCGACACCGATCCCGGCTTGCCCCCTGATTTCGGCCCCGTCCTGCACAGTGGAAAGTGGACCTCATGACACCGATGCAACGCCTGCATCAGGACTGTGCCGCGCTTGGCACGATCCTGTTCACCGTCACCAGCCTTGACCCTGCGGCGGGACTGTCGCGCCGTGCCTACACCTCACATCCCCGCGACTATCCCCTGCAAGGCACCAAACCGCTGGAGCGGGACGCGTGGTACGATCTGTGCGTGGTGCGGGCGCGGCCCTTTGTGGCCAACACGCCCGCCGCCTTCCGCGACCATTTCTTCGATCATGCGCTGATCGAGTCACTGGGGCTGGGGTCGGCCTGCAACCTGCCGCTGATGCCGACTGGCGGCCCGATGGCCGGGCACGTGACGGCCACGGTCAACCTTCTGGCTGATGAAGGCCACTTCACCGAGAACCGTCTGCGGGTCTATCAGGCGCTGGTGTCCGACCAAAGCCCGGCCCTGCTCGCCTGTCTGTAACTCAGCGCGACCCCGAGTTCGTCACCCAATAGACCTTGCCCCCGGCCACGGCCACCCCGACGCCCACTTCGCGCACCTTGGGGTCCAGCACGTTGGCCCAGTGCCCCGAGGAATTGCGCCACAGCCCCGCCGGCGAATCGACGGACGCGGATTGCGTCTGGGCGATATTCTCGTTAGCGGCACTGAACTTGTACCCGGCCTTCTTCAGCCGCCGCGTAAACGTCGATCCCCCCGGCCCCGTATGCGAGAAGTAGCCCTTCGCCGCCATGTCACAGGCGTGCGCTGTGGCCGACCGCTGCAGCGCATCCGACACCTTCAGAGACGGCAACCCGTTGGCGCGCCGCGACTCGTTGATCCAGCCCACGATCCCCTGCCTGATGCCTGCCGCACCGTCCGGCGCATCGCAGGCCACGGCTGCCCCCGACGCCAGCGCCAGAACCAGCACCGCCGCGAGTCCTGTGGTTCGCTTCATTCCCATCATTCCCGTTTCCATTCCGCGCCGCATCATTGCGCCACGTTAGCAAAGGAACCGCCGCCCGCAAAACCCATTCGATTTCCGGCCCGAAGCCCGCGTTTTGATATTGCGAAACGTGGCCGAGGTCCTAACCTGACAGCTATGCCCGGATCACCGGCACGCCGCAACGACGGCACAACTTCAGGGAGTATCAAGATGAATAATGGCAGATTGATGTGCGTATCGGTCCTCAGCCTCGCCACCGCGCTGTCGCCCGTGATGGCACAGGTGACGGCGGTGGGGGATGGCGAGGGGCAGTTGAACATCGTGGCCTGGGCCGGCTACATCGAACGCGGCGACACCGACAAGGCCTTTGACTGGGTCACCAAGTTCGAAGCGGAGTCGGGCTGCAAGGTCAACGTCAAGACCGCGGGCACTTCGGATGAAATGGTCGCGCTGATGAACGAGGGCGGCTTCGATCTGGTGACCGCTTCGGGTGACGCCTCGCTGCGCCTGATCGCAGGCAAGCGGGTGCAGCCGATCAACATCGACCTGATCCCGTCGTGGAACACCGTGGACGACCGGCTGAAGACCGCGGGCTGGCACACGGTCGACGGTGTGCATTACGGCGTGCCCTACATGTGGGGGCCGAACGTGCTGATGTACAACACCGAGGTGTTCAAGGAGCCGCCGACCTCGTGGAATGTGGTCTTCGAAGAGATGACCTTGCCGGACGGGCAGTCCAACAAGGGCCGGGTGCAGGCCTATGACGGGCCGATCCATGTGGCAGATGCCGCGCAGTACCTGATGTTCCACAAGCCCGAGCTTGGCATCACCTCGCCCTACGAGCTGAACGAAGATCAGTACAAGGCCGCGCTGGACCTGCTGCGCGTGCAGCGCACCCTCGTGGGCCGCTACTGGCATGACGCCTTCATCCAGATGGATGACTTCAAGAACGAAGGCGTGGTCGCCTCTGGCTCGTGGCCGTTCCAGGTCAACATCCTGAAATCGGGCGGGGCCCCGGTGGCCTCCACCATCCCGCAGGAAGGCGCAACCGGCTGGGCCGACACCACGATGATGCACGTGGATTCGGCCAACCCGAACTGCGCCTACAAGTGGATGGAACATTCGCTGGCCTCCAACCTGCAGTCCGACCTGTCGGTCTGGTTCGGCGCCAACCCCGCCGTCCCCGCCGCCTGCACCGACGGCCGCGGGATGCAGACCGCCGAAGGATGCACCACCAACGGTCTGGACGATTTCGAGAAGATCAAGTTCTGGACCACCCCGGTGTCGACCTGCGCCCAGGGCGAATGCGTGCCCTACTACCGCTGGGTCTCCGATTACATCGGCGTGATCGGCGGGCGCTGACCGGCGCCCCCACCCCCTCCCTCCCCACAAGGGGGAGGGGCCACCACGCCCGACCCATCCGCCCTTCATGCAGGCAAAGCACCCGCCCGGCCCGCCGGGACCTCCCTCCCCCCTTGTGGGGGAGGGATGGGGAGGGGGGGGCAAGCACCAGCCAACCGAAAGCCCAGCATGACCCCAGCCGTCGAATTCCGCGCCGTTTCGCGCCATTTCGGGTCCACCCGCGCGGTGGACGCCGTAGACCTGATCGTGCCGGAGGGTTCCTTCTTCGCCATGCTGGGTCCGTCCGGGTCGGGCAAGACCACCTGCCTGCGCCTGATCTCGGGGTTCGAAAAGCCCACCTCCGGCGAGATCCGGATCTTCGGCGAAAATTCTGGCGAAACGCCTCCGCATTTGCGCCACGTCAACACGGTGTTTCAGGACTACGCCCTGTTTCCCCACCTGTCGGTCCTCGACAACGTCGCTTACGGCCTGATGGTGCGCGGCGTAGACCGCCGCACCCGCCACGCCCGCGCCGAAGAGCTGCTGGCCCTTGTCCATCTTGACGGTTACGGCCCCCGCAAGCCCGCGCAACTGTCGGGTGGTCAGCGCCAGCGCGTGGCCCTCGCCCGTGCCCTGATCAACGAACCCCGCGTGCTTCTGCTGGATGAACCGCTGGGCGCCCTGGACCTGAAACTGCGCGAGGCGATGCAGGACGAGTTGAAAGCCCTGCAGCAGCGGCTTGGCATCACCTTCATCTTCGTCACCCACGACCAGACCGAAGCCCTGTCGATGGCCGATCGGCTGGCCGTGTTCAACGCAGGCAAGATCGCCCAGATCGGCACGCCCGAAGACATCTACGCCCGCCCCGCCACCCGGTTCGTCGCCGATTTCGTCGGGTCCTCCAACGTGCTCCCCCCCGCCGTCACCCAAGCCATCGGCGGCCCGGCCCGCTGGTCCAGCCTGCGGCCCGAGGCGGTGCGGCTTGTCCCGCCCGACGGGGCCGCGCTGACCGGGCGCGTCACGGCGACCCGCTATCTGGGCGGTGCCACGCGTGTAACGGTCGCTACCGGGCGGCACCAAGCGCCGGACGAGCGGGGCTACATCGGTCCGGGCGACGCCGCCGACCTCGGCGTCCTGATCCCCACCGGCCAGCCCGTGCCCGCCCTGGGCGACCGCACCGGCCTGACCTTCGACCCCGCCGCCCTGCATCTGATGGACGGCGCCTGATGCCCCGCTCCTTGTCCGCCGTCCTTCCCCCCCGCGGCCTTGCCGACCGCCTGACCGCCCTGTTCTGGCGCAGGCCCAACCTGCTTCTCGTCCTTCTGCTTGCCCCGCCGCTCCTCTGGCTCGGCGTCGTCTACCTCGGCTCCCTCGCCGCCCTGCTGCTGCAGTCGTTTTATTCCATCGACGAATTCTCGGGCCTCGTGGTCCGCGAGTTCACGCTGAAAACCTATGCCGAACTGCTGCGCCCGTCGAACTACGACGTCATCCTGCGCACCCTTCTGATGTCCGCCGCCGTCACGGTGGCCAGCGTGATCATCGCCTTCCCCATCGCCTACATGGCCGCGAGGTATGCGAAAGGCCGCTGGAAGGCGGTGTTCTACCTCGGCATCATGCTGCCGCTGTGGTCGTCCTATCTGGTGAAGGTCTACGCCTGGAAACTGATCCTGGCGAAAGAGGGCATCCTGACCTGGGCCGCCGAACGCACACACACCCAATGGCTGATCGACGCTGCGCTGTCGCTGCCCTACGTCGGCGGCAACAGCCTTTCCACCAGCTTCATCGGCACCTTCCTCGTCTTCACCTACGTCTGGCTGCCGTTCATGATCCTGCCGATGCAGGCAAGCCTCGAACGCGTTCCTGCCTCGCTGCTGGAGGCGTCCGCCGACCTCGGTGCAACCCCGGCCCGGACTTTCCGCACCGTCACCCTGCCCCTCGCCCTGCCGGGCATCATCGCCGGGTCGATCTTCACCTTCTCGCTGACCATGGGCGACTACATCATCCCGCAGATCATCGGCACCTCGGCCAACTTCATCGGCATGGCGGTGTACCAGTTGCAGGGCACCGCCGGAAACATCCCCCTCGCCGCCGCCTTCGCCGTCGTGCCCATCGTCATCATGCTGATCTACCTGCAACTTGCCAAACGCGCCGGGGCCTTCGATGCGCTCTGAAGCCTCCCTGACCCTGAAACTCGCGGCCTTCGCGGGGCTGATGTTCCTGCACCTGCCGATCCTCTTGATCTTCCTTTACGCCTTCACGACCGAGGAGCAGACCTTCCAGTTCCCGCCCCCCGGCCTGACCACCCAGTGGTTCTCCATCGCGTGGAACGACCGGCCCGACATCTGGCCGCCGCTTTACCTGTCGCTGAAGGTCGCCGCGATCTCGACACTGCTGGCAATGGTGCTGGGCACGCTGGTCGCCGCCGCGATGGCCAACACCCGCTTTTTCGGACGCGAGCAGATCAGCCTGCTGATCCTGCTGCCCATCGCCCTGCCCGGCGTGATCACCGGCATTTCCCTGCGGTCGGCCTTCTCGATCATGGACTTGCCCTTTTCCACCCTGACCATCATCCTCGGCCACGCGACCTTCTGCATCGTCATCGTCTACAACAACGCCGTCGCCCGCTTCCGTCGCCTGTCGGGCGGGGTGCTGGAAGCCTCCGCCGACCTCGGCGCCAACGCCGTCCAGACCTTCTTCTACATCCTTCTCCCCAACCTCGGCACCGCCCTCCTCGCCGGCGGCATGCTCGCCTTCGCACTGTCGTTCGACGAAGTCATCGTCACCACCTTCACCGCAGGCCAGCAATCCACCCTGCCGATCTGGATGCTGCAGGAACTCATTCGCCCGCGGCAGCGGCCCGTGACCAACGTGGTGGCCATCGTGGTGTTTGGGGCGACCGTGGTGCCGATTCTGCTGGCGTATTGGCTGACCAGGGACGGAGGGGAGACAGCCGGGGGTGGGAAATAGAGCGGGGTTCACCCGCGCCGCAGGTGCCACCTGCGACAGTCCCGAGACCCTGACGCCAGCAATCGCGGCGGTGCGCTTAGCGAACGAAGCGGACACAAGTCTGCCCTTTCTCTTTCTAGCCCGGAATCACGGGCGAAGCCCGCCGGGCAGCGCCCGACCGCCCCCTCGGGCGGGCGCTTTTGCAACCGCAGCGCCTAGAACTTCGGTGGGAGTGGTTGAGCCATAAAGTGCCCAGAACCGCCGTAGCTGCGCCCACCCGGCGGTCAGGCGCCGCCCTCTGTGGTTGGCTGCAAAGGGCTCAAAGCCTTCGCCGGGTAGTCTGTGTAGGCGGCAGACCTTCTCGCCCGACCACCACAGCCCCCCGCCCCGCCCGAAGACGGCCGCGCCACCGCCGCCGTGGCCGAACTGCTGGCACGGGCGCTGGGGGTGGCGAAGTCGAGACTGACGCTGGTCAAGGGGGCGACGTCGCGGGACAAGGTATTTAGGTTGGATTGAGGGCGCGGCGGTTGGGGGAAGGCGGTCTTGCGGGACGAAGCGGACTCAAGTCTGCCCCTTCTTTCCCTTGCCCGGAATCAAGGGCGAAGCCCGCCGGGCAGCGCCCGACCGCCCCCTCGGGCGGGCGCTTTTGCAACCGTAAGGCGCAGAACACGGTGGGAGTGGTTGAACCATAAAGTGCCTGGAACTTCGGTTGCTGCGCCCACTCGGCCGTCAGGCGCCGCCCTCTGTTGGGTCTGGCCGAATGTCAGCACTGGACCCGGATCTGATCTTCGCTGCCGACCCGACCAACGGTGGCGATGCGGACGAAGCGGCCGTTCGCTTCGATTGCCCAGATGCCGCTCGCGGTGGCGGCGTGAAGGGCGTCAGGGGCGGAAAGCGGATTTTCGCAGCACCGCTGAGGCATTGGGAAATCATCTCGTGAGGGATATTGCCTGGCGTGGCTTG
>JAIYDJ010000094.1 GCA_027487575.1 Rhodobacter sp. | reverse complement strand
CACGCAGTTCGCCACGCTGAACACCGGCCTCCTGCTGACCAACGCCGATTTCTTCGTGATCTGAACACCCGCCCAATGTGCCACCGTCCCCCCGCCCGAAACCCCGGGCGGGGGGATGCTTTGCCGAGACCCGGAGGCACGGCCCTTATCCTGCGGCGCGCAGGACTTGTGCCGGAACGCGTTCCGAAAGGACATCTGCCGCGATCTCGAACGAACGCAGGCGTGCGCCATGATCATGGATCATGCCGGTCAGCAGAAGTTCGTCCGGCCTGTAGGTGTCGATGATCCGGCCTAGCTCCTCCCGGACCGATGCCGCAGACCCGGTAGCCGAGCAGGACAGCGCCTGTTCGACCTGAACAAGGACGGGGCCGGGGATCTGCGCACCAATGTCCTGAACCGGACGGGGCAGCTTGCCCGGCGCGCCGCTGCGCAGCCGCGCGAAGGCGAGGAGTTGCGAGCTGCGCAGTAACCCGGCTTCGGCGTCGGTATCGGCGGCGCAGACCCCCGCGGCGACCATGACATATGGCTTTTCCAGCCGTTCCGATGGCCGGAAGGTGCTGCGGTAGACCGCCAGTGCTTCGGTCAGCAGGGCAGGCGCAAAATGCGAGGCGAAGGCATAGGGCAGGCCGAGATAGGCGGCGAGTTGTGCGCCATAAAGGCTGGACCCCAGAATCCACACCGGCACCTGCGTGCCGACCCCGGGAATGGCGCGCACGGCGGCGTCAGGTTGGGCGTCGCCGAAGTAGCCGATCAGTTCCATCACGTCCTGCGGAAAGCTGTCATCGGGGGCCATGTGTCGCCGCAAGGCGCGGGCGGTGGCCATGTCCGTGCCGGGTGCCCGGCCAAGCCCCAGATCGATCCGTCCGGGATAGAGCGTGGCCAGCGTGCCGAACTGTTCGGCGATGACCAGCGGCGCGTGGTTCGGCAGCATGATGCCGCCCGCCCCGATCCGCATGGTTTTCGTGGACCCCGCCACATGACCGATCACGACCGCCGTCGCGGCGCTGGCAATGCCCGGCATGTTGTGATGTTCGGCCAGCCAGTAGCGGTGATAGCCGAAACCTTCGGCTGCCTGTGCAAGTTCCACCGTATTGGCCAGGGCGTCGGCGGCTGTCTGACCCTCGGAAATGGGGGACAGATCGAGAAGAGAGTATTTCGGCATGTGCGCCTCCGTTGTGGTGCATTTAGGCAACCGCAGGAGCGAAACCAAGGCCATGTGACTATGCCGCGGAACCAGCGGTGCATCTGCGGCGTCATCTTGCCGAACGAAGCATGTCATTTGCAGTCAGGTCTTCGTCAAAAGGTGGTACTTTCACCACGTAGTTGTGGATAGGGCCGGTTCAAGGATTGTCTGCCGGGTTGCTTCGGTCCAGTGAGCGCGGACCGCTGCCGGGTTTCTTTTGCAGCGACTGCCCCAATGGAGCGATGTCATGTTCAAGCGGCTTATGATTGCGGTCCTTCTGCTTGGCATTGTGGTCGGCGGGATCGTCTGGTTCAAGTTCTTCCGCGACGGCATGATCGCACAGTTTCTGGCCGGCATGGCGCCCGCCCCGGTGCCGGTGACGGCGGAAACGGTTGCCGCCGTCACATGGGAGCCGGGGATCGATGCCATCGGCACGGCCCTTGCGGCTCGGGGGGTGGACCTTGCGATCGAATCCGGCGGGCTGGTGCGGGATATCCTGTTCAAGCCGAATGACGCCGTGACCGAGGATCAGCCGCTGGTGCAGATCGATGACGACAGCGAGATTGCGGCGCTTGCGGCGGCCGAGGCGGGGCTGGGGGTGGCGAACACCGAACTTCGCCGGGCCCAGACGTTGAGCGACCGGGGCGTTGGTGCCGCGAACACGGTGGAAACCTCCGAGGCGCAGACCGAAAGCGCCCGCGCCGAAGTGGCGCAGGTGCAGACCGCGCTGGACAGCAAGCGGATGACGGCCCCCTTCGCGGGCACCATCGGCATCCCGCAAATCGAGATCGGCCAGTATGTGACGCCGGGAACCATCTTTGCGACCCTGCAGGATCTGAGCCAGATGCGGGTGGATTTCGCCGTGCCGGAACAGCAGATCAGCGCGCTTGTCCTGGGGCGAGAAATCACGGTGGCGACCGAGGTCGAGGATCTGAACGCCAAGGGCCGCATCATTGCGATCGAGCCGCGCGTCGACCCAAATTCGCGGCTGGTGTCGGTGCGGGCCGAGGTCGACAATCCGTCTGGCGTGCTGTTCCCCGGTCAGTTCCTGCGCGTGCGCATCGCCCTGCCGGTCGAGGACGGTGTGATCGCGTTGCCGCAAACCGCCATCAGTTCCACCCTGTACGGCGATTCCGTCTATGTCGTGCAACCCGGCGAGGTTGAGGGGGAACTGGTTGTCGATCAGGTCTTTGTCACGCTGGGCCGCCGGTCCGGGTCGCGGATCGAGGTGGTCGAGGGAATTTCCGCGGGGCAGCAGATCGTCACGTCGGGTCAGAACCGGTTGACCGACGGGGCAAAGGTGGTGATCGACGATTCCGTCACGCTTGACGCCCCCGCCGGCGAATAGGAGCGGCGCCATGCATTTTTCGGAAATCTTCATCCGCCGGCCCGTGCTGTCCACCGTTCTGGCCGCGCTGATCCTGTTTCTTGGGCTTGCCTCGGTTGTGAACCTGCCGGTGCGGCAATACCCCGAGGTCGAGGAAACAGTGGTCACGATCACCACCGTCTACCCCGGCGCCGCCCCCGATCTGATCCAGGGCTTCATCACATCCCCCATTGCCGCCGCCGTTTCGACGACCGAGAACATCGACTACATCACCAGCCAGTCGCGTCCTTCGGCATCGGTCGTCACCGTGCAGATGCAACTGGGGGCAGACCCCGACATCGCCCTGACCGAAGTGATGTCGAAGGTACAGCAGGTACGCGGGCAACTGCCCTCGGAATCGGATGATCCGGTGATCGTCAAGGGCACCGGACAAAGCTTTGCGCTGATGTATCTTGCGGTGCAGAACCCCAACATGACGCCCGAACAACTGACCGAATATCTGGAGCGTGTGGTTCGTCCGCGTGTCACCAACATCGACGGCGTGGCGCAGATGGAGATCCTGGGCGCGTCGCAGTTCGCGATGCGGGTCTGGCTTGATCCGCTTGAACTCTCGGCGCGCGGGGTGACTGCCTCCGAGGTGCTGGCGGCGATCCGGTCGTCGAACTTCCTGTCGGCCCCCGGCAAGACCGAGAACGAGTACTTCGCCTATTCGCTGACGCTGGAATCGACGATCCAGGCGCCCGAGGCGTTCGGCGCGCTGCCCCTGGTGCAGGGGGCCAACGGTGTGGTGCGTCTGCGCGATGTGGCCGACATCGAACTGGCCTCGGGCAACAGCGATGCCGTTGTGACCTTTGACGGCGAGCCGGGCACCTTCATCGGGATCATTCCTGCGCCGGGCGAAAACCAGTTGGACATCGCGACCAATGTGCGCGCCGAACTGCCGGGTCTGGTCGCCACCCTGCCCAAGGGGATGACGATCAACCTTGTCTACGACTCGACCGAAACCATTGCCGCCTCGATCGAAGAGGTGTTCAAGACCATCGCCGAGGCGGTTGCCATCGTGGTGGTCGTCATCCTGCTGTTTCTGGGATCGTTCCGGTCGGTTCTGATGCCGATCGTGACCATTCCGCTGTCGCTGATCGGGGTGTGCACCATCATGCTTGCCCTGGGGTATTCGATCAATCTGCTGACGCTGCTCGCCATGGTTCTGGCGATTGGTCTGGTGGTGGACGATGCCATCGTCGTGGTCGAGAACATCCACCGCCATATCGAGGATGGCATGACGCCCGCGCAGGCGTCGATCCTTGGCATGAAGGAAATCACCGGTCCGGTCGTCGCCATGACCATCACGCTGGCCGCCGTTCTTGCGCCGCTGGCCTTCACCGGCGGGCTTACGGGGTCGCTCTTTGCCGAATTCGCGCTGACGCTCGCCGGGTCCGTGGTGATTTCCGGCATCGTGGCCCTGACCATCACGCCCGCCATGTCGGCCCGGCTGTTGACCCATGGTGAACAGGGGCGGTTCCAGCGGACGGTGGACCGGGTTCTGAACGGGGTGTCGAACTGGTATGAACGGCGGGTGTCGTCCTCGCTCGATTACCGGCCCGTGACCATGCTGATGGTGCTGTCGCTTCTGGGGGCGACGGGGTTCATGTTCCTGAACACCTCCAGCGAGTTGGCCCCGGAAGAGGATTCGGGCGCGCTGTTCGCCATCCTGAACGGGCCGCGCTATGCCACGCTGAACTACACCGCCGCCTTCACCGACGAAATCGCGGCCCGCACCAAGGACATCGAAGAGGTGCAGACCTCGTTCTCGGTCGCCGGGTTCGGCGGGGCCGGCAACAGCGGTTTCTACATCTGGGCGCTGAAGGACTGGTCCGATCGTGACCGTGGTCAGGCCGAAATCCAGGCGCAGATCCAGGGCAGTCTGGATGGCGCGCCGGGGTTGCAGGGGTACGTCTTTGCCCCGCCATCCCTGCCGGGTGCGGGGGGCGGATTGCCGATCTCGATGGTGCTGCAATCGATCCACGCGCCCGAACGGGTGTTCGAGATTGCCGAGGAAATCCGGCTGAAGGCGATGCAGAGCGGCATGTTCATCGTGATGCAGAACAGCCTGTCCTACGACGCGCCGCAGGTCAGGGTGGTGATCGACCGCGACCGGGCCGCAAATCTTGGCGTATCGGTTGCCGAAATCGGCAACACGCTGAGCCTGCTGGTCGGTGGCGGGGCGGTCGCGCAGTTCGACCGTGATTCCAACAGCTATGACATTATCACGCAGGTGCCCGAAGCCTGGCGCGACAACCCCGAACGGCTGACCGAATTCTTCGTGCGGTCCGGATCGGGGGCGATGGTGCCATTGTCGTCGGTGGTCACGCTGAATCCGGGTGTGACGGCAGCCTCGATCGAGCAGTTCAACCAGTTGAACGCTGCAACGCTGTCGGCCATGCCGATGCCGGGTCTTTCGTCTGGCGTGGCGCTGGCAGAGCTTGACCGGATCGCAGCCGAAACGCTGCCCGACGGGTTCTTCGTGGATTATTCCGGGCAGTCCCGGCTGGAAAAATCGGAAGGCAACACCATCCTTCTGGCCTTCGCGGCGGCGCTGGTGGTGATCTACCTTGTCTTGGCGGCCCAGTTCGAAAGTTTCCGCGATCCGTTCATCATCATGATGTCGGTGCCGCTGTCGATCTTCGGGGCGGTGCTGCCGCTGTATCTGGGGCTGGGGACGCTGAACATCTACACGCAGGTCGGGCTGATCACGCTGATCGGGCTGATCACCAAGCATGGCATCCTGATGGTGGAATTCGCCAATCAGCAGCGCGAACTTGGCATGTCGCGGCGCGAGGCGATCGTGGCCGCCGCCAAAACCCGGCTGCGCCCGATCCTGATGACGACGGCGGCGATGGCGCTGGCGGTGGTGCCGCTGATCATTGCCGAAGGTGCGGGGGCCGCAGCGCGGCAGGCGATCGGGCTGGTGATCTTTGCCGGTCTGCTGGTGGGCACGTTCTTTACCCTGTTCGTGGTCCCGATGTTCTACACCCTGATTTCCCGCAGCGACGGCGCCTATCAACTGCACCGCAGTTCTGTGGAAAAGACGTTCGGGGCTTCGGTCTGACGGCGCAGGCGCGCCGCGAGTCGGATTTGCGGGTGACGCCATGGGGGTTGAACCTGCCGGTGGCGTCTTCTAGCCTTGCCGCTGCGACGGCTGGCGACCCGCCCTGGTCATCAGACGCACAATCCCGGAGGCGCGATGCGGCCCTATGACAATCGCGCCTGGTGGCTGCTGCTTCCCGCCTTGGGACTGCTTGGCGTTGTGGGCGCGTTGCCGCTTCTGACGGTGATCAACTACGGGTTTCATGACATCTTCACCGTGCGCGATGTGCATTGGGTGGGTCTGGACTGGTTCACCATGATCCTGCAGTCCGACCGGTTTCTGGCCTCGTTCGGGCGCAGCCTGCTGTTTTCGGCGCTGGTGCTAAGCATTCAGGTGCCGCTGGGCATCGCGGTGGCCAAACTGCTGCTGACCTGTGGCAGGGGGGCGATCTGGGGGCTGATGCTGTGCGCGCTGCCACTGGTGGTGCCACTGAACATGATTCCGATGCTGTGGCTGGGACTGATCGATGCCGACACCGGGCTGCTGGGCCCGGGCCTTGCGGCGGTCGGTTTCGACTACAAGTTCACCGCGCTGCATACGTGGCTGCTGATCCTGATGGTGGATACCTGGCACTGGCTGGGTCTGGTTGTCGTGCTGGCCTATGCCGGGCTTTCGGCAATACCGTCCGCGTATCGGCAGGCGGCGGCCATCGACGGGGCGTCGCGGTGGGCGGTGTTCCGGTATATCGAATTGCCAAGGATATCAGGCGCACTGGCCATCGTGTTCCTCCTGCGCTTTGTCGACAGTTTCATGATCTACACCGAGGCCTTTGCCATCAGCGCGGGCGGGCCGGGGGATGCGACGCGGTTTCTGTCGATCGAGCTTGGCGAAGAGATCAAGGGCTTCTCCTATGGTCAGGCCGCGGCACGGGCGACGCTGTATTTCCTGCTGGTCCTTTGCGTGGTCTGGGCCTTTGTCGTGGCCGTCCGGCGGCAGGAGCGTGAGGCATGATGCGGGCGGTGGCACTGATGCTGCTGGCCACCTTCATCCTGCTGCCGCTGGTGCAGGCCGTGCTGCTGAGCTTTACGGCCACGCTTGGGCGCGACGGCATTGCGGTGGGGACGTTCGGGCTGATGAACTACGCGGGAGTGCTGGGATCGCCCACGCTTCGGGCGGCCATCGGGAACTCGGCGGTCTACGTCCTTCTGAATGTCGCCTTGTGCATCGCGGTGGCACTGCCAGCGGCCTTTGCGCTGGCGCGGTACCGGTTTGTCGGGGATCGGCACTTTCTGCTGTTGATCCTGGTGTTCCGGGTCACGCCGCCGGTGGTGCTGTCGCTGCCGATCTTCATCCTGTTTGCGCGGCTGGGGCTGGTGAATTCGCCGGTCGGCATCGCGCTGGTGCATTGCCTGTTCAACCTGCCGGTTGCGATCTGGATTCTGGAAAGCTTCATCCGCACCGTGCCGCGCGAACTGGACGAAACGGCCTACCTGGACGGGCATTCTGGCGTGTCGTTCTTCTTTCGCCATCTGATCCCGGCGATTGCACCCGGCATCGGGGTCGCCGCGTTCTTCTGCTTCATCTTCTCGTGGGTCGAGGTGGTGTTCGCCCGCATCCTGACCGTTACGGCGGGCAAGCCGATCACCGTGGCCATCGGCGCGATGTTCGGGTTTCAGACCGATATCGGGATGGTCATGGCGATGACCTGCCTGTCGATGCTGCCGGGCGTGGCGATGATCTGGTTCGTGCGCAACCACATCGCCAAGGGTTTTGCCTTGCGGGCCTGACCGGGAGACGGCCTTTCAGGCTGACCCAAACAAAAGGGCTTTACTTCTGACTAAAACTGTCGGAAATATAGGCCAAGCCAACCCGTGCGGGCCAGCCGATCCGATTTTCCACCAGAGGAGATTGCAATGGCACGCCCGCAGACCCCCCGCCTTCATCGATGGAGCCTCAGACATGTCAATGCTTGAACCCGCACAATCCTTCTGCCCTGACAAGACGCCGCTGCACGATGCCCTGCAACTGACCTCGGGCGGGGCGCTGGCACAGATTCATCTGAACGGGCAGGTCTACACCCTGCGGATCACCCGGCAGGGCAAACTGATCCTGACCAAGTAGCCTGTGTCCGCTTGGCGCGGGGCCTGCGTTGCCGGAACGGCACAAGTCGGCTAGGGATCGTCAGCGCGCCTTGCCTGACGGAATGCCGATGCGGATCGCCTTCTACGCCCCGATGAAATCGCCGGATCATCCGACCCCCTCGGGCGATCGGCTGATGGCGCGGATGCTGCGCAGCGCGCTGGTGGCGGCGGGGCACGAGGTGACACTCGCGTCGGACCTGCGCAGTTATTGCCGCGATCCGGACGACCGTATCGCTGCTGCCGAAATCGGGGCGGCCGCGGTCGCAGAGCAACGACGGATTGCGCTAGGTTGGCAGGCGGTCCTGCCTGATCTGTGGCTGTGCTATCATCCCTATTTCAAATCGCCCGATCTGATAGGCCCGCCGCTGTGCCAAAGGTTCGGGTTGCCCTATGTCACGCTGGAATCGTCCTATTCCGCGCGGCGCAATCTGGGGGTCTGGGCGGCCAGCCAAGCGGCGGTCCGGGACGGGCTGGAACAGGCGGCGGTCAACATCTGCCTGACGGCGCGCGACCGGGCGGGAATTCTGGCGGCCGTTCCCGACGCGCGGGTGGCGGACCTGCCACCCTTCATCGACGCCGCGCCGTTTCAGGCACCCCGCCGGGAAAGGGCGGGGCCGGTGCGCCTGATCACCATCGCGATGATGCGGCCGGGCGACAAGTTCGACAGCTATGCGATGCTGGCGCGGGCGTTGAAAGGGTTGCCGGAGGCGGACTGGCGGCTGACGGTCATCGGGGCCGGCGAGATGCAGGCCGAGGTGCGGGCGCTGTTCGACGGGATGCACGACAGGGTGACATGGGCCGGGCAGTGTGATGCGGGGCAGGTGGCCGACCATCTGCGGCAAAGCGAGGTGTACCTGTGGCCCGGCTATGGCGAGGCGTATGGGCTGGCCTATCTGGAGGCGCAGGCAGCAGGTCTGCCCGTTGTGGCGCAGCGGGTGGCCGGAGTGCCCGAGGTGGTGACCGACGAGACGGGTATTCTGACCCCCCCCGGCGATGCGGCGGCCTTCGGTGGGGCGGTTGCGGCGCTGATCGGCGACGGGGCGCTGCGGGCGCGTCTGGGCGCGGCGGCGCGGGCACGGGTCATGTCACGGCATTCGCTGTTGGCGGCAACGGCAAGACTGAATGCCATTCTGGTGTATGCGAAGGAAGGACAGCGATGACCGGCGATTTTTCACCTCTTGTCGCGGCGCTGGACCGTTGGGCGGGGGCGGGGCGGCAGGCCCGGTTCTGGCTGCGCGACGATGATGCGGTCGCGCCGACCCCGGCGCTGGACCGGCTGTTGGCGTTGGGGGCGGGTCATGGCGTGCCGCTGACCCTCGCCGTCATTCCGCAGCCGACGGGGCAGGCGCTGGCTGACCGGCTGGAGGGTCTTGACGTCGAGGTGGCCTTGCATGGCTGGTCGCATGCCGATCATGCCGCACAGGGTCGCAAATCCTGCGAACTGGGTCCCGAGCGGCCTGCGCCGGTTGTCTTGGCAGAGCTTGCCACCGGATTGGCGCAGTTGCGGCGGCTGCATGGCGCGCGGGCGGTGCCGGTGCTGGTACCGCCGTGGAACCGGATCGACCCGGCACTGATCCAGCAACTGGCGGCGCTGGGGTTTCGCGGCCTGTCGGTCTTTGGCCCCGAGGCTGAAGGTGCCCCCGTGCGGATCAACGCCCATGTCGATCTGATCGACTGGCGCGGTCATCGCGGCGCGCGCGACACGGCGGCGCTGGTGGCCGATCTGGTGGCGCGGCTGGACGCGGTGCAGGGGTCGGGCGCGCATGTCGGGTTCATGACGCATCATCTGGTGCATGATGCTGCGGCGTGGGGGTTCATGGACCGGCTTTTCGCCCTGACTGTGCCGCACGCCGGCTGTCGTTGGACCGGCCTGTCCAGCCTGCTGGCACCGGATCAGGGCCGGATCAACTGACCGTCGCGGGCAAAGAAGGCACCGGGAAAGATCGCCTGCGCCTCGTCCTCCATCGCGCGCAGGGCGGCGTCGGTGCGCCAGGGGGCGTGGTGCATCATCCCCACCCGCGCCGCCCCCGCCGCCTGCGCCAGCAACAGCGCCTGCTGCCAGGACGAATGGCCAAAACCGCGGAACAGGCCCATTTCCGCCTCGGTATAGCAGGCGTCGTACAGGAACAGGTCCACCCCTTCGATCAGGGCCAGAATGGCCGGGTCCAGCACGCCCGGATCATGTTCGGTGTCGGTGATGATGGCCACGGTCCGTCCGTGCCAGCCGATCCTGTATCCCACCGCCCCGCCCGGATGGGACAGGCGGCCGGTCTGCAACGTGATCCCCTCTTCCGGTTGCAGCACTTCCCCCGCGCCAAAATCGTGGCACTGGATGCGGGCCGGGCAGATGTCCGGCGTCACGGGAAAGAAGGGCGGCCGCATGAAGGACTTGAGGATGTCCGTCGTGGTCATTTGCCCCGCCATATGCCCGGACCAGAGGTCGACCGTGGCCGCAGGATCAAACAATCCTCCGTAGTAGGGCAGGCCCATGATGTGGTCATAGTGGCAATGGGTAAAGAACAGATGCGACCGTTTCACCCCTTCGGCCTTCAGGGCGCGACCGGCCGGAAGCAGCCCCGAGCCTGCGTCGAACAACAGAACATGGTCCCCGCAGCGGACCTCGATACAGGTGGTGCTGCCGCCAAACTCCACGAACTCCGGTCCCGACACCGGCAGGCTGCCCCGGGTGCCCCAGGTGCGGACTTGTAGCAGGTCGGACGTCACGCTAAGGCCGACAGGGGGCGCAGGCAGAGGGTCAACCGGGGTCCGGGGTGGGCAGACATGGGCATTTCCAGCGATCAGAACCGGGCCGGACTGCAGCCCGAAGCCGATGCTAAAGAACGCGGGCGCAATACGCGAGGGCTGATTTGCGCCCCCCTGTCCGCGCTCCGTCCGGGCCGGGACCGATGAGGCAACCCGCGTTCCGTGTGGCGGTGATCGCCGACGCGCATCTGCATGCCACGGACGCGGACTTTGGCCATGGTGCCGCGCCGGTGCCGCGCCCGGCGTCGGATGTGGTGAAATCCACGCGGGTCTTCAACGAAACCGGCCCGGTGCTGCGCCATGTCCTGCGCGACATCGCGGATCGCGGCATCCGGCATGTCGTGCTGCTGGGCGATCTGACCGACGACGGGCAGCCTGCGATGCTGGAGGCGCTCCAGCGCATTCTGGACGAGGCGCGGGCATCGGGGCTGACATTCTGGGCCGTGCCGGGCAATCACGACCTTTATGCCGACACCGGACGGCACCGCACGCGTCGGATGGTGAATGCGGCGGGGGGCCATGACCTGTTCACCAGCGACCCCGACCGGAAAGACCCCACGGCGCAACGTGTGGTGGTGACACCCCGGATGCGCTGTCCGGGTCTGCCAGAGGGGTTGATCGCGCGCGCCGGGTTCTTCGACAACCCCGCCGGTCTGCACTGGGAAACGCCGTTCGGGCGCGATCCGGCCCCCGGCGCGCGGCAGTATCCGGTCCGGTCCGACGATGGCACGGTTGAACGGCACCTGATGGATGCCTCGTATCTGGCGGAACCCGCGCCCGGAGTCTGGCTGTTGATGATCGATGCCAATGTCTGGGTTCCGTATGGGCGGCACCGGCCTGCGGGCGAAGGTGACTTTGCCGACTCGACCGAGGCGGGTTGGCCTGCGATGCTGCGCCACAAGGCGTTTGTCGTGGCATGGATGCGCGATGTGGCGGTCCGGGCGCGGATGCAGGGCAAGCGGTTGCTGACCTTCTCGCATTATCCGGTGCTTGATGCGTTCACGCACAGCCGCGCGGCGGAACACGCCCTGCTGGGCCAAACGATGATGGCACGCCGGTCGCCGGGTACCGCCGTCGCACGGGCGCTGGCCGAAACCGGGATCGGGGTGCATTTCAGCGGGCATCTGCACCTGAACGCGACCACCCGTTATGCAGGGGCGGAAGGGTGGCTGGTGGATGTGGCGGTGCCGTCGCTGGCGGCCTTTCCGGCGGCCTACAAGATCATCACGCTGGACCATGGGATCAAGGTGCAGACGGTCGGCGCGGGAAACATGCCGATGCCTGCGGGCACGGCCTATCCCGGCACGCTGGCGGGGCACGGCAGCTATGGCGGCTTTCTGGCGGCCCATGCGCGCCATCTGGTGGGGCGCCGGTTTCTGCGGCGGGAGTGGCCGGCCGATCTGGCAGCGGCCGTGCCCGGGCTGACGCTGGCCGGCATGGGGGTCGCAGGGGGCGAGGAGATACCGGCGCTGACGGTGATCGAGGATTGGCACCTGTTGCGGATGGGCGGGCCGTTCGGGCGCGACCTGATTCCGGCGGACAGGCTGGCGCTGTACCTTGGTGCCACGGGCCGCACCGCGAACTGGGCACCGCTTCTGGCGATGATCCAAAGCTATCTGGGTCAGTTACCGGCACGGGATTTCCGGATTGACCCGGCTACCGGTCACGTGACAGCGGATTGACGGCCGGACCGCCGTTCATGGAAATGACCTGCCAAATCTGACCGGGATCAGAACCCTAGTGCACGGTCAGCTTGCTGCGGGCAAGGGTCAGTTCGGTGGTGGTCTGGCTCAGCCTTGCGGCAAGGACGCGCATCACCTCGATGGTGATCTGGGGGAAATCCGACAGCAGTTTCAGGAACTGCTCTTTCCCGATCCGCAGCGCCTCGACCGGCTGACGGGCGCGGACGGTGGCCGTGCGGTTCACGTCGCACAGAATGGCGATTTCCCCGACGATGGCGTTGCGGGTGACCTCGGCCACCTTGATCAGCCCCTTGTCCGACCCGGTCAGGATATCCGCGCTGCCCGCAAGAATCACATAGGCCGCATCCCCGGCATCGCCCTGATGGAACAGAACCTCGCCTTCATCGAAGCTGACGCGCTGCGAGGTGAAGGCCAGCAGTTTCAGCTTGCCCGGATCCACCCCCGCGAACAGGGGAACCTGCCGCAGCATCTGCACTTCGTCTTTCAGCAGCATGTCACCCTCCGCCTGTCCGCCGTGCCGCTGTCCGCCCTCAGGCGCGCTGCAACTGTTTGAATACACCGTCTTGTTCCAGAAGGGCATCCCGCGTGCCATCCTCTACCATCGCGGCATCCTTGAAAACCACCACCCGGTCGAAATGTTCGGCCTGTCCCGGATGGGCCAGCACCCAGATGATTCCGGGTTGCCGCCCGTCGGCGCGCAAAAGCGCAAGGCAGTTTTGCAGGATCTGGTCCTGCACCCGCTGGTCCAGTCCCTGCAGGGGCCGGTTGAACACGTACCAGTCCGAATGCGCCAGAAGTCCCCGCGCCAGATTGAGCTTTTGCCGCTGCACCGGCGTCAGGCGCTTGCCTCCGGTTCCCATCTGGAAATCCAGCCCGATGCCGCAGACCCGTTCTGTCAGCCCCTGTGTCACCAGAAGGTCGCGCACCGCCGCCTGAACCCGTTCGGCGCCGTCGGAATGCTTCATGCCGATCCGCCCGAACAGCACGTTGTCCAGAAGGTTGGCCGAGGCGGAATAGCGTTCGGGGTCGTACTGCTCGATCGCGTCGTGCAGTTCGGGCGGCAGGAATTCATGGAACTGCTGGCGTGCGGTCACGATCTTGGCGCGCAATTCGTCGGTCAGAAGGCCGAAGCGGTGGCGCGGTTCGACATAGGCAAAGCTGAGCCGGATGATCAGGTTGCGCTGCACATCGGTGGCGGTTTCAAACCCGTTGGCCTGCAGTTTCTGCAGCAGGGCCTGATAGGTTGGAATGTCGTCGGCCGTCATGAACGTCAGTTGCTGAAAGAACGGATGGTCGGCGGGCAGGTCGGCAAACAGTTCGATCGCGGTCTGCGCGATTTCGTACCCCATGGCGAACAGGTCTTCGGCCAGCCCGTCGCGCTGAACCACAGACCGGAAATAGGCGTTGGCTCCGATGTTGGCGTTCTGCAGCGTCGGGCCCACGGCTGTGCCGAACAGCAGGTTTTCCCCCACCGTCGCCTCGGCGTTGTAGCTGCCGGGCTGGAACGGCACGATCAGGTCGCGCAGGCCCCGCGCGGCCAGTTCTTCGCGCAGCGCCGTGCGCAAGGCCACGACATCGGCCGCCAGACCGTGATACTGCGCCGGGTCCACCGTCGATCGCAACGCGAGGTCGATAATGTCCTTGTCCAGTTGCACCGCCTCCAGCACTTCCGAAATCCGGGCATGAAGATCCTTCGGCCCGTCGACGCCCGCCGCCGCGTAATCGATCCAGTCGCTTTCCATGTCATAGTCGGGATTGCCCGCGCGCATCGCCTCGGCGATGTACCAGTCGCGGCGGCTCTTGCCCTCGGGGTCGCGTTCGGGGGGCCGCAGCGGCGCGTGCTTCAGGCGGTAGACCAGGTTTTCGCGCAGGCTGCCCGAAAAGAACCAAGCATCGCTGCCGGCGTAAGAGATGCCGCGCCCGGTGACCGCCTCGGGCAGGGCGAGGATGTCGGTATCCCCTGCGGCGACCCGGCCGCCCTTGGGCCAGACAAGGCGGGCGATGGCCTCTGCCAGCGCCTCGGCCCCGTGGCCCGCCTCGCCCACCACGGCCACCGCTTCGCCGGGGTTGATCCGCAGGTTCAGCCGCTCGATCTGCGCGGCGCCGCTATCGTCGGCGATCCGCAGGTTGACCGCCGCCAATGGCACCTGCAATGCCGCTGGATCGACCGCTTCGGTCAGGGTCTGCAGTTTTGGGTCCAGCAGTCCGTCCACCGCGAACTGGTTGACCACCTGGGTGTATTTCACCTGCACGTCCTGCCGGTTCTGGTCCCAGTCGATCAGGTCCTTCAGCGGGCCCGGCAGGTCCTTGTAGGCCCCGATCACCGCCACAAGCTGCCCGATGTCGAGCCGCCCGTTGAGCGCGAGATACCCGCCGACCGAATAGAACAGGAAGGGCGTGACCTGCGACAGGAAGTTGTTGATGAACTTGACCAGGAATTTCCATTGATAGATGTCGAAGCGGATCTTGAAGATGGTGCCCAGCCGGGTCGCCACATCGGCGCGTTCGACGTTCGACGTGTCATAGGCGTGGATCGTGCCGATGCCCTCGACGATCTCGCTGACCCGGCCCGCCAGTTGCCGCGCCGTCAACTGCCGCTCGCGCCCCAGCACCAGCAGGCGGCGGCGCATCCGGGGGATGATGGTGAACTGCACCGCGACGAGCGTGGCGGTGATCAGACCCAGCCACAGGCTTTGCAGAAAGATGAAGGTCAGCGCGGTCAGCGCCTGCCCCCCCAGAAGGACGGGCGTGACAAAGGCATCACCGGAAAAGCCGCCCAGCGGTTCGACCTCGTCCTTCACCATGCTGGAGACTTCGGCACCCTTCAGCCGCTTGAACGTCTCGGGCGGGAAACGCAGGATGCGGTCCACCAGTTCGAACCGGATGCGCCGCAGCAGACGTTCGCCAAGCCGCCCCTTGTAGGTGTTGATGTAAAGCTTGAAGAGCCCGTTGATGATCACCAGCCCCAGAAACACCCCAGACAGGGCGAACAGCATCGGCATCCGTTCCAGATCGATACCGGGAAACAGCGTCACCTCTCCGAGGAACGGCAGGTTGATCCGCAGGTCCATGAACGGCTGCAAAGCCCCGACCTGTTCGAACCCGCCGCCGGTGATCGGCCCGTTGACGATGCGCTTGGGCAGGTCAAGCGCCAGGAAGTACGGAACCATCGACAAAAGGACGATCATCAGGACCCAGACCTGTTGCGGCCGCGTGTGGGTCCAGATGTATTTCGAAAGGTTGCGTTCCATCGGGCGGGCGGGTCCTGCAGGGGTCAAAACCAAGCGTAGCAGCGTTGCGCGCAGCCTGTCCACAGCGGCCCGATGCGATTGGGCCTAGGCGCAAGCGACCGGTCAGCAAAGGGTCAGGGCAGATCGGCAATCAGCCGAGCCGCGCCATCCGCCCCGTTCAGGTCAAGGGTATTGGGCAGGGGGGCGGGCGCGGTCAGCGCCTCTGCGATGGCGGTTGCCATCCGCGCCGGAGAAAGGTCGGTTTCGGGCAGCACATGCGCCAGACCAAGCCCTGCCAGTCGCGTGGCGCGCAGCGTCTGTTCGGTTTCGCCGCCCGCCGCGAAGGGCACCAGCAGGCTGCGGCATCCGGCGGTCAGGGCATCGCACACGGTGTTGTAGCCCGCCTGCGAGACTGACAGCGTCGCGTTGCGCAACAGCCCGCCAAAGTCGCGGCGAAACCGGGTCAGCGTGGCGTGCGCGGGCATGCGGGCCTGCAGGGAGGCGAAATCCGTCTCGGGCATGTTGATCCCGCCGATCAGGCACCAGGTCAGCGTGTCGGGCAACAGGTCGATGGCCCCCGCCGCCGCGTTCAGCAGTGCCGCCCCCACAGCGCCCCCGCCCGCCGACACCACGATGTCGAACCGGTCGGGCGCGGGGGCGGGCAGGGGGGCCGCGACGATGCCGCCGTAAAGCGTCATGTCGGCAAGGTCTGCCGCGAGGGGAAACGTATCCTCCAGCCGCACGAAGGCGGGATCGCCGTGCACCAGCACATGGTCGAAATACGTCCGGGCGAGGGTTACGGTTTCCTCGTCCCGCCCCGGCTTGGCGCGTTCCTGCAGGATGTCGCGGACCGAGGCCACGACGCGGGGGCGCAGCGTTTCGGCATGGATCACCTGCAACAGCGGGATCAGTTCGAACCGCACCTGACGGCGGCCAAAGGGAAACGCCTCGATCATCACCACATCGGGGCGGGCGGCATGGTAGGCCGCCAGCAGAAGGTCGCGGCGATTGGCCTTGAAGGTGTCGCCCACGGGCGTGCCCGCCGCATCGGTCAGGCCGGAAAACCCGGCATCGCCCGCACGGATCTCCGGCAGGGCGACATGGGCCACCCCTGGCCCCGGAAATCCGGCCACGGGCGCGCCGCCGGTGATCACGGTCACCTGCATTCCGGCGCGGACCATCGCGTCGGCGACATGGCTGGCCCGGGCCAGATGGCCGATGCCCAGAAGATGCTGCACATAGAAAAAGACCCGGCGGGTCATGCTGTCTCCAATCCTGCGGCGCGGAACAGGTCGGTCAGCAGCCGGATGCTGGCGTGGTGGTCGAAATGCAGGTTCACCCTGTCGCAGGCGGCATGTCCCAGCCTTGCGCGCAGGCCGGGGTCGCGGATCAGCCGCTCCAGCGCAAGGGCCAGCGCGACAGGGTCTTCGGGGGGCACGAGCAGGCCGTTTTCCCCACCGGTCAGCAGTTCCGGCACGCCCGAAATCGCGGTGGACAGGCAGGGCAGGCGCTGGCTGCTGGCCTCGACCAGAACGTTGGGCAATCCATCGCGGTCGCCGTCGGCGGTGATCCGGCAGGCCAGCACAAACGCATCTGAAGCTCGGTAGCGGGCCAGTACCGCCGTCTGGTCCTGCGCGCCGCGCCAGTCGATCCGCGCGGACAGACCCAGCGCATCGGCCTGAGCCTTAAAGGCCTGCAGTTCGGGCCCACCGCCGATATGCTCCAGCCGCCAGTGCAGCGTCGCGGGCAGGCGGTGCAGCGCGTCAAGCAGGATGTCATAGCCCTTCTTCGGAACCGCCCGCCCGACCGACAGCAACAGCACCGGGTTTGCCGGATCGGTTCCGTCCCGCAGGCTGCCGGTCGCATCGGGGGGCGCAAACCGGTGCAGGTCCAGCCCGTGATGGCTGAGGTGCGCCGTGCCCCGCGGCCCGGCCAGCCCCGCCAGATGTGCGTGCCCGCTTTCGGTGCAGGTGACGACCCAGGTCATTTCGGCCAGCTTTTCCGTCAGGTCCCAATCGGGCGTCGTCCAGATGTCCTTGGCATGGGCCGAGGTCGACCAGCCCAACCCGCTGATCCGGCTGGCATAGGCCGCGACGGACGCGGGCGTGTGGATGAAATGGGCGTGCAGCCAGCGGGCACCGGGCGGCAGTTCAGCGGCCAGCACGCAGGCCTGACCGAAGCGGCGCACCCGGTTGCGCGTCCTGTCCCGCGCGAAATCGCGTCCCAACCGGCGCAGCGCGGGCCAGAACCCGGTCTTGCGCAACGATTGCCAGACGCCGCGCGCCACGCGCATCGGTTCGTCATGCAGATATTCCGGCAGGTACAGGACCGGGGCGGTGATCTCGTCATGCACCGGGTGGCGCTTCTTGTCGGTGGGGTGGCGCAACGACACCAGATGCAGATCGAACCCGGCGCGCTGCAGGCCCAGCAGTTCCTGCGCGATGAAGGTTTCCGACAGGCGCGGATAGCCCTTCAGCAGCACCACCAGCGTCCCGCGCGCAGACATCAGCCTGCGACCCGGCTCATCCGGTCGGCGGTGGCGACGTTCAGCCAGCTTCCGACGATGTCACAGATATGGGTCAGCCCGTCCAGCGTCAGCGCCCCGGCCGCCTGCGTCGGGGGCAACCGTGCGGGAAGCGCCTTGAGCGCGGCGGCCAGTTGCAGCGGATCGGCGGATTGGCTGGGCAGCAGCATGTCGACCAACCCCAGTTCCGCCGCGCGGCGGGCGCGGATCAGTTGCTCTTGTCGCGGTTCTACCCTTGGCACGATCAGCGCGCGCTTGTCGAACGACAGGATCTCGCAGAATGTGTTGTAGCCGCCCATCGCCACCACCGCCGTTGCCCCGGCGATCAGTTCTTCCATGCGGTTGTCGAACTGGATCACCTTGATGTGCGGGACGGACGCGGCCTTGCGGGTCAGTTTCTGCCGCTGCTTGGCTTTCATGTAAGGCCCCAGCACGATCAGCGCCTTCTGTGTCAGCGTCGGGTCCTGCTGATAGGCCTCGATCACCTCGCGGACCAGATCGGCACCGTCACCACCACCGCCGGTGGTGACCAGAAGATAGTCCCCTTCCGGGCGGTGCGCCGAATCCTCTCCCGCCGAAACCGACCGCTGCAGGAAGCCTACGAACGACATCTTTTCGCGCACGGCAGGCGGCACGTCCAGTCCGGCCAGCGGGTCATAGAAATCCGGCGGGCCGTAGACCCAGACCGAGTCGTAGTAGTGCCCGATCTTCTGCATGACGTCGCGCTGCTTCCACTCGGCGTCCAGCAGGTGCGGCGCGTCCATCACCTCGCGCAGGCCAAGCACCAGCCGCGCGCCCTTGGGTTTCAGATAGGCCAGCGTTTCCTCGACCTCGCCACGCAGGCCCATCGGTTCCTTGTCGACCAGAAAGATGTCGGGCTGGAACGTCTCGGCGGTGTGGCGGATGATCGACTGGCGCATCTTCAGCGTCTCGGCCAGATCTATATGCGCCGCCAGTGAGGTATATTCGCCGTTCCGAAGCTTGATCACCGAGGGTATCTTCACGAAATCGACCCGGCTGCGATAGTCGAAGGCGCCTGCGATCGTCGCCCCCGAGATGATCAGAACGTTCAGGCCGCGGTACTGTTCGACCAGCGCATGGGCGATGGTCCGGCAGCGGCGCAGATGCCCCAGGCCAAAGGTGTCGTGGCTGTACATCAGGATGCGGGCGTCTTCGAACCTGCGCGGCATCGGTCATTCCCTTCCGGAAACGTGGGGGAAACGGGTCAAAACGAGGCTCCGGGTTTTAAATGGGGACATGCCCGCGCCATGGCGCGCCTGACCCAGACGGTCGGCGTGAAATTGCGGCATCTGCCGCCGGAAGGCCTGAACGTGCTTCTGCCGATCAGGTTCGGTCTTGCCGGGGAACCCGTGCACATCCGAGGGACGCACGCGCCGGTCACCCGCGCAGATCGGCGGGCTGTGCATCGGGGCGCGCCAGCACGAAATGCCCGTCCCCAAGGTCCATCGCCGCATGGCGTTCGCCTTCGTCGTGGAAGGCCACAGGCCATCCCGAGGTGTCATGCGCGACCCCCCGCCGCAATGTCGCGAAATCCAGCGGGCGGTCCAGATCGGGAAACGGCACGGCGGCCAGCAGCGACCGGGTGTAGGGATGCACCGGCGCCCGCATCAGCACATCCCGCGGTGCAATCTCGACGATCCGGCCGCGGTACATCACGGCGATCCGGTCGGCCATGTAGTCCACCACCGCCAGATTGTGCGAGATGAAGAGGTAGGTCAGGCCAAGGTCCTTCTGCAGGTCTTTCAGCAGGTTCAGGATCTGCGCCTGCACCGAAACGTCCAGCGCCGACACGGGTTCGTCGCAGATCAGAAGGTCAGGCCCCAGTGCCAGCGCCCGCGCAATGCCGATCCGCTGGCGCTGCCCGCCGGAAAAGCTGTGCGGATAGCGGTTCAGATAGCGGCGATCCAGCCCGATCGCCTCCATCAGCCGCGTCACCGTTTCCAGACGGCTGGCCGGCGTGCCGCGCCGGTGAATCTCCAGCGGTTCGGACAGGATGTTCTGCACCGTCATGCGGGGCGACAGCGACGAGACCGGGTCCTGAAACACCATCTGGATGCGGGTGCGCAGGCGTTGCAGGCTGTCACCCTCGGCCGCGCGCAGGTCGTGCGCGCCGTTCTCGTCGAAATAGGTGACCGAACCTGCATCCGGCGTGACCGCCCGCATCAGGATTTTCGACACGGTCGTCTTGCCGCAACCGCTTTCCCCCACCAGCCCCAGACATTCGCCGCGCCTGAGGTCAAAGCTGACACCATCCACCGCGCGCACCGCCGTCTGTTTGGCGGTGCCGAAGAAGCCCTGCTTGTGGATCGTGTAGGATTTCACCAGATCGCGCACCGACAGCAGCACATCGGGCCGCGCCGCCGGGGCCGCATCCGTCCGCCCCAGCAGTTTGCCCGCGTTCACCGGAATGTCGCGCAGCGATTTCAGCCGCTCGCCCGGTTTCATGTCGAAGTGCGGCACGGCGGCCATCAGACCCTTCAGATAGGGGTGCTGCGGATTGCGGAAGATCGTGTCGACCGGACCGGCCTCCATGATCTGGCCCTGATAGATCACCACCACTTCATCGGCCACGTTTGCCACCACGCCAAGGTCATGCGTGATCAGCAGCATCGCCATGTTCAACTGCCGCTGCAGGTCACGCAACAGTTCAAGGATCTGTGCCTGAATGGTGACGTCCAGCGCAGTCGTCGGTTCGTCCGCCACCAGCAGCGCCGGGCGGCAGATCAGCGCCATCGCGATCATCGCCCGCTGCCGCATCCCGCCCGAAAGCTCGAACGGATACATGTCGACGGCGCGCCTGGGGTCCGGAAAGCCCACCAGTCCCAGCATCTCGATCGTCGCGCGACGCTGTTCGGCGGCGTCGGCCCCGTCATGCACCGCCAGCACCTCGCCGATCTGGTTGCCGATGGTGTGCAGGGGCGACAGCGATGTCATCGGTTCCTGAAAGATCTTTGCCATGCGACGACCGCGCAGATGGCGGATTTCCGGGCCGTCGACCGGCAGGGTCAGAATGTCCACCGGCGGGCCTTCGGTCGTCGGATCGTCGAACAGGATGCGCCCGGTGGCCTTGGCGATGGGCGGCAGGATGCCCATGACAGCCTGACTGATCACCGACTTGCCGGACCCGCTTTCACCGACCAGCGCCGTGACCTTGCCGGGCGACACCCGCAGACTGGCCCCACGCACCGCATCGAGCGGGCCACCCAGCAGCGAAAAGCGGATGTTCAGTCCCTCGATCCTCAGCAGATCCGTGCTCATCCCCATCTCCGCTGTGCCGGGTTCCGTCCCGCGCGACGCTAGCGCAGCAAGGTGCACCCGTAAACGGGGATTGTGGGGGGCCGCGCGGCGGCAGGATGCTGGATGGCCAGAGGTCAGGATGGGAAACGGATCGGTCTGGCAGGCCGTTGCAGCCGGATCAGGCGGGCATCGGTGCCGGTCCACCCGCCTTCAGCCGCTTTGCCGCCTCGGCGTAACCCCCCGCCCCCCCGTCGACAAAGTGCATGTGGTCGCGGGTCATCGGTGTGGGCACGATGCAGGTCATCAAGGCAGAGGTCTGGGTGTGAAGACCGTAGCGGCACAACCCCTCTGCGGCCGCCCCGGCCAGCATTGCCTCGATCCGGCCCAACTGGTCGCCCGTCACGTCGATCGTCATCTTCAATCCGTCGTCGAACTTGCGGAAATCGGCGTTAAGTTCAATGTCCTTGACGTATTCGCGCGCGTCGAAATCACCCAGACGCCGGTCGAACCGGTGCAGCACGATCAAAAGCGCCGCGATCAGCGTGACCCCCACCCGTGTCTTCATCCGCGCCAGCCAGCCCTTCGCAAGCCGCGCCTCGGCCTCGACCCCGGCCATCGACAGCTTCAGTGGCGGTCCGCCGTCGGGAACGGGGTTGCCCTGCCGCGCGCCTTCGCCCGCAAGTGCCAGCAGGCGGTCCACAAACGCCCGGAAGGCCGCGTCATAGCCGGCCAGCCCCGGCACCACGATCATCGACACGATATGGCCGTTGCGCGTCGTGACCGGGTTCCACCGGCACGACAGCCCGGTCAGATCGGGCCGCGCGCCGGGTGCAGAGGGCGCCACCGCGAAGGCGCCCTGCTTCATCTGCGCCTCGGCCCAGCTTGCCCCGCCGCCCGCAAACATCGCATAGCCGACTTCGGTGCTGGCCTGAAACCGCGCCGCACGCACGTCATGCCCCGCAGCACGGATTGCCGCCAAGGGGACCAGCGCGGTGCGCAGGTCAAGCTGCATTTCGTCCGTCACCCAGCGACCGACATCCGCCAGTGCCCCGCGCGCCGCCTCCTGTGCGACGGGCGGCACGGCGATGAACGCGCCATCGCCGCCAAAGACGAAGGGCAGATGTTTCATCCCCACCGCATTCAGAACCGCCGAAATCACCGCAGCCCCGGCCATGTTGACCGACTTGTACCGCCCTTCGGCAATCGCGGCGGTCGAACTGACCACGTCCGCCATCGCCAGCGCCCAGTCGTCAGGCAGCGGTTGATACACCGAAGGATCGGCCACGTCTTCGAACCGCGCGAAGGCGGGCAGGGCAAGGGTGTGGTCGGCGGTCATCTGCATGCGGCCAGTCTAGCAGACTTTCGCGGCGCATGCCGGTTCTGCACATTTCTCCCACGCGGATGTGACAGGTCTGTCCAACAGCGGCGGGCCCATCGCAGGCACTGGTATTGCGCAGGCCAGCATCTATATGAAGGCAGGTAAGGGCACTGATCGTGCCGACAAGCCGGCCCCGAAGCCATGACGTGATTGAACGCCATCCTCGGGCCGCAGTTCCTGACGAGGACCCGATGACCCGAGTTGCCGAAGACCTGTCCGACACGCTGATCGACCGGGTGGCGTGGTGGCTGAAGCAATCCGCCCTGCGCGGTGACGATCTGGAAACCCTGATCAGCGGTGTCTGCGAACGGCTTGCTGCTGCGGGCATGCCGCTGGTCCGCGTGCATCTTGGCTTTTCGATGCTGCACCCGCTTTATCATGCCATGGGGTTCACCTGGAAACGCGGGCAGGGTCTGACCGTGCAGGGGTTCCGTCCGACCGATGAAGGCCAGCGCCGCGAAGCCTTCATGCGCAGCCCGCATTTCTACATGCTGTCGAACGATCTGGACCATCTGCGTCGCAGGCTGTACCCCGAAGACGTGCCCGAGTTTCCGGTGTTCACCGATCTTCTGGCGCTGGGGGCGACCGATTATCTGGGCTTCGTGCAGTCCTTCAACCAAAGCGCGGGGCAGGGGATGATGGGGTCCTGGGCCACGGACCGGCCCGGCGGATTTACCGACAACATGATCAAGGCGCTGCTGCGGTTGCAGGAAAACCTGGCCGTGGCGTCGAAGATGGCTGTCCTTGCCAAACTGGCCGACAACATGATGACGACCTATCTTGGCCCCAGTTCCGGAAAGCGGGTCTTGTCGGGGCAGGTGCGGCGCGGCGATGTCGAGACGATCCGGGCCGTTCTGGTCATGGGCGACATGCGGGATTCGACAGCGCTGGCCGAGGCTGAGGGCCGTCAGGACTATGTGGATACGCTCAATCAGTTCTTCGACGCGATCGCGGCCCCGTTCCATGGCAACGGGGGCGAGATTCTGGCCTTCATCGGTGACGGGTTTCTGGCAGCCTATCCCTGCGACCGCCACCGCGAGCCGTCGCAGGTCGCCGCCCGCGCCGCCTTGAACGCCGTGGCCGAGGCGCAAAGCCGGATGGCCGAGCTTAACCTTCGTCGCAAGGCGGCGGGTGACGGCGAATTGCGGTTCGGCATCGGCCTGCATGTCGGAAATGTCATGCTGGGCAATGTCGGGCTGAAGCACCGCTTGACCTTTTCGGCCTTCGGGGCGGCGGTGAACGAGGTTCAGCGGCTGGAAAGCCTGACCAAGAAATACGGGGTGCAGGTCATCGCAAGCGAGGACTTCATCGCCTATTGCGAAGGCGCATGGGAGTTCAAGGGTCATGAAACCCTGCGGGGCATCCGGGACGAGGTAAGCGTGTATCTGCCTTCGCCGGGTCTTCTGGCCGCCAACCGGTCGGCGGTATTGGCGGCGGAACTGGAAGAGGAAGCATCGGATGTCGAACAGGTGATGAAGCTGTTCCGCGACATGAAAGGGCAGACCCGTCCGGCACTGGCCATTTAGGGCAGGGTCCCTCTGTCTTCAAAACTTCGTGGGTTTGTCGATAGACAGCGAAAATCTGCTCGGCTAGTCTCTGGCAGACTCGTGCGGGCCCCGTATCGGCCACAGCATTTTTGCGCACGGGGTGGAGATGACGTGGTGACCGACCGCAAATCCATCTGCTTTTCCCGCCCGCGCGCCCGCAACCTGTTCGTGTGCAAGCGGTGATCCCGCGGCGCGGGTTTCTGGGCCTGATGGCCGGGGCGATGGCGCCTTTGCCGTCCTTCGCCACCACCCCTACCCCGCCGGATGCAGACACCGCCGCCCGCCTGCCGCTGCAGCCCCGGGTGATTGACCTGCCCGCGATGGGCCGTACCACCGGCGTGCGCGGCGGCACGATCCGGCAATTGATCGCCGGGCAGCGCGACATCCGGTTCATGACGATCAACGGCTATGCCCGCCTGATCGGCTATGACATGAACCTGAACCTGCAGCCAGATATCCTGCTGGGTTTCGATGTGGTCGACGACCGCGTCTTCACCTTTCACCTGCGGGCCGGGCACCGCTGGTCGGATGGCAGTCCGCTGACGTCGGACGACTTCCGGTATTACTGGGACGACGTCCTTCTGAACAAGAAGCTGCGCAAGGGCGGGCTTCCCGCCGATCTTCTTTCGATGGGCAAGGGCCCGACCTTCGAAGTGATCGATGCGCTGACCGTGCGCTACACCTGGGAAGATCCGATGCCGGGGTTCCTGCCGCGGCTTGCCGCTGCGTCGCCGCTGGTGATGGTTCTTCCCGCTGCCTACATGAAGCAGTTCCACGCCGATTACGCCGACGAGGCCAGTCTTGCCGCCCATGTCGAGGCGCAGCGGGTGGATGACTGGAAAGACCTGCACACCAAGATGTCGCGCACCTACCGGCCCGAGAATCCGGACCTGCCGACGCTGGACCCGTGGCGCAACACCACGCCGCCGCCCGCCGAACAGTTCGTGTTCGAAAGGAACGCCTTCTTTCACAGGGTCGATCAGGCCGGGCAGCAGTTGCCCTACATCGACCGCGTCCTGCTGAACGTAAGTTCGTCCGAGATCATCGCAGCACAGACCGGGGCGGGGCAAAGCGACCTGCAGATGGTCGGGATCGACTTTGTCGACTACACCTTTCTGAAGGCCGCCGAAAAGCGCCAGCCGGTCAAGGTGGACCTGTGGCAGCGCACGCAAGGATCGCGGCTTGCGCTGGTGCCGAACCTCAATTGCGCCGATCCGGTCTGGCGGGCGGTCATGCAGGACGTGCGGGTGCGGCGCGCCCTGTCGCTGGCCATCGCGCGGCACGAGGTGAACATGGTGTCGTTCTTCGGGCTGGCCAACGAGGCGGCGGATTCGGTGTTGCCGGGGTCGGCTCTGTACAAGCCGGAATACGCCACGGCCTGGGCCGCCTATGACCCCGAACAGGCCGGCGCGCTGCTGGACGAAGCGGGGCTCGACAAGCGGAACATCACCGGAATCCGACTGTTGCCGGATGGTCGGCCGATGAACCTGATCGTTGAATCGACGGGGGAAAGCCCGGTCGAAACCGATGTGCTGGAACTGGTCACCGACCATCTGCGCGAAGTCGGCGTCGCCATGTTCATCCGCGTGTCGCAGCGCGACATCTTCCGCAGTCGTGCGCTTGCGGGCGAGATCGTGATGTCGGCCTGGGTCGGAATGGACAACGGGGTGCCCACCGCAGACATGTCGCCCGCCGCGCTGGCACCGACAGGCGACTCGCTGTTGTCATGGCCGCTGTGGGGGGCATATTACATGTCGCATGGAGAGGCCGGCGAGGCACCCGACATGCCCGCCGCACTCGACCAGCTTGCCCGGTATGAAAACTGGCTCCGCAGCCGGTCGCAGGACGAACGCACCCGGATATGGCATGAAATGCTGGCCGCCCACGCAGACCAAGTGTTTTCGATCGGGATCGTCAACGCAACCCTGCAGCCGATCCTGCGGTCGGCCCGTCTGCAGAACATGCCGGAAAAGGGCTTTTACGGCTTCGATCCGACGTCCTATCTGGGTGTCTACATGCCCGACACCTTCTGGCTGGACGGAGACGCGCAGGCATGATCCGCTACATCCTGTGGCGCTGTCTGGTGATGGTGCCCACCCTGATCCTGATTTCGATGCTGGTCTTCATCATCATCGAACTGCCTCCGGGCGACTATTTCGAAAGCTATATCGCCGAACTGAAGGCGGCAGGCGAAGACGCCGATCTGGCCGAAGTGGAGGAACTGCGCGTCCGCTATGGCTTTGATCAGCCGATGGTCATTCGCTATCTGCACTGGGCGGGCGGGCTGCTGGTCGGCGATTTCGGCTATTCGTTCGAATACCGCCTGCCGGTTTCCGAGGTCGTGGGCGACCGGCTGTGGCTGACCATCCTCGTGTCGGTCGTCACGATCATCTTCACCTGGGCGGTGGCCTTTCCCATCGGCATCTATTCCGCCACGCGGCAATACAGTTGGGGCGATTACGGCCTGACGTTCATGGGTCTGATCGGTCTGGCGATCCCGAATTTCATGATGGCGCTGATCCTGATGTATTTCGCCAACCTGTGGTTCGGCATCTCGATCGGCGGTCTGATGGACAAGGAATTCGTCAATCAGCCGATGTCGGGGGACAAGTTCATCTCGATTCTCGAGCATATCTGGATACCCGTCATCATCATCGGCACCGCCGGCACCGCGGGGATGATCCGCCGCCTGCGCGCCAACCTGCTGGACGAACTGCAAAAGCAGTATGTGACCACGGCACGGGCCAAGGGGCTGGCGCCGTTCCGCAGTCTGGTCAAATATCCGCTGAGGATGTCGCTGAACTTCTTCATCGCGGACATCGGGTCGATCCTGCCCGCGATCATTTCGGGGGCCGAGATCACAGCGATCGTGCTGAGTCTTGAGACCACCGGGCCGATGCTGATCCGCGCGCTGCAAAGCCAGGACATGTATCTTGCGGGGTCGTTCCTGATGTTTCTGGCCTTTCTGTCCGTCGTCGGCGTGCTGGTGTCCGACATCGCGCTGGCCCTGCTCGACCCGCGCATCCGGCTTGCAGGGGGCAGCACCAAGTGACGAACTGGCTTCCCGAACCCGGCGCACCCCTGCCGCATTATGTGTCCGATGCGCCGTTCGATGCGCAGTCCGTCACCGCCATGACGGCCGAACAGGAACGCGTCTATGGCGCTTCGCAGTTGCGGCTGATGTGGTGGAAATTCCGCAAGCACCGCATCGCGGTGATTGCCGCCGTGTTTCTGGCTGCGATGTACCTGATGATCCTGGTCGTCGAATTTCTGGCGCCTTACGGCCTGCAGACCCGCAACACCGATTTCATCCATGCCCCGCCGCAGGGCATCCGGCTGTTCCACGAAGGCAGTTTCGTCGGCCCCTATGTCTATGGCCGCGACATGGTTCTGGACATGGAAACCCTGCGTCGCGTCTATACCGAAGACCGGACCGATGTGCAGAAGCTGCGGTTCTTCTGCCATGGCGCGCCCTACCGGTTGTGGGGGCTGATCGAAGGCGATGTGCACCTGATGTGCCCGGCGGAAGGCGGGCAGGCGTTTCTTCTGGGCACCGACCGTCTGGGCCGCGACATGCTGTCCCGCACCCTTTATGGCGCGCGCATCTCGCTGACCATCGGGCTGTTCGGCATCATCCTGTCCTTTGTCCTCGGCATCGTGATCGGCGGTATCGCGGGTTATCGCGGCGGCTGGTTCGACCTGATCTCCCAGCGTGTGATCGAGGTGTTGCAGGCCATTCCGTCTATCCCCCTTTGGCTCGCGCTGGCCGCGATCATGCCGGTGACATGGAGCCCGATCGTCGTCTACCTCGGCATCACGATGATCCTCGGCCTGCTGGACTGGACCGGCCTCGCGCGGGCCGTGCGGTCCAAACTCTTTGCGCTGCGCGAGGAGGATTACGTTCTGGCGGCACAACTGATGGGGGCGGGACAATCGCGGATCATCGGGCGGCATCTGGTGCCCGGCTTCATGTCGCACCTGATCGCCAGCGCCACGCTGGCCATTCCGGGAATGATCCTCGGTGAAACCGCGCTGTCCTTCCTCGGCCTCGGCCTGCGCCCGCCGATCACCAGTTGGGGAATCCTGTTGACCGAGGCGCGGGACGTGTCGGTGCTGGCGTTCTATCCGTGGCTGCTGTTCCCGATGCTGCCGGTGTTTCTAGTGGTGCTCGCCTTCAACTTCATGGGCGACGGCCTGCGCGACGCGGCGGACCCCTATCGGTGACTTTCCCGATTAGTGGCCCTTTCGGTCTTTTTGGTTGGATGAATCTACCGCCGGGAATTAACGGGCTGCGCGATGCGATGGCGGCACACCATCGACTTGGCAAGACGGTTCTGTGGCGATGTGCTGATCGAAGGAAGAGCCACCTTGGAAAAGTCTATATTGTCTTTCTTCTGTTGCATTTACCCAACACTAACGCAGCCTTCGCCAACGATGCATGCCGGGTACCGGGCGCGTTTGGCGATCTGGTCGAAAACATCCTGATCCTTCCCGAAGATGGCAGTCGGATCGGCATCAGGCTGCCAAAGGAATACTGGGAAATCTATCCGAAGATGATTGGCGGATATGAGGATGGCTCATTCCATCTTCGTCTGGACATGGAAACACTTGCGCCTGTTTCCCCAGAAGAGACACTTACCCGAAAGAATGAAGGTCGGTGGGATTATTTGTTTGTCAGGATTTGGTGGATGATCCCTCTTGAGGAAATCGCAATCGGCTTTGCCCAGTTCGGTGCAAAAGCAGAGATTTCCGAAATTCCCGGCTCTCTCGGCGAAGTGCATGGCCTTGAATGGCTTGATACCGAAGGGTCAAGCAAATCGGCGTCACCAATTGATGATATCTATGTGTCGCGGGATGACCGTGGGCAATTGAACGCGGTCATCAATTGCGATCCACCGTTCAGTCCCGATCTTATGCATCCGGCATGCGATCACTATTTCTTCAGTCGGGGGGTCGGTGTGACAATGTTCTATTTTCGACAATATCTTGATGGCGCGATGGACTTCCAAAGCCGTGTCAGTGACTTTGTATCCTGCGCTGTCAATCCGGCACCAGGTCAGAGGTGATTTGTGTGCTGACAGCTTACTTGCCCCGGCGGCCCACTCCGGCTATGCCGCGCCCGATAGGCGAATGGCCCTCATCCACGCCAGACCGCGCGGGCCCTTGCGTCAGGGGGTGTACGCCGGGTGCAGCGGCAACCCGCTTGAATTCCCCGACCCAAGCGCGTATCTGCCCACCCAAGCAACCGAAAGATCGCAGGCATGGCCAACCCGAACCCCCTTCAATTCATGCAGCAGGTCCGTGCCGAAGTCGGCAAGGTGGTCTGGCCCACGCGGCGCGAGGTGGTGCTGACCACGATCATGGTGTTCATCATGGCGGCGCTGGCGGCGGTGTTCTTCAGTCTGGTCGATCTGGCGATCCGGTCGGGCCTGACGGCGGTTCTGGCCAGCTTCTAGACGCTGATTTTACTTGAAATGCGGGGGGCGGGGGTCTATCTGCGGCCCTAGACCGACCGAAACCGGCGCGCAACGATTCGAGTTGCGCGCTGTTTTCATTCCGGGAGGCGCGGCAAGCGTCTGAAACGAAAAGACTTCCCCGGGCAGCGTTCCGGGATCTGGCAAGGATGGCGTGGCATGGCAAAGCGGTGGTATTCGGTTAGCGTCCTCTCGAACTTCGAGAAGAAGGTCGCCGAACAGATCAGAACTGCCGTGACCGAGGCGGGCCTCGAAGACGAGATCGACGAGGTTCTGGTGCCCACCGAAGAAGTGCTGGAGGTCCGGCGCGGCAAGAAGGTGACCTCGGAACGCCGCTTCATGCCGGGCTATGTGCTGGTGCGGATGGAGATGTCGAACAAGGGCTACCACCTGATTTCCTCGATCAACCGGGTGACCGGGTTCCTCGGTCCGCAGGGCAAGCCGATGCCGATGCGCGACGCCGAAGTGAACCAGATCCTGAACCGTGTCGAGGAAGGTCTGGAAGCGCCGCGCAACCTGATCCGCTTCGACATCGGCGAAAAGGTCAAGGTCACCGACGGCCCGTTCGAAGGCTTCGACGGAATGGTCGAAGAGATCGACGAAGGCCACAACCGGCTCAAGGTGTCGGTGTCGATCTTCGGCCGGGCGACCCCGGTGGAACTGGAATTCACGCAGGTCACCAAGGGGTCCTGAGTGGCCCCGATCTGAGTGCATCGCGTGGGAGGCGAGCGCCGGGCAAACCCGGTGACGGACCGAACCACTAAACCGCGCCGTCTGGCGCAGTGAAAAAGGAGAGGCCAGATGGCCAAGAAGATTATCGGCAGCCTGAAGCTGCAAGTCAAAGCGGGTCAGGCGAACCCGTCCCCGCCGGTCGGTCCGGCGCTGGGTCAGCGCGGCCTGAACATCATGGCGTTCGTGAAGGAATTTAACGCGCGCACCGCCGACCTGACCCCGGGCACGCCCACGCCCGTGATCATCACCTACTATCAGGACAAGTCGTTCAGCCTGGAATTCAAGACGGCGCCCGCGTCGTTCCTGCTGAAACAGGCCGCCGGTCTGCCGCAGGTCGGCAAACGCAACCGCGCCAAGGGATCGGTCAAGCCGGGCCACACGGTCGCGGGCAAAGTGACCATCGCGCAGATCCGCACCATCGCCGAGACGAAGATGAAGGATCTGAATTCCAACTCGATCGAGGCAGCGATGCAGACGATCATGGGCTCTGCCCGGTCCTGCGGTATCGAGGTCAAGGGGTAAGTCATGGCAAAGATTTCAAAGCGTATGCGCGCGGCAGAAGAAGCCGTTGCGGGCAAGGCCCTGATCACGGTCGAAGATGCGGTGTCGTTGCTGAAGAAGGCGTCGTCGGCCAAGTTCGATGAGACCATCGAAGTTGCAATGAACCTCGGGGTTGATCCCCGTCACGCCGACCAGATGGTCCGCGGTGTGGTCAGCCTGCCGCATGGCACCGGCAAGACCGTCCGCGTCGCCGTGTTCGCACGTGGTGCCAAGGCCGATGAAGCCAAGGCGGCCGGAGCAGACATCGTCGGTGCGGAAGACCTGATGCAGGACATCCAGGCCGGCAACATCAACTTCGACCGTTGCATCGCGACGCCGGACATGATGCCGCTGGTCGGTCGTCTGGGCAAGATCCTTGGCCCGCGCAACCTGATGCCCAACCCGAAGGTCGGGACGGTCACGATGGACGTGACGACCGCAGTCACCAATGCCAAGGGCGGCGAAGTGCAGTTCAAGGTCGAAAAGGCCGGCGTGATCCATGCCGGCGTCGGCAAGGTGTCGTTCGACGATGACAAACTGGCGCAGAACATCCGCGCCTTTGTCGATGCCGTGACCCGCGCCAAGCCGACGGGGGCCAAAGGGGCCTACCTGCGCAAGGTGTCGGTGTCTTCGACCATGGGCCCGGGTGTTTCGGTCGATCTGACCTCGGCCACCGGAAACTGAGTTAGCTTCGGCCGTCAAAGCGTCAAAATAACAACACATTTCGGGAATGGCCGCCTTCGGGCGGCCTTTTTCTTTGAGCGCCGGGCGCACTGTGGTTAACTTCTGGGGAAAGCAGGCTTCAGACCTGTACGAGCAGGAGCGACCATGGACAACCGCGACATGCGGCTGCTGAAAAAGCGGCTGCCCGAACTGCTTGCGATGCGGGCGGGGACGGGCGAAATTCTGGATACCGGCGAGATGCGGCTGTTTCGCTATGGCAGTGGCGACACGGTCGATCTGGACCTGTACCGCGCGCTGCAGACCGCCGCCAACAAGATGAAGATCGACAGCCAGTGGGTGCCCGAAGACCACATCGCGGTTCTCGCCGGCTACATGCTGGAACAGGGCGCGCTGCCCGTCACCGGCATCTGCCACGGCACGCGGCGCGGGAATGAACAAGTGTGGTTCCGCACGCATCTGGGCCCGCAGGCGCAGGTCTTCGGCACTGAAATCTCTGATACCGCGACCGACTTTCCCTTCACGATCCAATGGGACTTCCACGATGTCGATCCGGCTTGGGTCGGTGCGATGGATTTCGTCTATTCGAATTCATGGGACCACGCCCACGACCCCGAACGCGCCTTTGACGGCTGGGCAAGCTGCCTGACGCCCGGGGGCTTCCTGCTGCTGGATCATGGCTGGAACTATCAGCCCGGCCGGGTATCCGCGATGGACCCGTTCGGTATTTCGGAAGCCGCGCTGTGCGCGATGCTCGACCGGGTGTGTGGCCGCTTTGGCCGGGTTGTCCGCGTCATTGAAGGCGGCAAGCATCGCAACCGCCCGATCCGCACCATCGTGTTCCAGGCAAACGGGGCGCAGGCATGAAACACGTAGCCTTCGACGACGTACCGCATCAGCAGGTCGGTCCGCGGATTCTGGTTTATTCCTGCTATTTCGGCTTTCACGAACCCTTCAATCCGCAGGCGACCGGCAGTGGCATCGGCTATGACCGGATGGTGGTGACGGATCATGCGGCGCTCAACGTGCCCGGCGTGACGATGATGCGGCCCGACAGCGACGCCGAAACCGATCCGGGGCGGATGTCGCGGCTGGCCAAGATGTGTCCGCATCTGTTCTTCCGCACCTATGACTGGGTGATCTACATCGACAATTCGGCTGTATTGCTGGCCGCGCCGCAGGCCATCGCTGCCGAAATCGAACGCGGCCATCCCGAAGGCGCGCCCCCCGGCCGCTATCTGTTTGACCACGGAAGGCGCAGCTGCGCCTATCGAGAGGCGCGTCTGTGTCTGGTCAAGGGCAAGATCAGCCGCGCCGACTATCGCCGTCAGGTCCGCTACTACAAGGCCGAAGGCTTTCCCGAAGAACAGGGGTTGTTCACCAACACCCTGATGATCCAGAAGATGGGCGATCCCGCGACCGATGCCTTCAACGAGACCTGGTACGACCATTTCCAGAGCTTTTCGCGCCGCGACCAGATTTCGCTGCCCTTCATGCTGTGGAAACAGGGCTATCCGGCCCGCCTTGCGCCTTTTGCCGTGGCCGATGTGGCGCAATGGCCCTTGTTCTCAAAGTGGAAGCGCGACAAGTTCCGCAAGCAGGTCAGCCGCGGAAACCTGCGCGGGCTTGGTGATGCGCTGCAGGCCGAACCGGCCTGACGGCAGCCTTTGCGGCGTTCCTTTCGGGGCTTGGCTTTCCCGCGCGCAGCCGATATTCCCCTGCAATGGTCAGCCTGCGTGATTCGTCCCGCAGGTTGTCCAGACTTTGTCCGAGACGGTGGGTGCAAGGGCGACCTTGCTTAATCTCCTGCCTGAGATGGGGTTCGATGCGACGATCGCCGGGGTTTCCTCGGGTGATTTTGGCTCGGGACTTGTCACGGACCCGAACGTGTCGGGTTTCACCCGGCACTTACATGAGCCGGGGGGCAACCCCCACACTTGGAGTGAAACTGTGGATAGAGCCGAAAAAGAGAAAGTGGTCGATGAACTCGGCCAGATCTTCGCAAGCTCTGGCGTCGTGGTCGTTGCCCACTACGCAGGTATGACGGTTGCACAAATGCAGGACCTGCGCGCGAAAATGCGCGAAGTTGGCGGGTCCGTCCGCGTTGCCAAGAACAAGCTCGCCAGAATCGCCCTCGATGGGAAACCCGGTTTCAAGATGGGTGACCTGCTGACGGGCATGACCGTGCTCGCCTACTCGGAGGACCCCGTCGCTGCGGCGAAGGTCACCGAAGCCTATGCCAAGGGGAACGACAAGTATGTCATCCTCGGCGGGGCGATGGGCGATACGGTTCTGGATGCCGCTGGTGTCAAAGCTGTGTCGGCCATGCCGTCGCGTGAAGAGCTTATCGCTCAGATCGTCGGCTGCATCGGTTCGCCGGGCTCTGCCATCGCCGGTGCCATTGGCGCGCCTGCATCGAACATCGCAAGCATCCTCACCACGATCGAGGAGCGGGAAGCCGCTTGAAGCATCCTATGACCTGCGTGGGCTTGCCCCACCTCGTTGGAACCCCCATCTTAACGAACGGAACGAAAAATGGCTGATCTGAACAAACTCGCCGAAGAAATCGTCGGTCTGACCCTTCTGCAGGCGCAGGAACTGAAAACCATCCTGAAAGACAAGTACGGCATCGAGCCCGCTGCAGGCGGCGCTGTGATGATGGCCGGTCCGGCTGCCGTGGCTGCTGCCCCGGTGGAAGAGCAGACCGAATTCGACGTCGTGCTGGTTGAAGCCGGCCCGAACAAGATCAACGTGATCAAGGAAGTCCGCACCATCACCGGTCTGGGTCTGAAAGAAGCCAAGGACCTGGTCGAAGCGGGCGGCAAGGTGAAGGAAGCAATTTCCAAGACCGACGCCGAAGGCCTGAAAAAGAAGCTGGAAGAAGCTGGCGCCAAGGTCGAACTGAAGTGATCCGCGCGGGGGCCCTGTGCCCCTGATCAAGAAAATTGCTGGGCCCGGGGAAACCGGGGCCCGGCCTTCTGCGTCTTGGAAGGGGTTTTTGGCAAAAAACTTCTTCTCAGGCGCGGGACAGGTTCGGGAGCTGCCCTGCGGGACGGGCGGCATGAATGGAACCTATTCCCCCTGCTTCGCATGCGGTGTGCTTTCGTGGCCCGACGAAACGCGCACCAGCGAAATGATGAAAGGTGACGACCCCCATGGCGCAAGCTTTTGTAGGCCAGAAACGTATCCGCCGCTATTTCGGCAAGATCCGTGAAGTCCTTGAAATGCCGAACCTGATCGAGGTTCAGAAATCCTCCTACGATCTTTTCCTGCGGTCTGGCGATGGTGAAAAACCGCGCGACGGCGAAGGGATCCAGGGCACCTTCCAGTCGGTGTTCCCGATCAAGGATTTCAACGAGACCGCCGTGCTGGAGTTCGTCAAGTACGAGCTTGAAAAGCCGAAATACGATGTGGACGAGTGCCAGTCGCGCGACATGACCTATGCTGCGCCGCTGAAGGTCACGCTGCGACTTATCGTGTTCGATGTCGATGAAACCACCGGGGCCCGGTCGGTCAAGGACATCAAGGAACAGGACGTCTACATGGGCGACATGCCCCTGATGACCTCGAACGGGACGTTCATCGTGAACGGGACCGAGCGGGTGATCGTCAGCCAGATGCACCGGTCGCCCGGTGTGTTTTTCGACCACGACAAGGGCAAGACGCACTCCTCGGGCAAGCTGTTGTTCGCGTGCCGGATCATTCCGTATCGCGGGTCGTGGCTGGACTTCGAGTTCGACGCCAAGGACAACGTGTTTTCGCGCATCGACCGCCGCCGCAAGCTGCCGGTTACGACCCTGCTCTATGCCCTCGGCATGGATCAGGAGGCGATCATGGACGCCTACTATGAAACCGTGATGTTCAAGCATCAGAAGAACAAGGGCTGGATCACCAAGTTCTTCCCGCAGCGTGTATCCGGCACGCGCCCGACCTATGACATCGTGGATGCCGCCACCGGAGAGGTCATCTGCAAGGCCGGCGACAAGATGACCCCGCGCATGGTCAAGAAGCTGAAAGACGAAGGCAAGGTTACCGAACTTCTGGTCCCCTTCGACAACATCGTCGGCCGTTATGTCGCGAAAGACATCATCAACGAGGAAACCGGCGAAATCTGGGTCGAGGCCGGCGACGAGTTGACGATGGAGTATGACCGCGACGGCGGCGTGAAAGGCGGCAGCCTGAAACTGCTGCTCGATCAGGGCATCACCGACATTCCGGTGCTCGACATCGACAACGTCAACGTCGGTCCCTACATCCGCAACACGATGGCGATGGACAAGAACATGGGCCGCGATACCGCGCTCATGGACATCTACCGCGTGATGCGTCCGGGCGAGCCGCCGACCGTGGAAGCCGCCTCGCAGCTGTTCGACACGCTGTTCTTCGACAGCGAGCGGTATGACCTTTCGGCCGTTGGCCGCGTCAAGATGACGATGCGTCTGGACCTGAAAGCTCCTGACACCCAGCGCACGCTGGACCGCGCCGACATCATCGCCTGCATCAAGGCGCTGTGCGAGTTGCGCGACGGCAAGGGCGAAATCGATGACATCGACCACCTCGGCAACCGCCGGGTCCGGTCCGTCGGCGAGTTGATGGAAAACCAGTACCGCGTCGGTCTGCTGCGGATGGAACGTGCCATCAAGGAACGCATGTCCTCGGTCGAGATCGACACGATCATGCCGCAGGACCTGATCAACGCCAAACCGGCGGCCGCTGCGGTACGTGAATTCTTCGGCTCCAGCCAGTTGTCGCAGTTCATGGACCAAACCAACCCGCTGTCCGAAGTGACGCACAAGCGCCGTCTGTCGGCCCTTGGGCCAGGTGGTTTGACGCGCGAACGCGCAGGGTTCGAAGTGCGCGACGTGCACCCAACCCACTATGGCCGCATGTGCCCAATTGAAACGCCCGAAGGTCAAAACATCGGTCTGATCAACAGCTTGGCCACTTTTGCCCGCGTGAACAAATACGGCTTTATCGAAACACCGTATCGCAAAGTGATCGACAATAAGGTGACCGATGAGGTTGTCTATATGTCGGCCACCGAAGAAATGCGCCACACGGTTGCACAGGCGAACGCCGCACAAGATGCCGAAGGGCGTTTCACGGATGATCTGATTTCGTCGCGTAAAGCGGGCGAATTCATGTTGAACCCGCCCGAAGCGATTGACCTGATCGACGTCTCGCCCAAGCAATTGGTTTCGGTTGCAGCATCGCTTATTCCGTTCTTGGAAAATGACGACGCCAACCGCGCGCTGATGGGGTCGAACATGCAGCGTCAGGCGGTGCCTTTGCTGCAAGCGGACGCGCCTTTTGTGGGCACGGGGATTGAGGCTGTTGTGGCCCGCGATTCGGGCGCTGCCATTATGGCCCGCCGCGCTGGCGTGATTGACCAAGTGGACGCCAGCCGTATCGTTGTGCGCGCCACCGAAATGTTAGAGCCGGGCGAGCCGGGGGTAGACATCTACCGTCTGCGTAAGTTCAAACGTTCCAACCAATCGTCCTGCATCAACCAACGTCCGCTGGTGAAGGTGGGCGATACTGTTCTGCGCGGCGAAGTTGTGGCTGATGGCCCCTGCACGGACATGGGCGAACTGGCCCTTGGCCGTAACGTGGTTGTCGCCTTCATGCCGTGGAATGGCTATAACTATGAAGACTCTATCCTGATTTCGGAACGCATTCTGAAAGATGACGTGTTCACCTCGATCCACATCGAAGAATACGAAGTCGCGGCGCGCGATACGAAGCTGGGGCCAGAGGAAATTACCCGCGATATTCCAAACGTGGGCGAAGAAGCGCTGCGCAACCTTGATGAGGCGGGCATTGTCTATATCGGCGCGGATGTGATCCCCGGCGATATTCTTGTGGGTAAAATCACGCCCAAGGGCGAGAGCCCAATGACCCCCGAAGAAAAGCTGCTGCGCGCCATTTTCGGTGAAAAAGCATCCGACGTGCGCGACACGTCGCTGCGTCTGCCACCCGGCGCGTTCGGCACAATCGTAGAAGTGCGCGTGTTCAACCGCCACGGCGTTGATAAAGACGAGCGCGCGCTGCAAATCGAGCGTGAAGAAGTTGAACGTCTGGCCCGCGACCGCGATGACGAGCTGACCATTTTGGAACGCAACATCTATTCGCGTTTGAAAACACTGATCATGGGCAAAGTGGCTGTCAAAGGCCCCAAAGGCGTGAAAGCTGGCGCAAAGATTGACGAAGAACTGCTGGGCACGCTGTCGCGCGGCCAGTATTGGCAACTGGCGTTGGAAAACGAAAACGACGCCAAGGATGTTGAGGCTTTGCACGACCAGTACGAGGCGCAAAAGCGCGCCTTGGACAACCGTTTTGACGACAAAGTCGAAAAGGTGCGCCGCGGCGATGATCTGCCACCCGGCGTGATGAAAATGGTCAAGGTGTTCGGGGCGGTGAAGCGCAAGCTGCAACCAGGCGACAAAATGGCAGGCCGTCACGGCAACAAGGGTGTTGTGTCCAAAGTTGTGCCCGTGGAAGACATGCCATTCTTGGCAGATGGCACCGCCGTTGATCTGGTTCTAAACCCGCTGGGCGTGCCTTCGCGCATGAACGTCGGCCAGATTCTGGAAACGCACATGGGCTGGGCCGCGCGCGGCCTTGGCCTGAAAATCGACGAGGCGCTGAAAGAATACCGCCGTTCGGGGGATATGACCCCCGTGCGCGAGGCGGTGCGCTTTGCCTATGGCGACGAGACCTATGATGCCGAATTCGCAAACCGCGACGAGGATGATTTCCTTGAACTGGCGGGCAATGTGACCAAGGGCGT